>JAZKEE010000013.1:0-2137 GCA_040387235.1 Pseudomonadota bacterium
TGATGAACAGCAGCATCAGCATGCCCAGGAACACGTGGAAGCCGTGGAAGCCGGTGAGCATGAAGAAGGTGGAGCCGAACACGCCCGAGCTGAGCTTCAAGTTCAGGTCGGTGTACAGGTGGTAGTACTCGTAGCCCTGCACGCACAGGAAGACGAAGCCCAGCAGCACGGTGGCCCACATGAAGCCGATGGTCTTGCCGCGGTGGTTTTCGCGCAGTGCGTGGTGGGCGATGGTCAGCGTCACGCCCGAGGTCAGCAGCAGCGCGGTGTTGATGGTGGGCAGCCAGAAGGGGCCCACGGTCTGGAAGGGCTCGACAATGCCGGCAGGCGAGGCCGTGGCGCCGGCAGCGAGGCTGGGCCACACGGCCTTGAAGTCGGGCCACAGCAGCGCGTTGTCCAGGCTGCCCAGGGCCGGCACCGAGTGTGCGCGCGCCCACCACAGGGCCGAGAAGAAGGCGCCGAAGAACATCACCTCCGAGAAGATGAACCAGCTCATGCTCCAGCGGTACGACAGGTCGATCTTGTGGCCGTACAGGCCGCCTTCGCTTTCGCGGATGGCGTCGCCAAACCACTGGTACAGCACGAACAGCCACCAGACCAGGCCCAGCGCCAGGGAGTACTTGCCCCAGTCGTGGCCGTTGATCCACTGGCCTGCGCCCAGGATCACGAAGAACAGGCCGGCAGCCGCCATCGCCGGATGGCGCGACTCGGCGGGCACGTAGTAGTACGGGGTCGTTCCGTGGCTTGATGCACTCATTTCAGCTCCTGAATCTCAAAATCTTTTGTTATCGGTACTCGTGGGGGCGCTCGGTATGCCGCCGTCACACAATGAAATTCACCAGGGTGATCAGCCCGATCACCAGCAGGAACACCGCGACCAGCCCGACCACGATGATGTGCACCGGGTTGAGCTTCTCGACGTCCTGCGCATATTCGCTGCCCTTGCGCAGGCCGATGAACGACCAGGCCACGGCGCGGATGGTGCGCAGCAGCGAGCCCTTGCGCTGCACGGGCGACGGCGCCACGGGAGCGGGGTGGGGCAGTACCGGCTTGTCGGTCATGATCCGGCTCCTTGCGCAGGGTGCTGCAGCGCGGGGGCTGCCGCCGTGGATTCGGGCGCAGCGGGCGTCTTGCCGCCCACCTCGAAGAAGGTGTAAGACAGCGTGATCGTCGTGACGTCCTTGGACAGGCGCGGGTCGATCACGAAGGCCACGGGCCATTGCTTCTTCTCGCCCGGCTCCAGCACGTACTGGTTGAAGCAGAAGCACTCAAGCTTGTTGAAATGCGCGGCCGCCTGGCGTGGTGCGTAGCTGGGGATGGCCTGGGCGGCCATGCGGCGGTTCTGCACGTTCTGGAACTCGTACATCACCGTCGTCAACTCGCCGGGGTGCACCTGCACCGAGCGCTGGGCGGGCTTGAAGTCCCAGGGGCCGCGCGCATTCGCGTCGAACTCGACGGTGATGGTGCGGCTCTTGTCCACCTGCGTGTTGGCGGGCACCTTCACGTCCTTGCCGGCCACGCCGTTGCCGGGAACCTGGCGCTCGGACAGCGACAGGATGTTGATCCCCGTCATCTCGCAGATGTGCTTGTAGATGGGGATCAGCACATAGCCGAAGGCGAACATGCCAGCCGCGATCACGAGCAGCTTGCCCACCATCTTGGCATTTTCGCGGCGCAGGTTCATGGCATGGGGCCCAGTGTCTTCTTCAGCGGGAGGACAAGAGGACCATCTTGACCATGAACCCGATGAAGAACACGGCAGCCACCGACGCCAGGATCAATCCCAGGCGCAGGTTGCTCTTCTTCTGTTCGGGGGTCGTGGGCATGGTGCTTCAGCCGATCACGCGGGTTGCCGTGGCATCCAGCTTGGGTGGGGTTTCAAAGGTGTGGAACGGTGCGGGCGATGGCACTTCCCATTCCAGGCCTTCGGCGCCATCCCATGGCTTGGCAGGGGCCTTTGCGCCCTTGCCCATCATGGCGGGCAGCACCACGGCCAGGAAGAAGTACACCTGCATCAGACCGAAGCCAAAGGCACCGACCGATGCGATGGCGTTGAAATCGGCAAACTGCATGGGGTAGTCGGCATAGCGGCGGGGCATGCCGGCCAGGCCCAGGAAGTGCATCGGGAAGAAGGTGA
>JAZKEE010000014.1:0-3344 GCA_040387235.1 Pseudomonadota bacterium
GCAGGCTGCCCCCTCGTACGCAGTGCGAGGGGGACACGGGCAGCGGGGTCGCCTTTCTTTGGGGTACTTTTCTTTGGCGAAGCAAAGAAGAAGTACCTCGGCCGCCGGGCCGAGACCCGGCTCCCGCCCTTGGCAAAGGCACACCGTCAAAACAGCCACGCCGCCGGGCGCACACCCCGGCTTCCGCCCTCAACCAAGGCATGCAACCAGCAAAGCACCAACCAACAGCAACATAATCACACTTCGCCATTCACTTGCTGCCAGCAGCCAAACCATGTCCCATCCCCTCCGTCCCCTGATCGCCTCCCTCTCCCTGGCCTTCGCCGCCGCCATGGCCCACGCCGCCCCCGTGGCTGAGGTGCATGGCCTGGCGCAAAAGGAACAGCAGCCCCTGCTCGACACCCTGCGCGACCTGGTGCACATCGAGTCGGGCAGCAAGGACATCGAGGGCCTGAACCAGATCGCCAACCGCATCGCCGCTCCGCTCAAGCAACTGGGCGGCACGGTGGAGGTGCTGCAGACCAACGACGTCTACCGCCTGGACGACACGCCCGAGAAGGTCGGCCCCGCCGTGCAGGCCGTGTTCAAGGGCACGGGCAGCAAGAAGATCATGCTCATTGCCCACATGGACACGGTGTACCTCAAGGGCATGCTCAAGGACCAGCCCTTTCGCATCGAAGGCGACAAGGCCTATGGCCTGGGCATCTCGGATGACAAGCAGGGCGTGGCCCTGATCATCCACACCGTGGCCCTGCTGCACAAGCTCAACTTCAAGGACTACGGCACGCTCACGGTGCTGATCAACGGCGACGAGGAAATCAGCTCACCCGGATGGCGCAGCACCATCACCCGCGTGGCCGCCGACCAGGACGTGGTCTTCTCCTTCGAAGGCGGCGGCACCGACGGTACGCTGCGCCTGGCCACCAGCGGCATCGGCGCGGCCTACATCACGGTGCAGGGCAAGGCATCGCACGCCGGCGCCAAGCCCGAGGACGGCGTGAACGCGCTGTACGAGCTGTCGCACCAGCTGCTGCAGATGAAGGACCTTTCCAAGAACGACGAGGGCCTCAAGCTCAACTGGACCGTCTCCAAGTCCGGCACCAACCGCAACGTGATTCCCGCCGAGGCCACGGCCCAGGCCGATGCGCGTGCGCTCAAGGTGGCGGACTTCGACGGGCTGGAAAAATCGCTGCAGGAGAAGATCAAGACCAAGCTCATCCCCGCCTCCAAGGTGGACGTGAAGTTCGAGGTGCGCCGCCCACCGCTCGAAGCCAGCGAGGCATCGCGCCGCGTGGCCGGCTACGGCAAGGTCATCTACCAGGAACTGGGCCTGCCGCTCAGCGTGGTCGAAAAGGCCACCGGCGGCGGTACCGATGCGGCCTTCGCGGCCTTGAAGAACAAGGGCGCCGTCGTCGAGGGCATGGGCCTGTCGGGCTACGGCGCCCACTCCAACGACGCCGAGTACGTGCAGGTCAACACCATCGTGCCGCGCCTGTACCTGGCCACGCGCATGATCATGGACATTTCCAAGGGCGTGTTGAAGTAACGACCGGGATGGTGCGCCGCCTGGCGGCGCACCTTTTTTCGGCCCTCGCCGGTGCATGCCGGCGGGGGCTTTTTTACGTCAGGCGACCGGCACCGGGACGCGCACGGCGCCTGTGGCGTAGAACGATTCCAGGTTCTCCAGCACGAGGTCTGCCATGGCGCGGCGGGTTTCGTGGGTGGCGCTGGCGGTGTGCGGGGTGAGCACCACGTTGTCCAGCTCCATCAGGGCTGCGGGCACGGAGGGTTCGTTCTCGAACACGTCGAGGCCGGCGCCAGCGATGCGCTTGTGCTGCAGGGCTTCGACCAGCGCGGCCTCGTCCACCACGGTGCCGCGGGCCACGTTGATCAGGTAGCCCTTGGGGCCCAGCGCGTCCAGCACCTCGCGGTTGACCATGTGGCGGGTGGAGGCGCCGCCGGCCACGGTGAGCACCAGGTAGTCGGCCCATTGCGCCAGCGCCAGCAGGGATTCGAGGCGGGGCAGCGCAGAGCCTTCGACGGGCCTGCGGTTGTAGTAGCCCACTTCCATGCGAAAGCCCGTGGCGCGCTCGGCCACGGCCAGGCCGATGCGGCCCATGCCGACGATCCCCAGGCGCTTGCCCGACACGCGCGTGAGCGGCGCGTAGCGGGCCTTGGGCCAATCGCCGCGGCGCACGAATCGGTCGCTGGCGGCCACACCGCGCGATACGTCGAGCATCAGTGCAAAGGCCATGTCGGCCACGCAGTCGTTGAGCACGTCGGGCGTGTAGCCCACGGGGATGCCGCGCGCCTGGCAGGCCGCAATGTCCAGCGCATCGAAACCCACACCGAAGCTGCTCACCACCTGCAGCTTGGGAAGTGCTGCGATCACCTCGCCCTTGAGGCCGATGGAGGCCGAGGTCGCCACGCCTGTGAAGCTGGCGCCGTGCGCGGCCAGGAAGGCGGCCGGGTCGGCCTGGTCGGACAGGCACACCACGTCATAGCGGGCGGCCAGGTCGGCTTCCAGCGCGGGCAGGGGCAGGCGGGCGATTTGCAGGATGCGGGGTTTTGGCTGGGTCATGAAGAAAAGAAAATGGGCCAGTCCCGGAAAACCGGGCCGGCCGTTGCAAAAAGGCGGGCCGCAGTGTTTGTGCTGCAGCCCATGGTGGCGATCTTATGTCGCTACACGCACCGCCTGGCGGGCCAGCAGCTTCCAACTGCTGCCCTGCTGCTGCCAGACACCCAGGATCTTGATCTGCACCTTGCCGGGCTTGCCCGAGTCGTTGGTGTCGGCCGTGAGGGTATGGCGCACGATGGCGGTGTTGCCCACCACCTTGATGGTCTGGTCGGTGATGGCAATGGTCACGAAGTCGGACTTGCCGGCGAGCAGGTCGCCGATGAAGCTGTCCTTGGTGTCCACGCGTCCGCCCGAATGGCCGTAGCTCAGGTCATCCGCCACCAGTGGAGCCAGGGCGGCCTGCGTGGGATCGATCATGGCCACGCGCAGGCGCTCGGCTGCGGCCGCCACCGATTGCTCGGACGAGGCGGACGAGGCCGCAGGCGTGTGGCTGGCGCAACCGGTGAGGGCTGCAATGGCCACGGCTGTAGCGGCTGCGAGGACGATTTTCTTGAACATCTTGTCTGTCTCCATTGTTGTGTTTGAGGATGTAGGTGCGTGCCGCAGGGAAAATCCACTCGCCCGTGCACGGCCAGGCGATTGGAGATCAAGAAATGAAAAAGGGCCCGGGGATCCAGGCCCTTTCAGGCGCTTACTGCGGGCCCAGCTTGTCGATCAGCGCCTTGAGCTGCTCCACCTCGGCGGGCTTCAAGTCCGTCAGCGGCGC
>JAZKEE010000015.1:0-7892 GCA_040387235.1 Pseudomonadota bacterium
AAGCGCACGCCGCCCTTGCCCGGGCCGCGCGAGGTGTTGTGCTGCACGCGGTAGCCTTCGAAGTGGGCGATGGTGCCGTTGTCCAGCTCGATCGGCACGTCCACGATCAGCGCGCGCTTGGGGCGCTTCAGGGTCTCGACCCAGCGGGCCAGGTGGCCGAGGTAGGGCGTTACGCGGTCCACCTGCTGAAGGTAAACACCCCAGGGGCCGAGGTTGTCCGCCTGGAGGTACGAAGGCAGGGTATGGACAGCGCCCAACTTGGAGCTGGTGGCCGGAGCGCCGGAAGATTGCGACATGGTGAATTTCCTTGTGGGATAAGTTCAAGCCACGAAGCTTATGCCTGCCCCCGAAAGCTGTCCAAGGCCAGAGTGTTACAGGTTTATGCATTTGATGCATAACATGCCGATCCCTCTTTGGAGGCTGCCCTCCTGCGTCCGAGAGGGGTCGTACGGGGCCCCCATCCATGGCCTGGGGGCCGAGATCACTCCACCTTGAACCCGGCCAGCAAAGGGTCGCCCTGCGGGTAGCGCAACTCCAGGCTCTGCAGCACCTGGCGCAGCACGGTGGCGATCATCAGGTTGCGGTGCGTCTTGGAGTCGGCCGGCACGATGGTCCAGGGTGCCCAGGGCGTGTGCGTGGCGTTGAGCAGGGTGTCGTAGGCCAGGCGGTAGTCCTTCCACTGCTTGCGCACCTCGATGTCGCCCATGCTGAACTTCCAGTGCTTGGCCGGGTCGTCCAGGCGCTCCTGCAGGCGCAGGCGCTGCTCCTCGGGGCTGATGTGGAGCAGGAACTTGAGCACGATGGTGCCGGTCTCGCTGAGCATGCGCTCGAAGTCGTTGATGTGGGCCAGGCGCTGCTGCTGCTGCTCGGGCGTGATCCAGCCGTTGACCACGGGCACCAGCACGTCCTCGTAGTGGCTGCGGTTGAAGACGGTGATGTCGCCGGCCTGCGGTACCTGCTGGTGGATGCGCCAGAGGTAGTCGTGCGCCAGTTCCGTCTCGGTGGGCGCTTTCCAGCCCACGGTGCGTACGCCCAGGGCGCTCATGCGGCCGAACACGCCGCGGATGGTGCCGTCCTTGCCTGAGGTATCGGTGCCCTGCAGCACCACCAGCAGCTTGTAGCGCTTGTCGGCATAGAACAGGTTCTGCAGTTCATCCAGCTCCAGCGCCAGGGCTTCCACGGCGGCCTTGTCCACCGCCTTGCTGCCCTCGGAGAACGGCTTGGCGCCTGGATCCCAGCTGGCCAGGGACGAGGCCTTGCCTTTCTTGCCGCCGGCCTTGGGCTGCCAGGCCGACAGGCGCTCGCCGAAGGCCTTGCTGCTGCTCTGGAAGGGAGGGGTCATGGTGTGCTTCTCCGTTGGGTTGGGGGAAAGGATGTCAACGGCTGCCATGGGCCATGCGGTAGGCCAGCGGTGTCTGGCCGGTGGCATGGGTGAAGGCCCGGTGCAGGCCCGCCTCGCTGGCGAAGCCCAGGTCCTGGGCAATGCGCTTGAGCGGATGGCGGGTCTGGCACAGGGCATCGCCGGCCTGCCGCAACTTGATGCGGCGCATCCAGTGTGCCGCAGACAGGCCCGTGTGCTCGCGCACCCGCCGCGCTAGGGTGCGGGTAGACAGGTGCATGGCCGCTGCGAGGTTGGCCAGGCACAGGCCCTGGGCCGGGCTGCGCTGCACCCAGAGCATGGCGCTGCGCAGGGTCGGCTCCGCCTGGGCCATCAGGTCCAGCCCGGCAAAGACCGGGTGGGTCGCGCGCGGGCGGGGCAGCATCAGCACCTCCTGCAGGTCCTGCACCGCCCGGGGCGGCAGCCGCGCGGCCAGCGCGTGCAGCATCAGCGGCAGGTAGCCGCTGGCCCCGGCGGCGGTGGTGGCCACCGCATGCGCCACCAGGGGCTCGTCGAAGCGCCACTGCACGCCCGCGAACTCCTGCTCGAGCGCCGCCTGCAACCACCAGGTGGCCGTGGCCGCATGGCCATCGAGCCGACCGCTGGCGGCCAGCAGCACCACCCCGGCGCAGTAGCTCCACAGCTGGGTGCGTCGCGGCAGGGCGCGCAGCGCCCGCACCAGGGGCTGCAGGGGGCGCAACTGGTCGCGCACCTCGGCGGGTGCGGACAGCCACAGGCCCGGCACCAGGACGGCATCGGCCTGCGCCAGGTCCAAGGTGGTGGCGGGCTGCAGGGCCGGCCCCTGCCAGGTGGGCACCGGCTGCGTGCCCAGGCCCACCCACTGCACGTCGAACAGTGGCCGCCCTGCGCGCAGGTTGGCCGCGCGCGCCATGTCGGCCGTGGCAAACAGGCCCGCGGGCATGCAGCCTTCGTAGAGCAGCAGGGCCAGGCGCAAGGGGCGTGCAGGGATGGTGAGGTCAGCGCCCGGGTGTGGCATGGATTGGCAATGAATTGTCCATTCAGGCCATTTTCACCAGGCGAGGGCCTTTGAACAATAGGGCTTCATCCATTGCACCTGCAGCCACCACCATGAAGATCACCCAATTGCGCAACGCCACCATCGTGCTGGAATTCACCGCCCGGGGCTCGCCCGTGGCCCTGCTGATCGACCCCATGCTCTCCCCCGAGGGCGGCCTGCCCACGCTGCGCTACCTGGGCGGCACGCGCCGCCGCAATCCCATCGTGGAGCTGCCCGAAGGGGCCGACGCCGTGCTGGGCCGCGTGACCCACGCCCTCATCACCCACTGCCAGCGCGGCCACTTCGACCACCTGGACCGGGTGGGCAAGCAGTTCCTGCGCGGGAAGGGCACGCCCGTGGCCTGCATGCCCCGCGATGCGGACTACCTCGCCACGCGCGGCCTGCTGGTGCAGCCACTGGCGGGCACTGGTCGCCAGCCCTTCCTGGGCAGCGGGCACATCACCCCCATCGCCTGCCTGCACGGGCGCGGCTGGGTCGGCCGCCTCATGGAGCATGGCCATGGCTACCTGATCGAGATGCCGGACGAGCCCAGCGTCTACATCGCCGGGGACACCGTGCTCACCCCCGAAGTGCGCGACTGCCTCACGCGGCTGCGGCCCGACGTGGCGGTGCTGCCGGCCGGCGGCGCCCGCTTCGACCTGGGGGGCGAGATCCTCATGGACGGGAAAGATGTGATCGATGCCTGCGCATGGGCCCCCGGCATGGTGGTGGCCAACCACCTGGAGGCACTCGACCATTGCCCGACCACGCGCTCCGGCCTGGCGGGCCTTGCTGCGAAGGCCGGCGTGCAGCAGCGGCTGTGGATACCGCAGGACGGCGAGTCACGCGTGTTCTGAAGGGGGCCGATGCCTCACGCTGGGGGGGAGCAAGTCTGCTCTGGCGGATGTCCGCCGCGCTGGGCATCGTGCGACATCAGTTCCACGAAGCGCCGCGCGCCCAGGCCGAGCGGCCGCTCCTTGGACCAGACCACGTCCACCCAGAGCGCCGTGCCGTTGCTCAGGTTCTCGAACGGCATCTCCACCAGCGTGCCCGCGTCGATGCGCGGCTGCACCAGGGCGCGCGGCTGCCAGCCCCAGCCCAGGCCGGCTTCGATCAGGCCCAGGGCGGCCAGGTGGTTGTCGGTGCGCCAGTGGTGGCGGGCGAAGACGAAGCGCCGGTCGATTTGCGCCAGATCGCGGCTGGCCACCACGATCTGCCGCGTGGTCGTGAGGTGTTCTTCTCGCAGCTGTGCCAGTGCGGCCGGCTCGCCGCGCTCCGTGGCGGCATCGCGGGCAGCCTGCAGCACCGGGTGGTCGGGCGCCATCACCGCCACCAGGGTTTCGCTGCCCACTTCCTGGAAGCCCTCGCGACCGTCGATGCTGGGCCGTTCGAACACCAGCGCCAACTGCGCGCGCCCGGTGTGCAGCAGCGAAAGCGCATCCACCTGCGGTGCGGCCAGCACCTCCACCTGCAGCAGCGGGTATTCGCGCGCCAGGGCGGCAATCGGCTCCGTCCAGCGCGAGGCCAGCAGCTCGGGCGCAATCGCCACCGTGAGCCGCTCCTCCAGCCCCTGCGTGAGCGACAGCGCCTGGGCATTGAGCTGCTGCAGCTGCCCGGCCAGCAGCCGCGCCTGGGGCTCCAGCGCCCGTGCGGCCGCCGTGGGCCGTGGCTCGCGGCCGCTGCGGTCGAAGAGCGGCATGTCCAGTTCTGCCTCCAGGTGGGCAATGGCCATGCTCACGGCCGAGGGCACGCGCGAGAGGCTGCGGGCGGCGGCCGAGAACGAGCCCTGGTCCAGCACGGACAGGAAGACCTGGATGTTGTCCGACGAAAAAGCCATAGCGGACTCAATCTATCAGAAAAACTGACATAAGCTAACTTTTTATATCAGCCATTGGCACATAAAGTCCTGCCCATGGAATCGCAGAACACCACCACCTCCCTGGCCGCATCGCAGGCTGCCGCCGGCCTGCAGGGCGTCAAGCGCCGGGTCGTCTACGTCACGCTGTACGAACTCATCGCCATCGCCGCCGCCACGGCGGGGCTGGCCTTTCTCTCGGGCCAGGGTGCGGCGCATGCCGGCGTGATCGCCGCGGTGGCAGCCCTGATCGCCGTGGCGTGGAACTTGTTGTTCAACTGGGCTTTCGAGCGCTGGGAGGCTCGGCAGGAGGTGCGCGGGCGCAGCGCTGCCCGCCGCGTGGTGCATGCCGTGAGCTTCGAGATGGGCCTGGTGGTCACTCTGGTGCCGATCTTTGCCTGGTGGTTCAGCATCAGTCTGTGGCAGGCGCTGGTGATGGACATCGGCATGATTGTGTTCTTCCTGTGCTACACCTTTGTCTTCAACTGGGTGTTCGACCACGTGTTCGGCCTGCCGGCCAGTGCACAAGGGGCTGCACAGGTCTGATGTTGCACGCAATGTGCGCTTTGTTACCCCGGGGATGCACAGGCTGCTTAGACTGAAAACAGTCAATCAAGGAGCCAGCATGGATCAAAACCAGGATAAGAAACTGTCGCTGCCTGCAGGCGGTGGCTTCTGGGTCAACCTCATCCGTGCCGAGATGGTGGTACAGGTGGTGGGCCTGGTCGTCATCGGGGTGGTGGCGGTCACAGCCATCATCGTGTTCGGCATGAAATAGCGCCCGCGCCTCTCTCAGTACCGCCCCGGTCGCACAACCGCATCAGCCCTGCAGCAGTTGCCCCGCGATGGCTGCTGCGGCGGTGCGTGTCTCCACCCCCAGCTTCTCGAAGATGTGCTCCAGGTGCTTGTTCACCGTGCGCGGGCTCATGCCCAGGATGTCGGCGATATCGCGGTTGGTCTTGCCCTTGGTCAGCCACGAGAGCACCTCGGTCTCGCGCGGGGTCAGGGCCACCTGCTGCAGATGGCGAGGCGCCGCGGCCTCGGCCGGGGCGTGGCTGAGCAGCAGCATCGATTCGGCCAGGCCGCTGGCGCCCATGTGCCGGGCCAGCAGCTGGCGGCCGCCGGCCAGGGGCAGTGTCTGCTCGCCCTCCTGGCGCGCCAACACCAGCCAGGCGGCCGCGCGTTCGGCCGGCGCTGCATCGTCGGCAAAGGCCGCCTCCAGCCAGCGCGTGGCCTGGGGCGAGCGCCAGGCCACGCGGCCCTGGCCGTCCAGCACCACCACGCCCAGGCCGGCCACGTCCACCGCCTCGCGCGCCATGCGCGTGGCCTGGGCGTTGCGCACGTGGGTCGCCAGGCGCGCCAGTACCTCGGGTATGCGCAGCGGCTTGACCACGTAGTCCACCCCGCCGCTGTCGAATCCCTGCAGGATCTGCGCCGTTTCCGACAGTCCGGTCATGAACACGATGGGCACGTGCGACCACGGGGGCGTGGCCTTGAGCTGGCGGCACAGCGCGAAGCCATCGATGCCCGGCATCACCGCGTCGAGCAGCACGCCGTCGGGCACCACCATGTCAAAGCGCTGCAGCGCCTCCTGCGCATCGCGGGCTGCCAGCACGGCGTAACCTTCTGCGGCGAGCGCGTCGCAGAGCATGCGCAGGGTGTCCAGCGCGTCGTCCACCACGAGGATGACGCGCTGGCCGGGTTCCGCCGGGCCGGCCGGGGCGGGGTCAAAGGGACTGTTCATGGTCGGGTTCGCGAAGGTGTCGGGCCAGGGCCTCGAAGTCGAAACGGTCCGCGCAGGCCTGCAGAACGGCCAGGGCGGCGGCATGCGCCGGCAGCCCGGTGTTTGCCTGGCGCAGCAGCTCGCGCACGGCGCCGGCCTGGCCCTGGCGTGCCAGGCGGGTCAGGTCGTCGCGCAGGTCCTGGGGCAGGCTGGCGGGAGAAGGGGGCGGGTCGCCGCCAGGACGGGCCGGCGCAGGCAGGGGCTGGGGCGTGTTGTCGTGCACCCATTCGATCTGCAACGCCGCCTGCAGGGCGCGCAGCAGTTCGGACTCGATCACCGGCTTGCCCACGAAGCCCTGCACCTGCACCGCGGCCAGGCGCCCGGGCTCGTGGTCGAACTGGTTGGCCGAGACGAAGACGATGGGCAGCTCGGCAGCCGGGCGCAGCGTGCGCAGCAGCGCAGCGGTCTGCCAGCCGTCGAGGTCGTCCATGGAGATGTCGAGCAGCACCAGGTCCGGCGGGGTCTGGCGCACGATCTCCACGCACTCGCGTCCACTGGCCGCCTCGCGCACGATGAAGCCCAGAGGCACCAGCAGGCCTGCCAGCAGCTGGCGCTGCAGCGGCTGGTCGTCCACCACCAGCAGGGTGCGGCGCGGGGCGATGTGGCCGATCACCGGGCGCAGGGCCACCATGTGGGCCGGCCGCCATGCCGGGTCGGGCGAGATGCCGGGCAGGTACAGGCGCACGGTGAAGGTGCTGCCCTGGCCGGGCGTGCTGGCCACCGTCAGCTCGCCACCCATGAGCTGTGTGAGCAGGTGCGTGATGGTCAGGCCCAGGCCGGTGCCGGCCTCGCTGGCGCGGCGGCCGGCGCTGCCGCGCTCGAACGGCAGGAAGATGCGTTCAAGGTCTTGCGGCTCGATGCCGATGCCGGTGTCGATGACCTCGATGCGCGAGACATGCGGGCGAAAGTCCAGGCGCAGGCGCACCTCGCCGCGCTCGGTGAAGCGCACCGCGTTGGACAGCAGGTTGATCAGGATCTGGCGCAGCCGCTTGGCATCCGCCCGTATCCATCCGGGCATGCTGCCCTCGGTCTGCACCACGAAGCGCAGGCCCCTGGCCTCTGCCTGGGGGCGCAGCATGCCCTCCACGTTCTGGATCAGCTCTGGCAGGGGCAGGGGCAGCAGGTCCAGGCGCAGGCGGCCGGCCTCGATGCGTGCCAGCTCCAGCGAGCCATCGATCAGCGCATGCATGTGCTGGCCGCTGTGCTGGATGGTGGACAGGCTCTCGCGCAGCCAGCCATCGGTGTGCGGGTTCTTGAGCAGGATCTGCGTGTACCCGAGGATGCTGTTGAGCGGCGAGCGCAGCTCGTGTGTCATGCCGGCCACGTAGCGCGTTTTGGCCAGGCTGGCCGATTCGGCCTGGTCCTTGGCGGCCTGCAGCTCGGCGTCGGTGCGCTTGTGCGCCTCGATCTCCTGCAGCAGCAGCTGTGTCTGCCGCTCGGACTCGTCCTGCGCCATGCGCCGGCTGTCGGTGCTCAGCACCACCCACCAGGCGCACACCGCGGCCAGCAGCGCCAGCAGTGCGAACACCTTGAAGAACGGCATGCGCAGGAACTGCGCGGGCGTCTCCAGGCTCTCCTGCACGTAGACCACGCCGAGCAGGAAGACCATCACCGCGCACAGCGAGACCATCACCATCAGGTACTGGCCCATGCGGAAATTGACCTTGGCCGCCCAGTGGCGCGGCAGCAGCAGCGCAGCCACGGCGCGCAGCTGGTCGGTGGCGCGCGAGCCGGTCTTGCAGCGGTCGTGGCAGCGCGACTCGAGCGAGCAGCACAGCGAGCAGATCGCCGCACCGTAGGCCGGGCAGCGCGCCATGTCTTCGGACTCGAACTGGTTCTCGCACACCGTGCAGCGCAC
>JAZKEE010000016.1:0-70626 GCA_040387235.1 Pseudomonadota bacterium
TGGGCGGCTTCATGCTGCGCAGCCAGATGGCGCGCTTCATGCAGCACGGCAGCGGGCTGGTGGGCGTGCTGCGCATGGCCAAGAACGCACTCGGGGAGACGATGGAGTCGCCGCCGGCGCAACAAGCACCGCGGGGGCCGCGCAAGCGCCCTGCCACCCAGGCCCCGGTGGCCGAAGCACCCCAGCCCGCCCGCAAACCCCGTACCCGCAAGGCCGCACCATGAACCCCGCCCGCACCGTCCGCGCCACGGCCATCCCCTCGGGCAGTGTGGTCGCCATGCACTTGCCCGGCGCCCAGTTCTTCGACTGCTTCGAGACCGCGGATCCCTTCCCCGACACCAGCGCGCTGCAGACATGGCTGGACATGGTGGCACGCACGCCAGGCTGGATGCGCGCCCTCATGGCCCTGCGCAACCGCCTGGTGCGCATGGTCGGCCTCAAGGACGTGGGGCAACTGCACGACGGCACCCGCCGCACCACGGCGGGCTACCGCGTGGGTGACCAGGTGAGCTTCTTCGAGATTCGCCACCTGGGCGAACGCGAGGTGGTGATGGGTGCGAACGACCTTCACCTGAACGTGCACGTGTCGCTGCACAAGCGCATGCAGGACGGGCAGGCCATGCTGTCCATTTCCTCCGTGGTGCACATCCACAACGCCCTGGGACATGCCTACATGGCCGTGGTCGCGCCGTTCCATCGGCGCGTCGTAAGGGCCCTGCTGGCGCGGGTGGATGCTGGCGCACCGGCTGCTGCCAGCCCTCAACGCCCGCCCCGCGCATGACGCATGCCAAGCCTCCGCGCACCGGCACGCTCGCGCGCGGCACCATCACCGGCATCACGGCCGCGCGCCTGGGCCTGGCACAACTGGGCCAGCGCATGCGGCCCGCCCACGCCGACGAAACGGCACAGGCGGACGCCCAGGCCCGGCACGAGGCGGCCATGGGCCGCATCCTGTTCCAGGCCATGGGGCAGTTGCGCGGCACGGCGCTCAAGGTCTCGCAGATCCTGAGCATGGACACCAGCTTTCTGCCCGAGGGCGTGCGGCGCGAACTGGCGCGCGCCTGCCACCAGGCCACGCCGCTCAACCGCGCGCTGGTGGGCCGGGTGTTCCGCCAGGCCTTCGGGCAGGAGCCCGAGGCCCTGTTCACCCGCTTCGAGCCCCGGGCCTTTGCCGCCGCCAGCCTGGGCCAGGTGCACCGCGCCGAACTGGCCGGGCACGGTGCCGTGGCGGTCAAGGTGCAGTACCCCGGCATTGCCACCACCATCGCCTCGGACATGCGCCTGCTGCGCACCACCTTGCGTGCCCTGGCACACAGCGACCTGCCCCTGCCCGGCGATGTGGTGGTGGAGCGCGTGATGCAGGAGATAGAGCGCACGCTGCAGCGCGAGGTGGACTACCTGCACGAGGCCCGGCAGCTGCAATGGTTCGCCGAGCATGCGGCCCTGCCCGGCATCGTGGTGCCGCAGCCCATCGCCTCGCACACCCGCGCCCAGGTGCTCACACAGCAGTACCTGCCGGGCCTGCACCTGGGTGAATGGCTGCGCGGCGAGCCCACGCAGGCCGCACGCAACCAGGCCGGCCAACTGCTTTGGGACTGGTTCATGCACTGCACCTTCAGCCTCGGGCACATGCATGCGGACCTGCACCCGGGCAACTTTCTGTTCCTGCCGGACGGGCAGCTCGGCGTGCTCGATTTCGGCTGCACGCGCGAGCTGTCGCCCGCGTTCCGCAGCGGGGTGCTGCAGGCCTGGCGCGCGCTGCTGCAGCCAGCATCGCCAGGCCATGCCCAAGGGGTGCTGCAGGCCTACGTGGCATTGGGGCTGGTCGATGCATCGATGGACGCCAGGACCTTCACCGATGAGCTGATGCCCGCCCTCTCCATCATGCAGGCCTGGCAGACCGAACCCTTCACAGAGCCGGTCTTCGACTTCGCAGGCAAGAGCCGCCCGCCCGCACCCGTGGCGGCGCAGCAAAAAGTGCTGGCCAGGCACCTGGCCGGCGTACCGCCAGAACTGCCGTCGTTCGAGCGCGCCTGGCTCGGGCTCATGCACCTGCTGACCGAAATCCGGGCGCAGGTGCGCACGCGGGCCGACCGCTGGATCGACTGACCACCCTCCGTCCCCGTACTACAAGGAGCATTCCGTGCACAGCCTTCTCTGGTCCCTTTCCACCCTTGCTGCCCGCCCCTGGAAGGGCCGCTGGCTGCTGGCCGTGGCCCTGCTGCACACGCTGGCGGCGGCCGTGATGTTCACCCCCCAGTGGCAGATCCTGTGGCAGCGTGGCGTGTTCAACGCCGTGGCAGACGACATGCATCTGGGCGCCGCCGTCTGGTTCCTGCTGTTCGGCGCCGTGCTGGCCCTGCTGGCATGGGAAGTGACGGCCCTTGAGCGCAGCCAGCCGGCCGTGGCCCTGCGGCCCATGGGTTGGTGCCTGCTGGCCCTGGTGCTGGCCGGCGTGGTGCTGATGCCGGTGTCGGGCTTCTGGCTGGTGCTGCCGCCGGCCCTGGCGCTGCTGCTCCGCTGATGTGACATAAATCACGCTTCGGGTGCAAGAGCGGCCGCTGCGCAACACTCACTTACAACTCTTCGCACGAGCACTACACCGGCTTGACGCAAAAAGCCCACGATCAAGGCTCCGGTTCCGCAAGGAATCATTTCCAAGGAGACCTTCATGGCCCGCATCGCCCTCGCCGTCGCTTCCCTGGCCTTGCTGTCGCTGGGTGCCGTTGCCCCGGCGCTGGCATCCCCCAGCGCCACCGTCGTCATCCAGACCGACGCCCCCTACTACCAGCATCCCGTGCAGCGCCCCGCCCTGGCGCCGCTGCAGATCACCCCGGTGCAGTACCACGCGCCGCCGCCTCCCCGCTACGAAGCACCGCCCCACGCGCGCCGTGGCATGGCCTGGGTGCCGGGCCATTGGGAATGGCGCGGTGGCCGCCACGTCTGGATCCAGGGCTACTGGGTCAAGGCCCGCCCTGGCTATAGCTACCGCGAACCGCGCTGGGAAGAGCGCGATGGCCGCCACCACATGCGCCCCGGCGGCTGGGACCGCGATGGCGATGGCGTGCCCAACCGCCACGACCGCCGCCCGGACAACCCGTACCGCAACTGATGGCGGCAGGCCGGTTGCACCGCATGCACCGGCCCCGCCCGCCTACAGGGGGCAAGGCGCGGCACCTACAGACTTGTTGCCCCTGCCTGTCCACCATACAGAGGCGACACAACAACATTGAAGAAGGAGTCATCCATGGCTTACAAAACCACTTACGCAGCCCTCATTGCAACCACCCTGGCCCTGGCAAGCCTCTCTTCCGTGGCCACGGCCCAGCCGGCACACCAAGGCACCGTGGTGATCCAGTCGGGACCTCAGGGCTACCAGGTGATCCCCGCCCCTCCACCACCCCGCCGTGAAGCCGTGCCACGTCCGCGTCGCGGTCAGATCTGGGAAGAAGGCCATTGGGACTGGCGTGGCGGCCGCCACGTGTGGGTCGCCGGCCACTGGGTGAAGGCCCGCCCTGGCTACGCGTATCGCCAGCCCACCTGGCAGGAACGCGATGGCCGCTGGGAAATGCGTCGCGGCGGCTGGGACCGTGACGGTGATGGCGTGAGCAACCGCAATGACAGGGACCGCGATGGCGATGGTGTATCGAATCGCCGCGACAGCAACCCTGACAATCCGCGCCGCAACTGAGGAACGACAGGGCCCGCGCCGGGCCTTGTATCAGCAACGAACGCCGCACATTAGCTGCGGCGTTCGCTTTTGTGCGCTGGCACCGCCCTAGAATGGCCACCGCAGGAGAGCAAGCGGCAGCGTCCGCTTCACCGAAGGCGCAAACTCCCATGCACGCTCAGGTTCCGTACTGCACCATTCATCAAGGCCGTCTGGAGAGCCGCCACGCCACGTGGCGCACCGAAGGAGCAAGCCGCAGCCCATGAGGGGCCTGCGGTGAATCTCTCAGGTACCAAGGACAGGGGGAGCGGCAGCCGGGCAAAGACGTGCCCGCTGCGCGCTATCGACATTCCGTAGCCACAGCGACACCGGCAGGCCTGGCGATTGCCCTTTCAGAGGCTTTCAAAATGCGTGTGATCGTTCTTGGCGCCGGCCTGCTCGGCGTGACTTCGGCCTACTTTCTGCAACAGCTTGGCCACGAGGTGACCGTCATCGACCGCCAGGGTGCTCCCGGTGCGGAAACCAGTTTCGCCAATGGCGGACAGATCTCGGTGAGCCATGCCGAGCCCTGGGCCAACCCCAGCGCCCCACTCAAGGTGCTGCAATGGCTGGGCAAGGAAGATGCGCCCCTGCTGTTCCGCATCCGTGCCGACATGCGCCAGTGGCTCTGGGGCCTGTCCTTCCTGCGCAACTGCACACCGGCACGCACGCGCCACAACATCGAGCAGATCGTGCGCCTGGGCACCTACAGCCGCGACACGCTGCAGCAGCTGCGCGCCGCCACCGGCATCGCCTACGACCAGCGCACGCAGGGCATCCTGCACTTCTACACCGACCGGAAAGAGTTCGATGGCGCCCTGGCCCCGGCAGAGCAGATGCGCCAGCTCGGCTGCGAGCGCCAGGTCATCAGCGCCGACGAGGCCGTGCGCATCGAACCGGCCCTGGCCCACATCCGCCCGCAACTGGCCGGCGCCACCTACACCGCCGAGGACGAATCGGGCGATGCCAACACCTTCACGCGCGAGCTGGCGCGCCTGTGCGAGGCCGCGGGCGTGCAGTTCCGCCTGGGCCACCACATCACCGCGCTGCGCGAGGTGGGCGGGCGCATCGACCATGTGGAAGTCACCAACGCCGAAGGCCGCTTCGAGCGCGTGCACGGCGACGCCTTCGTGCTGGCCATGGGCTCGTTCAGCCCGCTGTTGGCGCAGCCCCTGGGCATCCACCTGCCGATCTACCCGGCCAAGGGCTACTCGGTGACCATGCCGGTCAAGGATGCGGCCATGGCGCACCAGGTGAGCCTCACCGACGACGAGTACAAGCTGGTCTTCTCACGCTACACCAGCGCGCGCGGCGATCGCCTGCGCATTGCCGGCACGGCCGAGCTCAACGGCTACAACCGCGACCTGAACCAAGTGCGCTGCGATGCCATCGTGCGCCGCGTGGAGCAGTTGTTCCCGGGTGCGGGCGATGCCAGCCAGGCGCAGTTCTGGACCGGCCTGCGCCCCGCCACGCCGAGCAACGTACCGCTGATCGGCAAGACGAAACTCGCCAACCTGTTCCTCAACACCGGCCACGGCACCCTGGGCTGGACGCATGCCTGCGGCTCGGGAAAGTCGGTGGCGCGCATCGTGAGCGGCCTGGCGCCGGAGCTGGACTTCGCGTTCACGGGCGTGCCGCAGCACAGCGCGCCCGCGCGGCTACCCACCGCGACCGCGAACACCAAGGCCTAAGGGGCCAGTGCACTTCAAGGCGCAGCGCCGCTGGCCTGCGCCACGAAGTGCGCGAGGGCCCGCATGTCCTTGTCGCTGAGCTTGTCGGCATAGGAGGGCATGACGCCGATGCCCGCGCGCAGGGCCCGCAGCACACGCTCGGCGTTGGGCTTGAGCTCGTCCAGGATGGGGCCCACCTGCCCCTCGGCCCCGGCCGCCTGCAGCGTGTGGCACACTGCACAGGACGGCTGGATCTTGCCGAACAGCTCCTTGCCCCGCGCCAGTTCGCTGGCGTCGGCGGCCCAGGCGGCGCTGGCGACCAGCGCCACAAGCGCGGCTACGGCCGTGTTGCGCAAAGTGCTCACCACCTCAAGCGACTGTCACGGTCACACCGTGGTCGCGCCAGCTCGTGTTGTTGTAGCCACCCAGGTTTTCCTCGCGCTGCTCGGGCTGCACGTTGCCGGCCGTGTCCGTGGCGCGGCTGAGCAGTTCGTGCGGACCCGCGGCCAGGCGCACGGGCAGCACGAACTGGCGCCAGGCAAAGCGGCCCAGGTCAGGCCCGATGAGCTGGGCCGCCTGCCATGTCTTGCCGCCATCGACGGACACCTCCACGCCCTTCACGCCGCGCGTGCCGCCAAACGCCACACCGTGCACCTGCACCATGCCGGCCTTGAGAGGGCCCTGCTCGGGCAGGGGGCCGTTGATCCATGACTTGGTCGTCATCTCCCACACCGAAGGCTGCTCGGGACCGGCCTTGGTGCCGGGCGGCGACATGCGGTAACCGTGCGACATGATGCGCGCCTGGGATTGCTCGGCGCCAAAGGCCACGCGCTTGACGTACTTGATGTTGTTCACGCCCTGGTAGCCGGGCACGATCAGGCGCAGCGGCCCCCCATGGGCCAGCGGCATGGGCTCGCCGTTCATCTCCCAGGCCAGGATGGCATCGTCCAGCGCCTTGACGGGCACCGAGCGCTCGACCACCACCGTGAGGGGATCCACGCCCTCGGGCAGTTTCTCGCCACCGGTGCCGGTGAGGTAGGCCGCACCGCCCGCCAGGCCGCCCAGGGCAGCCACCACGTTGCGCAGTGGCACCCCGCTCCAGACCACGCAGCCTGCGGCGCCCACGGTCCACGGCGTGCCGCTGGGCTTGCTGGGGAAAAAGCCGCGTCCGTTGCCCGAGCATTGCAGCACGGTGGTCACGGTCTCGATGCCCAGGGTCCTGAGCTCGGCCAGGGTCAGTGCACGCGGCGACTTCACTCCTTCGATGGACACGGTCCAGGCATCGCGCTCGGCCAGGATGGCGGCGTCGGGTGCAGGCAGGTTGTTGCGGATGTACAGCTGGCTCGAGGGGGTGACCACGCCCGTGCCGAACGCCCCGCGGCGGGTCTCCAGCGTGCTGCTGCTGTGCACGATCAGGCTGGCAGGGTTCTTCCATCCCGCATAGGCGGGCAGCGGCTTGGCCGCTGCAGCAGGCGCATCCTGGGCATGCACCCCCCTTGTCCATGCGGCGAGGCCCAGGGCGCTCAGTGCGGCAGCGCTGCCGGTGAGCAGGTGCCGGCGCGGCAAGGTCACGGGATTCTTCATGGAATGGTCCTCCAGAGTTGAGAAAGGCAGTGTTTCCGCAGTCGGCAACCGCCGCCAGGATGCAGGGCATATCCCATTCTGGTATGGCAGCCCCGATTTGCACCGGGGGTTTGTGAGAGCACGTGTAAGAAATGGCAACAACACCTGCAAGGACGTGTGTTCGGTAGCGCCCTGGTGCACATTTGACATTGGCTGACAGACTCCGGAGGAGACGCCATGTACCGCAAAACACGCCCTGCCTTGCTGTCCCTGTTGCTGCTGTTGCTCGGTCCCCTGGCCCAGGCCCAGCTGACGGCCATCGTGGCGGTGGAGCCCACGGCCAAGAAGGCCGCGCACAGCATCCTGCGCAGCGCGTTCGAAGCGGGCCTGACCAAGGCCGCCGGACAACCCGCCACCGTGGCCACCAGCGAGGACCTGGCCGATGTGATGCGCGCCACCCGCAGCGCGGGCTACGATGTATTCATCGGCCCGGCTCAGGTGGCGGCCTCCGCGCTGCAGCGTGGGTATGAGCTCGTGGGGGCCACCCAGAAATCGGACCAGTACCTGCTCGTCGGCTCCGCCCAGGTGCCCAACGTGGCGGCGATGAAGGGCCAGCGCCTGTACCTGCCCCAGCAGGATTCGATCTACACCTACATGGCCCGGGGCATGCTCAACGAAGCCGGCCTGTCGTTCCAGGACCTCAAGTCCGTGCTGCATGAAAAGCACCCGCAGGCGGGCTTGAGCGCGCTGGTGCTGGGCAGCACCGATGCCACCGTGGTGCGGGCCGATGACTGGGCCGAATGGTCGGCCACCCACAAGGGCGACGCACGGGTGCTGGCAACCTCGCAGCCGGTGCCGGGTGGCTTCTCGATCGCCGTGAAGAAGGACCTGCCCGCCGACGTCAAGGCACGGCTGGCCCAGTGGTTCGCCTCGGGCTCCGGCAACGCAGGGTTGAGCCCCGTGGCCTTGCGCCCCGAAGCGCAGGAATACCGCCGCGTGGCGGAGCTGGGCCTGTTCACCCCCAACAACCTGCCCGGTGTGAACCGCATCACGGCGCGCGAGGCACAGAAGCTGCAGGCGCAGGGAGCGGTGGTGATCGATACGCGCACCGAGAAGGAGTTCAAGGCCCGGCGCATCCGCGGCGCCGTGTTCGCGGCCTATGTGGAAAAAAGCCTCAAGGACGTGGCCTTCAACGCCGCACAGGATGATTTCCAGGCACTGGAAAAGGTGGACCGCAGCAAGCCTGTGATCTTCGCCTGCAACGGGGCCGAATGCTGGAAGTCCTACAAGGCGGCCAAGGTGGCGGCCACCAAGGGCTACAAGACGGTGTACTGGCTGCGCGGCGGCCTGCCCGAGTGGGATGCCGACGGGCTTCCGACCGAAAGCAGCTGACCTGGGCGCCCAGGCGCCCCGCCTTCAGGTGAAGACCGTGAGCACGCCCGTGTAGCCATACAGATGGTGGTGCGCGATCTCGCCCCCCGCAAAAAAGCCGGCCAGCGGCACATCGCCCAGGGCATGGCGCACGATCTGCAGTTCCGCGCTGGGGCCACCGAAATGCGGGCCGCCACGGCCTGAGCAGCTCACGTAGATGGCGCCGCGAATGCGCCGGCCGCTCTGCGCGGCGGCTGGGCCATGCGCCTGTGCTCCGGGTGCCGGTGCCATGGCGCGGCCCGCATGGTCCTGCGACTCCAGGGGCGCAGGCTCCAGTTCCTCGGGCTCCAGTTCTTCGCGGATCTCGGCACAGATGCGCATCAGGTCGGCGCGTGCCGCCGCCACGTTGCGCTGGCAGAAGGCCAGGTGCATGCCCGGCTCCACCTTGTCGCCCAGCGCCACGCCCCGGCGCGCTCCATCGAGGCCCACGATGTGGCGCACGCGGGTGTCAGTGCCGAAGTGGCCGGTGCGCTGCTGGCCCCGCGGTTGTTCTCCGGCGTTGACCAGTCCGGCCAGCGTGGCGCGCACCTTGCGCAGCGCGGGCTGTGGATCGCCGTCGAGCGATACCTCCAGCGTGTCGAGCAGCACATCGAGCGCGGGCTCGCCATCGAGCTGCAGCACCACGTTCTCGTGCGCGGCGGTGACGCTGCGCAATGGCCCCACGGGCTGGCAGCCCTGGGTGACGCGCGAGACCAGGGCCACCTCGGCACCAAAGGCCACGCCCGACAGGCCGCCATCGAAGACACCGCTGGCACCGCCCTGCCCGGCGATATTGCCGTCGCCCGCGACCGCGAACTGCACGCCTGCTCCCCGGCTGGCGCTCAGCCCCCCGAACAGGTACCCGGTCTCGGTGCGCGCAGCCATCTCGGCCAGCAACTCGGCCAGCTCGGGCGTATGGCCGTCGGCATGCACCAGCGCCGTGTGGGCCACGAAGCCGCTGGCCGAATGGCGCGGCAGCGGTGCCACGCCCGAGAACACGCGGTACTGGTTGGGCGACACATCGAGCAGCATCATGGACAGCGCGGGCTCGTCAAAATACTCGGCATTGTTGGCGGCCACGCCCACGCCCACGGTGCCGCTCCAGTCGGTCACCTCGGGCAGCTCGCCGGCCAGGTAGTCGAGCAGGGCCTGGGCATCGCCGGCATAGTGGTCGGTGATGTAGAGCAGGCCCAGCGTGGGCGCACTCGCGTACTGGGGCAGCGCCATCTGCGCGCGCAGCTGCGCCAGCGCCAGGGCCGCAGCCATGCGCCACTGGGGGTGGGTGGCATGGCCCGAGGGGAATAGTTTCATGGTGTGTGTCTTCTCGCAGGCGGGTGCGCGGCGCCCACCCGCGCGGGACGCACAGGCCGGGGTCAGCCGGCGCTCTTGCGCGGCGTGCGCTTGGCCGCAGCCGTTGTCTTCTTCGCAGCCGGCCTGGCCTTGGCTGCGGGTTTGGCCACGGCCTTTTTGGCGGCAGGCTTGCGCTCGCCCGACATGCTCTTCATGCCCTTGGCTGCAAACTGGCTGGCCATGCCGGTGGCTGTCTTGATGGCCTCCTTGGCCAGGCCGGTGGCCATGTTCTTGGTGGTGTCGAGCGCGGTCTGCTTGGCCGCATCCTTCATGGCATTGGCAGCGATCTGCTGGAACTGGCCAGTCAGCGCCCCCCACCACTGCAGCGGGTCCACCACGGAAGCGTCGGGCGCCGCAGCGGCGGCCTTGCCCTTCCTGGATTGGGGGGCCTCGGTCCTGGCAGGCGCCTCTTCCTCAGCGCCTTCCTCCTGCTCCTCTTTCGCGCGGCCCGTGACGCGGGCTGCGGCGCCGGCCACGGCCCCCGCTGCACCACTCACGGTGTCAGCGGCCTTCTGCACGCCGCTCATCACGGTGTCGGCCGTCTTGAGCTTGAAGGCATTGGCCACGTCGCCCATGCTGAAGTTCATGCCCTTGAGCGTGGCCAGGGTCATCTTCTGCACTTCGAGCGCCTGGATGGTGGCTGCCAGCGCGCGGGAGTTCTGCTCAAGCCAGAACTGCACGGCCTTGAGCTCCTCGATGCGCTTTTCCAGCTCTTCGACGCTGATGGTCGGCGCCACCCAGTTAGACAGGTTGGGCAACTGCGGAATGCTGGTCGACGCGCCTTTGGCCAGGCTCTGCAGGAAATCGAAGCCGGGGACGAATTTGCCGAAACCGAAATTGGATGTATCGCTCATGGCCGCTCCGCAAGAATGGGGTTACAGCTTACCCCAATGCATGGCGGCTGGCGATGGCATACAGGGGGCGTGCGCCTCAGTGTTTGTGCCCATGCGCATGGGCCGGCGCCCCTGCCGGCGCACCTGGCGCACTGGCGGCCACGGGCACGGTCAGCTCCAGCCTGCTTTCCACGCCCTTGGCGTCCTTGAAGGTCAGCGTGAGCGGCACGGTGCTGTCCTTGGCCAGGGGTGCCTTGAGGTCCAGCAGCATGACGTGAAAGCCGCCGGGCTTGAGCTCCACGGCCTTGCCGGCGGGCAGTTCCAGCACCGGCACGGAGCGCATGCGCATCACGTCGCCATCAAGCTTCATCTCGTGCACCTCGGTCACGCCCGCGGCGGGTGACGAGGCGCCGACCAGGCGCGTGGCCTGCGGTGCCGTGAGTTTCATGAAGGCGCCGGTGCCCTTCTGGCCGGGCACGCTGGCGCGTGCCCATGCTCCCTCGACCTTCACGTCGGAAACCTGGGCCAGTGCAGGGGCTGCCAGCAGGGTGCACAGGGCAAGTCCGGCAAGGGTACGGAAGAAAGTCATGCGGAAGGCTCCGGGAAGATGGTGGCGGTGCCGATCGCTGGGGCGGCCGCCTCGGGAATAAAAAGGAGGGGGGTTGCGCAGCAAGCGCGTGTTCCCTCATTGTAGGGAAGGGCCCCTGGCCTGCCGCACCGGCGTCATCTGCGCGACGCGCCCGGCCACGGCCACCCCCTAGCATGGCGGCTGGCGCAAACCAACAGCCCCACCAGGCGACACAGGAGACACCCCATGCTCACACTCTGCGGCTTCTCGGCCAGCAACTATTACAACAAGGTCAAGCTCGCGCTGCTCGAAAAGGGCGTGCCCTTCGAGGAGGAACTGGCCTGGATCGGCGAGACCGACCGCAGCGCCAGCCCGCTGGGCAAGGTGCCCTACCTGCGCACCCCGGACGGCACGTTGTGCGAGTCGGCCGTGATCGCCGATTACATCGAGTCGGCCTACCCCGCGCACCCGCTGGTCCCGGCGGACCCGCTGGCGGCCGGCAAGGTGCGCGAGCTGATCACCTTCATGGAGCTGCACCTGGAGCTGGTGGCCCGCAACCTGTACCCGCAGGCCTTCTTCGGCGGCACGGTGAGCGAGGCCGCCCGCGAGAAGGTCGGCGCGCAACTGGCCAAGAACATCGCGGCATTCGCCCAGCTCACGAAGTTCAGCCCCTTCATCGGCGGCGACAGCTTCACCGCGGCGGACTGCGCGGCCATCGTGCACCTGCCGCTGGTGTCATCGGCCACCAAGATCATCTATGGCCGCGATTTTCTGGCGGAGTTGCCGGTGCGCGACTACCTGGCCCGCATGGGCGAACGCCCACACGTGCAGCGCGTGAACGCCGACCGCAAGACCAATACCGCTGAAATGCTGGCCCGCCCCAAAGGCTGACGTCGCAAGGAGGTGCGCACCGGCCCTATCCTGCGCCGACGCGCAGCCTCTTGCATCCCGCCCTCAATCTCACCGATGTCGACGAGATGAAGGGCTTCAAACCCATGGAGCAGGTATGCGTGGCGCAAGCCGCACCTGCGCGCCCAACAGCCGACGCCAGGAGCGCGGTAGCAACCGCCCCCTGGCACCCTGTCAGCGCCGCTGCATCAGCGGCATGCTCGCCAGTGCGAACACCGAGTTGGGCACACCGAG
The DNA here is from genome assembly GCA_040387235.1 of Pseudomonadota bacterium. GTDB lineage: Bacteria > Pseudomonadota > Gammaproteobacteria > Burkholderiales > Burkholderiaceae_C > Acidovorax. Next base: position 12,247 of record JAZKEE010000016.1, read on the forward strand.
CCCTGCCAGCCGTGGCTTGGGCTTGGCGCTGGGCACGGCGCGGGCGCGTTGCTGCGGTGCTGGCTCGCCAGACTCCACCACCACGCCACGGGCCAGCTCCTGGGTCACCAGTTCCGCCAGGGTCACGGACTGCAGGTAGTCCATCACCCGGCTGTTGAAGGTGATCCACAGCTCACCCGTCATGGCCTTCATCTGTGCGGCCTGGCCCTGGGCCAGGCTCTGGGTGTCGTCACCCTTGAGGTTTTCCACCGCCAGGATGATGTCGGCCACGGACACCTGGTCCGCGCGGCGCGCCAGCGTGTAGCCGCCACCAGGCCCCCGCGTGCTGTCCACCAGTCCGGCGCGCCGCAGCGCGCTGAACAACTGCTCCAGGTAGGACAGCGAGGTGCCCTGGCGTGCACTGATGGTCGACAGTGCCACAGGACGCATCTGCTGGCGCAGTGCGAGATCGGTCATGGCCGACACGGCAAGTTGCCCTCGGGTAGTGATACGCATCTTTGACTCCTTGTGAACGTTGTATGGCCAGGGTTCGGTGCCCGAAGGGGCGTTCCGCGATCTGTCCATGAACGTACTTTAGGGATCTTGACACTTCGCGTATATTCGATTTATTGAGATTTTTACTTCGATTTTTACGAAGTATTGAGGAGACGGCATGAACTTCAAGCACCTGCGCTACTTCTGGACCGCGGCCAAGGCGGGCGGCATCATGCGCGCCGGCGAGCAGCTCAACACCACGCCGCAGACGCTGTCGGGCCAGATCAAGCAGCTTGAGGAGTGGCTGGGCCACGACCTGTTCAAGAAGCGCGGCCGGGGGCTGGAGCTGACCAGCGAAGGCCGGGTGGCGCTCGGCTATGCGGAGCAAATCTTTGCGCTGGGTGACGAGCTGGAAAAGTCGATCCGCCTGGCGCGCGGGCAGTCGCGCCCGATCGCATTCCGGGTGGGTGTGGCGGATTCAGTAGCCAAGTCGGTGGCCTACCATTTGCTGGAGCCGGCGCTGGGCCTGGCCGAGCAGGTGCACATGACCTGCCACGAGGGCAAGTTCCCCGAACTCGTGGCGCAGCTGAGCCTGAACCGGCTGGACCTGGTGCTGGCGGACGAGCCGGTGTCCAAGAAGATCGGCGTCAAGGCCTTCAACCATGGCCTGGGCACCAGCTCCATGAGCTTCTTTTGCGCGCCGGCCCTGCGCAGCCAGCTGCAAGGCCCGTTTCCCCGCTGCCTGCACGGCGCGCCAATGCTGATCCAGGGGCCCATGTCGTCGGTGCGCCAGCAGCTCGACCATTGGTTCAACAAGCACCAGCTGCAGCCGCGCCTGGTGGGAGAGTTCGACGACAGCGCGCTGATGAACGCCTTCGGGCGCGAGGGGCGCGGGGTGTTCACCTCGCCCACGGTGCTGGAGGAGGAGACCCAGGCCCAGTTCGGGGTGGAGGTGATCGGCCGCTCTTCGGAACTGGTGGAGGAGTTCTTCGCGATCTCGGTGGAGCGGCGCATCAGCCACCCCTGCGTGGCCGCCATCACCAAGGCGGCGCGATCCGACCTGTTTGCAGTGTGAGGAACGGGGCAGGCAGCCCCGCTCTGCTATGCCGACGGCACCTGGACCTGGCGTGCGTAGGGCAGCGGCGCCACGGCCCCGTAGCCCTGCACGGCCAGCGCGGCAGCCGCGTTGGCATAGCGCGCAGCCGCGAACACGTCGTCGCCCTGGGCCATGCGGGCCAGCAGGTTTCCGCAGAAGCAGTCGCCCGCACCGGTGGCATCGACCGGCGTCACGCGCAGGCCTGCGATCCGGTCCCTGCGCCGGCCGTCGCTGGCCAGGGCCCCCTCGGCACCGAGCTTGAGCACCACGGTGGCCGCGCCCCGGGCATGGCCCCAGTCGACGATGGCGTCCGGGTCGGACAGGCCCGTCAGGGCCTGCATGTCCTCCAGGCTGGGCAGAAAGATGTCGCACAGCGACACAGCCTGCGCGATGCAGGCCTGGGCCCGCGCCAGCGGCCAGAGTTTCAGGCGCAGGTTCGAGTCGAAGGACACCAGCGCACCGGCCTCGCGCGCCAGGCGCATGGCCTCGAACGCCGTGTCGCAGGCCTGCGGCGAAATCGCCAGCGAAATGCCTGACAGGTGCAGGATGCGCGCTGCCTGCAGCACGGCCATGGGCTCGCCGGCCAGCCACGGCGGGGCCATGCGGCTGGCGGCCGAACCGGCACGCAGGTAGCTGAACTCGTGCCCGCCCGCCCCGTGCGAGACGAAGTAGATGCCGGTAGGGTGCTCGCCATCGCTCTGCACCGCGCGGGTGTCCACGCCCTCGGTGTGCCATAGCGCGGTGAGCGCCTGGCCGAAGCTGTCCTGCCCGATGCGCGTGAGGTAGGCCACACGCGCACCGGCCCGCGCCGCCGCGATGGCCGCGTTGCTGGTGTCGCCGCCGAAGCCGCGCAGGTACTGCGGCTGGCCGGGATGGACCTGGTTGAACTCGACCATGGCCTCGCCCAGCGCGACCACGTCGAAGGTCTTGCCCACCAGGAGATTGGCGCGGTCAGGCACGGGGCTTGTAGGCGGTGACGTCGATCTCGACCTTGGCGTCGATCATGAGGCGCGACTCCACCGTGGAGCGTGCGGGACGGTGCTCGCCGAAGCACTCCATGTAGACCCGGTTGAAGCTGCCGAAATCGCGCGCATCGGCCAGCCAGACGCTGACCTTGGCCACGTCGGCCAGGGTGCAGTCGGCCAGCGCCAGGGCGTCCTTGACACGTTGGAACACCTGGCGCGTCTGCGCCTCGATGCCGCCGACGATCACCTGGCCCTGGTCGTCCGTGGGCACCTGGCCCGAGACGAAGACGAAGTCACCGGCGCGCGTGGCGGGCGAAAGAGGCCGCGCCTGGCGGTCGGATGCGATCGGGGACTGGCCCAGCAGTTCTACGTGGCTCATGCAAGCTCCTTGTGTAAATTATTTACATCAAACATCCTAAAAAACCCGTTTGACTTTCACAAAAGGGTAATTTACGATGAAAAATGTAATGTTATTACTTATGGAGCCACGATGCAATCCTCATCCATCCGTGATCGGTTGACGCTCGCAGTGCCCGTGCAAACCGCACGGCGCCGTGTTCTGGGCCTGGCAGCAGCCACTGCTGCCATGGTCGTGGCCATGGGGTCGGGCACGCCCGCCCAGGCAGCCCCGGCCAAGGGGGGCGCCGCCAACCTGGCCATGGTCGGCGAGCCCCAGGGGCTGGACCCCATGGTGAGCACGGCCGACCTGGTCGGCACCATCATGCAGCACGTCTACGAGCCCCTATACACCTTCGACGCGAACTGGGCCGTGGCGCCCATGCTGGCCGAAGGCCTGCCTTCCGTGTCCAAGGACGGGCTGACCTACACCATCGCCCTGCGCAAGGAGGTCAAGCTGCACAACGGGCGAGACCTGAATGCCGAGGACGTGGTGGCCTCGCTGCAGCGCTGGATGGAGCTGTCGCCGCGTGGCAAGGCCGTGGGCAAGGAAGTGGCCTCGCTCACCGCCAAGGGCCCGTTGTCGGTGGAGCTCAAGCTCAAGGCGCCCTATGCGCCGCTGCTGGCCCAGCTGGCGCTGCCCAGCGGCATGGCCGCCATCATGGCCAAGGAAAGCATTGCACCGCAGCTCAAGGAATTCATCGGCACCGGCCCTTACAAGTTCAAGGAACGCCGCCCCGACCAGTTCACGGTGCTGGTGCGCCACGACACCTACAGCGCCCGCAAGGAGGCACCGAGCGGCTACGCAGGCCGCCGCGAGGCCTTGCTCGACGAGCTGCGCTTCGTGCCTGTGCCCAACGCCAACACCCGCGTGGAAGGCGCGCTGTCAGGCCAGTTCCAGTACGCCGACCTGCTGCCCGTGGAAGCCGCTGGCCGCATCGACAAGGGCGCGCCGGCCGTGGTGCCCATCGTGACCAAGAACTTCGGCTTCCCCTACATCGTCTTCAACACCAAGGAAGGCGTGCTCGCCGCGCAGCCGCTGCGCCGCGCAGTGCAGACGGCCGTGGGTTCGGGCGAATTGCTGGCTGCGGGCTTCGGCGACAACCGCTTCTTCGTGGTGGAGCCCAACTTCTTCCCCAAGGGCACGCCCTACTACTCGGACGCGGGTGGCAAGCTGTACAACGAGCGCAACCCGCAGGCCGCCAAGGACCAGGCAGCCAAGGCCGGCTACAACGGCCAGCCGGTGCGCATCATGGCCAGCCGCCAGTACGAGTTCCACTACAACATGGCGTTGGTGATGGCCGAGCAGCTCAAGAAAGCCGGCTTCAAGACCGAGCTGCAGGTGGTGGACTGGGCCACCCTCGTGCAGCGGCGCAACGACGCCAAGCTGTGGGACGTGTACTTCACGCACTCGGGCCTGTTCCCCGAGCCCATGCTCTCGCCGCCGCAGCTGGGTGAAGGCGCACCGGGCTGGTGGGATTCACCAGCCAAGAAGGCCACGCTCACGGCCTTCAACCAGGAGACCAACATCGCCAAACGCGGCCCGCTGTGGGGTGCCGTGCAGCAGGTGGTGTACGACGAAGTGCCCTTCATCGAGGTAGGCAAGTTCAACGGCCTGTCGGCGCGCTCGGCCAAGCTCGAGGGCTACACCCCGGCGATCTGGCCGTTCTTCTGGAACACGGGCCTGACCAAGTAAGCCCACCGCACAAGGTTCGTTGCCATGCGTTTTCTGATGACCCGCCTGGGCGGCGCCCTGGTGGTGCTGGCCCTCGTCGCGGTGCTGGTGTTCGCGCTCACGCGCCTGGCCTCGGGCGACCCGGTGGCGCTGCTGCTGGGCGAGCAGGCCACGGCCGAGGACATCGCCGCGGCGCGCGTGCAGTACGGGCTGGACAAGCCACTGCCCACGCAGTTCGTGTTGTGGATCGGTGAGCTGCTGCAGGGCAACCTGGGGCAGTCGATCTTCCTGCAGCGCCCGGTGGCACAGGCCCTGCTCGAACGTGCCGAGCCCACGCTGTTCCTGGCGCTGTTCGCAGTGGGCATCGCAGCGCTCATCGGCATCCCCTGCGGCATGGCCGCGGCCATCTGGCGCGGCAGCCCCGGTGACCAGGCGCTGAGCGGCGTGGCCATGCTGGGGGCCAGCGTGCCCAGCTTCTGGCTCGGGCTGATCCTGATCCAGCTGTTCGCGGTCAAGCTCGGCTGGTTCCCGGCGTCGGGCTATGGCGACCCGGCATCGCCGCTGGCCGAGCGCCTGTCGCACCTGCTGCTGCCGGCGCTGGTGCTGGGGCTGCTGAACTCGGCGCTGATCATCCGCTTCACACGCGCCTCGATGCTCGACATCCTGGGCGAGGACTACGTGCGCACCGCGCGCGCCAAGGGTCTTGGCGAGGGCACGGTGATGGTCAAGCACGTGCTGCGCAATGCGCTGGTGCCCATCGTCACGGTACTGGGCCTCACCCTGGCGCTGATGATCGGCGGCACCGTGGTGACCGAGACCGTGTTCAACCTGCCCGGCGTGGGCAACCTGGTGGTGCGCGCGGTACTGCGCCGCGATTACCCGGTGATCCAGGGCACGCTGCTGGTGATCGCGGCGATCTACGTGTTCATCAACCTGGCCATCGACTTCCTGTACACGCTGGTCGACCCGCGCATCCGGCTGGAGGGCCAATGACATGGTGCAACGCCTGATTCGCAATCTCACGGACTACTGGCTGCCGCTGGCGCGGCGCCTGTTCTCGCGCAAGGTGGTGCTGGCCTCGGCCGTGCTGCTGGCACTGGTGGTCGTGGTGGCCACCGTGTTTCCCTGGGTGTCGGATGCCGACCCCAACGCCATATCGATCAGCGAGCGCCTGAACGCCCCCTCGGCCGCGCACTGGGCCGGCACCGATGAGCTGGGCCGCGATGTGATGCTGCGCATCGTGCACGGTGCGCGCTATTCGCTGCTGATCGGCGGGCTCACCGCTGCCGGCGCCGTGCTGTTCGGCACGCTGCTGGGCATGTTCGCGGGCTTCTTTCGCCGGCTGGACGCGCCGCTGATGCGCGTGGTGGACGCAATGATGTCCTTCCCCGACATCCTGCTGGGCATCGCCCTGGTGTCCATCCTGGGCGCCTCGCTGTGGAACGTGATGCTGGCGCTGGTGATCGTCTACACGCCGCGCGTGGCGCGGGTGGTGCGCGCCAGCACGCTGGTGCTGCGCGAGCTGCTGTTCGTGGACGCAGCACGCGCCCTGGGCGTGCGCACGCCGCTCATCTTGCTGCGGCACATCCTGCCCAACCTGGTCTCACCCATCCTGGTGCAGGTGACCTTCATCTTCGCCTACGCCATCCTGGCCGAGGCCGGCCTGTCCTTCCTGGGTGTCGGGGTGCCGCCGGACATCCCCACCTGGGGCACCATGATCGCGGGCAGCCTGGAGTCGGCCGACCGTGCGTTCTGGACCATTCTCTACCCGGGCCTGGCCATCGTGCTCACCGCCCTGTCGCTGCAGATGCTGGGCGACGGCGTGCGCGACCTGCTCGACCCCAAGCTCAAGAAAGCCTCGTGAGCCCTGCTCTCGCTCCACCCACGCAAGCGCCCGCCCGCGGGCGCGCTACGAAGGTATCTCCATGACCACCCACACGGCTGCCATGGCCGCCCCGCGGCTTGAAGTGCAGGGCCTGTCCACCTCGTTCGCCACCGACGCCGGCCGCATCCAGAGCGTGGCCGACGTGTCCTTTGCCATCCACCCGGGCCAGACGCTGGCGCTGGTCGGTGAATCGGGCTCGGGCAAGTCCGTCACCAGCCTCACGCTGATGGGCCTGCACGCCAAGACCTCGCAGGCGCAGGTGGACGGCCAGGCCTGGTTCACCCGGCGCGATGGCCGGCGCGTGGACCTGCTGGCCCTGCCCGAGGCCGAGCGCCGGGCGCTGCGCGGCAATGAGATCGCGATGGTCTTCCAGGAGCCCATGACCAGCCTGAACCCGGTGCTCACCGTGGGCGAGCAGATCGCCGAATCGGTGCGCCTGCACCTCAAGCTCGACCGCAAGGCCGCCATGGCCCACGCCCAGCGCATGCTGGAGCTGGTGGAGATACCGGCCGCGAAGCAGCGCGTGCACGAGTACCCGCACCAGTTGTCGGGCGGCATGCGCCAGCGCGTGATGATCGCGCTGGCCATGGCCTGCAACCCCACGCTGCTGATCGCCGACGAGCCGACCACGGCGCTGGACGTGACCATCCAGGCGCAGATCCTGGCCCTCATGGGCCGGCTGCAGAAGGAGAGGGGCATGAGCATGCTGTTCGTGACCCACAACCTGGGCGTTGTCGCGCAGTACGCCGATGCGGTGGCCGTGATGTATGCGGGGCGCATCGTCGAGTCGGCTTGCGTGCACGACCTGTTCGCTCAGCCCGAGCACCCTTATACGCGCGGCCTGCTGGCCTGCCTGCCCGGCGTGGCCCGGCGCCATGCCGTGGCGGTGGCCGGGCAACGCCCGCGCTTGGTGGCCATACCGGGCCAGGTGTCGAGCCCGCTCGCGCCGCCGCCGGGTTGCGCCTTCGCGCCGCGCTGCGAGCGCCGCATCGCGGCCTGCGATGCGCGCATGCCGGCGTTGTCCGACGATGGCGCGGGCAGCTCCAGCCGCCGGGTGCGCTGCATTCGCGTGAATGAGCAGACCGCTGAAGAGGTGGCCGCATGAACGCCGTGTCCATGGCCCCGACCCCGGGCGGCAACCTCATCGAAGTGCGCGGCCTGCGCAAGTACTTCGGCAGCGGCCCGCACCCGGTGCGCGCGGTGGACGACGTGAGCTTTGCCATCCGGCGCGGCGAGACGCTGGGCCTGGTGGGCGAGTCGGGCTCGGGCAAGAGCACCATCGGCCGGCTGCTGACGCGGCTGGTGGACCCGACAGCCGGCGAGATGCTGTACCACGGCGACGGCGCCGAGACCCAGGCCCCCCAGGACCTGGCCGCCATGGGCCAGGGCCAGTTCCGCCCGCTGCGCTCGAAGATCCAGATCATCTTCCAGGACCCGTACGCCAGCCTGAACCCGCGCATGCGCATCCGCGAGGTGCTGGGCGAGGCGCTGGACACGCACAGGCAGGCGCGCGGTGCGGCCCGCCTGCCACGCATCCACGAGTTGCTCACGCAGGTGGGCCTCAGGCCTGAGCATGCAGACCGGTTTCCGCACGAGTTCTCGGGCGGGCAGCGCCAGCGCATCGGCATTGCGCGCGCGCTGGCGGTGCAGCCGAACTTCATCGTGGCGGACGAGCCGCTGTCGGCGCTGGACGTGTCGATCCAGGCGCAGGTGGTGAACCTGCTGGGCGACCTCAAGGAGCAGTTGGGCCTGACGCTGCTGTTCATCTCGCACGATCTGGACGTGGTGGAGTACCTGTGCGACCGTGTGGTGGTGCTCTACCTGGGCCGCGTGATGGAGATCGCGCCCACTTCCGCGCTGTATGCCAGCCCTGCGCATCCCTACACGCGCGCGCTGCTGGCGGCCGCCCCGATCCCCGACCCTGCACAGCGGCGTACCATTCCCCTGCTGCAGGGCGACCTGCCCAGCCCCGCCAATCCGCCGTCCGGCTGCGTGTTCCGCACGCGCTGTCCGCACGCGGTAGCCGAATGCGCCAGCGCCGACATGGCCCTGCGCCCCGTGGGCACCGAGCACTGGAAGGCCTGCTGGCGCGACGACATCTGACCGGCGCAGCCCCTGGCTGCACCCCAACCACATGACGAGACAACATGACCACCAAGACCACTGACTTCACCCTGGACGCCACCTGCAAGAGCTATCCCATCGCTGCGGCGCCCTGCCGCGCCAGCGAGATCGGCGCGCACGGCTGGAACGTGCTGGCGGACGACCTGGCGTTTCCGCTGGCGGTGCTCAGCCGCACGGCGCTGGCGCACAACCTGGCCTGGATGCAGGACTTCGCGCAGCGCAAGGGCATTGCGCTGGCGCCGCACGGCAAAACCACCATGTCGCCCGAGCTGTTCGCGCAGCAGCTGGCGGGTGGCGCCTGGGGCCTGACCTTCGCCACGGCCTTCCAGGTTGCGGTGGGGGTGCAGGCCGGTGCGCGCCGCGTCATCATCGCCAACCAGGTGGTCTGCGATGCCGACCTGGACGCACTGGATGCGCTGCTGGCCCGCCATGCCGACCTCACAGTGTGGTTCCTCGTCGATTCGCTGGCGCAACTCACGCTGGTCGAGGACTGGAAGCAGCGCCGCAGCAGCACCCGGATTTTCAATGTGCTGCTGGAGATGGGCATCCCCGGCCAGCGCACCGGCTGCCGCACCCTGGATGAAGCGCTGGTGCTGGCGCGCGCGCTGGCGGCGTCGAAGGCCGTGCACTTCGACGGCATCGAATGCTACGAAGGCGGCGTGGCGCGCTGCGACAACGAACACGACGCCCGCGAGGTGACCGCCCTGGTGCGCCGCGTGATGGACGTGGCGCGGGCCTGCGACACGGAACACCTGTTCGCACAGGACCGCATCCTGCTCACGGCCGGCGGCTCGGCCGTGTTCGACCTGGTGGTGCCGCTGCTGCAGGCGCAGGGCCTGTCGCGCCCCGTGGAAGGCGTGCTGCGCTCGGGCTGCTACGTGACGCACGACCACGGCAACTACGCGCGCTTTCTCAAGAACGTGGAGCAGCGCGAGGGGCTCGACGCCTCGCTGCGCCCGGCGCTCACGGTCTGGGCCATGGTGCAGTCGGTGCCAGAGCCGGGCCTGGCCCTGCTGACCTGCGGGCGCCGTGATATCTCCTACGACCTGGAGATGCCCATCCCCGTGCAACTGGCGCGGCGGGGCGCGCGCACGGCGGCTGCCGTGCCTGCGGGCTGGAGCGTGAGCGCGCTCAACGACCAGCATGCCTATCTGCGCTTCGATGCCGCAGCGGGCGAAGGCAGCGCGCCCCGGGTGGGCGACCGCGTGGCGCTCGGCATTTCGCACCCCTGCACCACCTTCGACAAATGGCGCTGGATGCCACTGATGGAAGACGATGGCGCCATCACGGGCGCCATCAGCACCCGGTTCTGAGATGCGGAGAAGCGCATGAACAGCAGCCTGCCTCCGTCGCCATCGTCCACCCAGCCACCCAGCCCCACGCCGGGGCTGCTGCAGCAGCTGCGCGAACGGCAGGACAGCCTGCCCGAGGCGCAGCGCAGCGTGGTGCGCGCCGTGCTCGAAGACCCGCGCGCCGCCGTGGCAGCCACGGTGGAGCAACTGGCGCAGCAGGCGGGCGTGTCCATGCCAACCATCGTGCGCACCTGCCGCAGCTTCGGCTATGACTCGGTGCGCGAGTTCATGCTGGCACTGGCGCAGGATCTGGCGGTCTCGGGCTCGTACCTGCACCGCAGCGTGCTGGCCGAAGACACGGCGCAGGACGTCTCCAGCAAGATCATCCATGCGGCCGTCTCCTCGCTCACCGAGCTGGGCCGGCGCATCGACGTGGACGTGATCGACCAGGTAGCCGCCAAACTCGCCACGGCCCGGCGCATCGACTGCTATTCGGTGGGCGCGGCCTCGACCTTCACGGCCAGCGAGCTGCAAAGCCGGCTGTTCCGCCTGGGGCTCACGGCGAATGCGATCTTCGACGCGCACCAGCAACTGGTCTCGGCCAGCACGCTGGGGCCGGAGGGTGTGGCCTTCGTGGTCTCGCACGTGGGGCGCATGCCCTACACGGTGGAAGCTGCCCGGTTCGCACGCTCGCAGGGTGCCACGGTGATCGCCCTGACCCAGCCAGGCACGCCGCTGGCGGAGACGGCCGACCTGGTGCTGGCCGTGTCGGTACCGCAGGACGCGGTGATGCGCGTGGGCACCGAGGCCTACCTGGCCCACCTGGTGGTGATCGAGATCCTGATGGTGCGCCTGGCGCAGCAGCTGGGGCCGGTGGCCACCCGGGGCCTGCAGCAGTTCAAGCAGCTTTTGCACAAACACGGGTTCGACAGCGCCGAGTATTCGGGCGCCACGGACCACGGCCCGGGCATGCACAAGCCGGGCCAGAAAGACCACTGATGGCAGCAACGCAAGCGACCCTGCTGAAGAACGGAACGATCATCGACGGCACCGACCGCCCCGGCTGGTTGGGCGACCTGCTGCTGGTGGGCGAGCGCATCGTGGCGCTGGCCGCGCCTGGCGCCATCAACCCGGCCTTGTGCGCCGGCATGGCGGTGCAGAACCTCGACTGCACGGACCGCGTGATCGCGCCCGGCTTCATCGACGTGCACACGCACGATGATGCCGCTGCCATCGATGCGCCCGACATGCTGCCCAAGCTGTCGCAGGGCGTGACCACGGTGATCGTGGGCAACTGCGGCATCTCGCTGGCGCCCATGGTGACCGATGCACCCGCGGCGCCGCTGTCGCTGCTGGGCCAGCGCCAGTTCCGCCATGCCCGCATGGCCGACTATGCGCGCGCCGTGGATGCCGCGCAGCCCGGTGTGAACGTGGCCGCGCTGCTGGGCCACACGGCCTTGCGCATGCGCCATCTGCCCGAGCTGGACCGCGCCGCCACAGCCAGCGAGCGCGCGGCCATGGCGGCGGACATGCAGGAGGCCATGGACGCCGGCGCCCTGGGCCTGTCGTCCGGCGTGTTCTACAAGGAGGCCTATGCGGCCGACCTCACCGAGCTGACCGAGCTGGCCAGCGTGGCCGCGCGCAACGGCGGCGTCTACGCCACCCACATCCGCGACGAGCTGGCCGGCATCCTGCCGGCGCTGCAGGAGGCGGCGCTCACGGCGCGCCAGGCCGGGCTGCCACTGGTACTGTCGCACCACAAGTGCGCCGGTGCATCGAACTGGGGGCGCACGCGCGAGACGCTGCCGCTGATCGAGTCGCTGGCCCAGGGCCAGCCCATCAGCCTGGACGTGTACCCCTACACCGCCGGTTCGACGGTGCTGCGCACCGACCTGGTGGACGGCGTCATCGACATCCTGATCACCGGCAGCCAGCCCCACCCGCAGATGGTGGGCCGCTACCTCAAGGACATTGCCAGGGAGTGGGATGTGACCGAGCAGGCAGCATGCGACCGGCTGCAGCCCGGCGGCGCCTGCTACTTCCAGATGCGCGAAGACGATGTGGAGCGGGTGATTGCACACCCGCTGTCCATGATCGGCTCGGACGGATTGCCGCACGACGAGCGCCCACACCCGCGCCTGTGGGGAGCCTTCCCGCGCGTGCTGGCCTGCTACTGGCGCGAAAAGGGCCTGCTGCGGCTGGAAGAGGCCATCCACAAGATGACGGGCCTGTCGGCGCAGCGCTTTCGCATCGGCGAGCGCGGGCGGCTTGCGGCCGGCTTCATGGCCGACGTGGTGGTGTTCGACCCGCTGCGCGTGCGCGATACCGCGAGCTACGAGCAACCCGTGCAGTTCAGCGAGGGCATCGAGCAGGTGTGGGTGAATGGCGTGCTGAGCTATACCGCTGCCGGCCGGGCTACCGGGGCGCGCGCCGGGCGCTTCATCCGCAGGCAGGCAACGGCCTGACCCAGGCCGGCGGCCAGGAAGTGCAGGACGGCATTTTCTGGCCCCACCCGGCCCGCCTTGATTGAGAATTGGTTCTCAATAGTATGATTCGCATCCACCATGCGGATCTCGCGCCCCTTCCTCTGTCTCTTGTTGCTCACGCTGTGCCTGCACCTGACGGCAGGCATGGGCCTGCACGCCGCAGAGCACCTGGGAAGCCAGCGCGCGGCGGCAGCGCAGGCCATGGCGTCCGACGAAGACAGGGAGGCTGGGCACCCCGGCAAGACCTCTGTCGAGGCGGGTGTGTGCGCCTGGTGCCTGGCCCACGCCCAGCAGGCGGCCGACCTGGCCACGGCCCCGCCCGTGCATGGCGCTGCGCAGGCCGGGGCCCGGTTGCGGCCAGTGCCGGATGCAGTGGCCTTCATCCCGCATCCCGGCCATTGGCCGTTCGCGTCACGCGACCCTCCCGCCGCACAGGCTTGACCCTGCGCACTGCGTTGGGCTGAATGTCCCGTCCCCATCGACCTTGCGGCTGCGCCCGGCGCCTGCCGCAGGCCGGTGCATTTCTTCCTGGTCCGCGCCACCGCGTTACCGCACCTGCACGCAGCAGGCATGCGCGCGAGACCCTGCCCCTTCGAATGCCTTTCATGACCACCGCCACGCTTCGCATGGGTATTTCCGTGCCCGTTTCCCTCCACCTGCGCCCACACCCTTTGGCATGGGCCATTGCTTGCGCGCTGGGTGCTCCGGTCTTCGCGCAGACCACACCGCCCCCCGTGACCCAGGCGCCTGGACAGCTTTCCACCATCGAGATCGTGGGCCGCACCGAGTCCGGGGCATACCACGCTGATGAAGCGGCCGGAGCCAAGTCGGACCTACCGCTGCGCGAACTGCCACAGTCCGTGCGCATCGTGACGCGCCAGGCCATCGACGACCTGGGCGCCACCAAGCTCGACGACGTGCTCGACTATGTCGGCGGCGTATCGCGGCAGAACAACTTTGGCGGGCTGTGGGACAACATCGCCATCCGCGGCCTGCCGGGCAACGAGAACACCGGCATGGCCACGCTGCTCAACGGCTTCTCGTCCAACCGCGGTTTCAACGCACCGCGCGACCTGGCGGGGGTGGAGCGCATCGAGTTCCTCAAGGGCACCGCTGGCGCGCTGTACGGCAGCAGCGAGCCGGGCGGCACGCTCAACATCGTCTCCAAGCGCCCGCTATGGAAAGCGGCCCACTCCGTGGAAGGCTACGCAGGCAGCCATGGGCTCAAGCGTGGCGCCTTCGACAGCACAGGCCCCATAGGCGAAAACTTCGCCTACCGCCTCAACGTGGCGGTGGAGGACCGTGACAGCTTTCGCGACCATGTGACGGCTCGGCGCGAGGTCGTGGCGCCCGCCTTCACCTGGAAGCTGGGCCGCGACACGGTGCTCGAATACGCGGGTGAGGTCCTGCGCCACGCCACGCCCCTCGACCGCGGCGTGGTCGCGGTGAACAACCAGCTGGGCGCCATTCCCCGCAGCCGCTTTCTGGGTGAACCGGCCGATGGGAATGTGGAGGTGGAGAACCGGACGAACCAGTTCATCCTGTCGCATGAATGGAACCCCACCTGGCGCAGCCAGTTCGGACTGTCGTATCGAGAGACCTCGGTGAATGGTTTCTCCACCGAAGCCACCGCCTTGCAGGCCAATGGCAGTCTGACGCGGCAGCGCCGCTTTCGCGATTTCGAGTCTGACGACATTGCGCTCCAGGCCGAGTTGCAGGGCCACCTGAAAACGGGGGCCATCGAGCACGAACTGCTGCTGGGTATGGAGAGCTTTCGCTTCCACATGGATTCGCTGATGCTCAGGGCGAACCCGACCACCGCTGCGCCGTATGCGGTCAACATCTACAACCCGGTGTACGGCCAGGTCCAGCCCACGCCGACGGCCAACACCGACACGCGGGAGCATCAGCGCAATACGGCGTTCTATCTGCAGGATGCGATCAGGCTGGCGCCCGACTGGCGGCTGGTGGCGGGCTTGCGCATGGACAACTACCGCCAGTCCCTGGAGAACCGCCGGACCCGCGCCACGGCCAGCCAGGAGCCCTCTTCCACCTCGCCGCGTGTCGGCCTGAGCTGGTTGCCAACACCCCAGTGGACGGTCTATGCCAATGCGGGCCGCTCCTTCCGCCCGAACGTCGGCTCCGACGTGGCGACCCGTGCATTCGAACCAGAGACGGGCCGGGCGCTGGAACTGGGCACCAAGTGGGAAAGCGCGGACCAGCGCATGGGCGCCACTGCGGCGCTGTTCGACATCCGCAAGCGCAACGTGCTCACGGCCGACCCGCTGAACACCGGCTTTTCGGCCGCTGCTGGAGAGATCCGCAGCCGGGGCCTGGAGTTTGACCTGGCAGGCCAGGTGACGAAGCACTGGCGGGTCAACGCGAGCATGGTGTTCAACGATGTGGAGATCACGAAGGACAACACCCTGGAAGTGGGTGGCCGCTTGCTCAATGTGCCCAAGGTCAACGGCAGCGTGCTGGCGGTGTACGAAGACATGCTGGGCAATGGGCAGCGCTACGGCGTGGGCGGCGGCGTTACCCACGTGGGCCAGCGCCTGGGCCAGGCGCGCACGCAAGGCGAGGCCAACGCAGGCACGCCGGCCTTCGACCTGCCCGCCTACACCACGGCCAGGCTGGTCGCGTATTGGCGCCTGTCGCCCACCCTGCGGCTGACGCTGGACGTGGACAACCTTTTCGACAAGACCTACTACACCAGCTCCTACAGCCGCGTGTGGGTGGCCCCGGGCACGGCCCGCACGGTCACCATGGGCCTGCAGGCGAAATTCTGAACACGATGGGCATGACGACCATGGCAAACCACCATCTCCCAGAACCTGTACTGCAGGCCCGAGCCGTCACGGCCGGCTACGGCGGTCGCACCATCCTGCAGGGCCTGGACCTGCAGGTGAACCGGGGTGAAATCTACGCCCTGCTGGGCTCCAACGGTGCGGGCAAGACGACCACGCTCACCCCGGAAACAAAAAAGCCCACTCGAAAGTGGGCTTTTTGCAATATTGGTTGCGCGAGGAGGATTTGAACCTCCGACCTTTGGGTTATGAGCCCAACGAGCTACCAGACTGCTCCATCGCGCGGCAAGATTGAATTATATACCTTATTCAGCGGCTGCGGCCGAAGAATTTTCAGTTTTTTCAGCACCACGGTCGACCAATTCAACCAGGGCCATGGGCGCATTGTCGCCAACGCGGAAACCCATCTTCAGGATGCGGGTGTAGCCACCGGGACGCGCATTGAAGCGGGGACCCAGGTCGTTGAACAGCTTGGTGACGCTGTCACGGTCGCGCAGGCGGTTGAAAGCCAGGCGGCGGTTGGCGACGGTGTCGACCTTGGCCAGGGTGATCATGGGCTCGATCACGCGGCGCAGTTCCTTGGCCTTGGGAACGGTGGTCTTGATGACTTCGTGCTCGATGATCGAGTTCATCATGTTCTGCAGCATCGCAAGGCGGTGCGAGCTGGTGCGATTGAGTTTGCGGAGGCCGTGTCCGTGGCGCATGGTGCTTTCCTTCTACTGTCTATGTAATTAAATCGGGCAGCCGTATCAGGTACTGCGCGAGGCACTGTTGTTCCCCTCGGGGGAACGAAAAGTCCCCCTTGCGGAGGACTCTGGGACCCAGAGTCCCTCTTTCGGGGAACCCCGGATTATAGCGGTTTTGATTAACGCTTGTCCAGACCGGCTGGTGGCCAGTTCTCAAGCTTCATGCCCAGCGTGAGACCACGCGATGCGAGCACTTCCTTGATTTCGTTGAGCGACTTGCGGCCCAGGTTAGGCGTCTTGAGCAACTCGTTCTCGGTGCGCTGGATCAGGTCACCGATGTAGTAGATGTTCTCGGCCTTCAGGCAGTTGGCGGAACGCACGGTCAGCTCGAGTTCGTCCACAGGGCGCAGCAAAATCGGATCGAACGTGGCATTGCCGCGTGGGCCTGCAGGTGCGTCGAACGCAGCCAGCTCGCCACCTTCCAGCTGTGCGAACACAGCCAGCTGCTCCACCAGGATCTTGGCCGATGCACGCACTGCGTCTTCGGCAGTGATGGCACCGTTGGTTTCGATCTCGACGACCAGCTTGTCCAGGTCGGTACGCTGCTCGACACGGGCGCTTTCCACGGTGTAGCTCACGCGCTTCACGGGGGAGAACGAGGCGTCCAGCACGATGCGGCCGATCGACTTGGTCGATTCGTCGGCATAGCGGCGCAGGTTGCCCGGCACGTAGCCACGGCCCTTTTCCACCTTGATCTGCATGTCCAGCTTGCCACCGGCCGACAGCGTGGCAATCACGTGGTCGGGGTTGACGATCTCGACGTCGTGTGGGGTCTGGATGTCGCGCGCGGTCACCACGCCTTCACCATCCTTGCGCAGGCTCAGCGTGACTTCGTCACGGTTGTGCAGCTTGAACACCACGCCCTTGAGGTTCAGGAGGATGTTGACCACATCTTCTTGAACGCCATCGATGGACGAGTACTCATGCAGAACGCCTGCAATGGTGACTTCCGTCGCTGCGTAACCCACCATGGACGAGAGCAGGACGCGCCGAATGGCATTGCCCAGCGTGTGGCCGTAGCCACGCTCGAACGGCTCCAGCGCGACCTTGGCACGGTTGTGGCCAAGCTGCTCGACATTGATCGCCTTGGGTTTCAGCAAATTGGTTTGCATTCAGACTTCCTCTCAATACCCCCAGCTCGTTACACCGGTAAGGCTGGTGAAGCGCCTAAACCGCGATGCCTCGCGGTTCAGGTACGGTTTTCTCGAAATGTGATTCGAACTAGCGATTAGCGCGAATACAACTCAACGATCAGCGATTCGTTGATGTCGGCGCCGAACTCGTCGCGGTCAGGCACCTTCTTGAACACGCCTTCTGCCTTGTCGGCATTGACGTCCACCCAGGCGGGCATGCCGACCTGTGCAGCCAGTTGCAGTGCTTCGACGATGCGGTTCTGCTTCTTGGACTTTTCGCGCACGGCGACCACATCACCGACCTTGACCAGGTACGAAGGGATGTTGACTGGCTTGCCGTTCACGGTGATGGCGCAGTGCGACACCAGCTGGCGGGCTTCTGCACGCGTGGAGCCGAAGCCCATGCGGTACACGACGTTGTCCAGGCGCGATTCCAGCAGGAACAGCAGGTTGGCGCCGGTGTTGCCCTTGCGGCTGTCAGCGGTCTCGAAGTAGCGGCGGAACTGCTTTTCCAGGATGCCGTACATGCGCTTGACCTTCTGCTTTTCGCGCAGCTGCAGGCCGTAGTCGGACGTGCGGGCACCGGAGGTGCGGCCGTGCTGACCAGGCTTGGAGTCGAACTTGCACTTGTCCGCAATGGAGCGACGTGCGCTCTTGAGGAACAGGTCGGTGCCTTCACGGCGGGAGAGTTTGGCCTTGGGGCCGAGGTAACGTGCCACTTGAACTTCCTTTATGTCATCTACCGCAAACCATTGCGGGAGCCGCCTGTGTCGCTCTCGCGTACTCAGGCGGCGGTGGGCTTGTGAAAATTAGATACGACGACGCTTTTGAGGGCGGCAGCCGTTGTGCGGCACGGGCGTCACGTCGGAGATCGACGTGATGCGGATGCCCAGGGCACCCAGTGCACGCACCGAGGATTCGCGACCAGGACCTGGGCCCTTGATCTCGACGTCCAGGTTCTTGATGCCTTGGTCGATGGCGGCGCGGCCAGCCACTTCCGAAGCCACCTGGGCTGCGAAAGGCGTGGATTTGCGCGAGCCCTTGAAGCCCTGGCCACCCGACGAGGCCCACGACAGGGCGTTGCCCTGGCGGTCCGTGATCGTGATGATCGTGTTGTTGAACGAAGCATGCACGTGTGCAATGCCGTCCGACACGTTCTTGCGAACCTTCTTGCGAACGCGCTGTGCTGCGTTATTGGCTGGAGACTTGGCCATATTGATCTTTCAATCTCTTTATTTCTTCAGTGCAGCAGCACCCTTGCGCGGACCCTTGCGGGTGCGTGCATTGGTACGGGTACGCTGACCACGCATCGGCAGACCACGACGATGGCGGAAACCACGGTAGCAGCCAATGTCCATCAAACGCTTGATGTTCATGGTGGTTTCGCGGCGCAGATCACCTTCGATGGTGAATTGCTCGATCTGCTCGCGAATTTTTTCCAGGTCGCTATCCGTCAGATCCTTGATCTTCTTGGAGTAAGCGATGCCGGTGGCTTCGCAAATCTTGCGAGCGCGTGTGCGACCAATTCCAAAAATGGAGGTC
This sequence comes from Pseudomonadota bacterium, assembly GCA_040387235.1. Classification (GTDB taxonomy): domain Bacteria; phylum Pseudomonadota; class Gammaproteobacteria; order Burkholderiales; family Burkholderiaceae_C; genus Acidovorax. The sequence continues at coordinate 30,868 of JAZKEE010000016.1, forward strand.
AAACCGATTTCCGCGTGCTTGTGGGGCGGAATGTTGATGCCAGCGATACGTGCCATATGCGTCCTCTAATACTTTCCAATCAACCCTGGCGCTGCTTGTGACGCAGATCCGTGCAGATCACGCGCACCACACCCTTGCGGCGGATGATCTTGCAGTTGCGGCAGATTTTTTTGACCGAAGCCGAAACTCTCATTGCATTCTCCTAAAACTTTTCCATCCGTCCCGGCTGTCTTGCACGGAACACAATTTTTGTGCCCGCTACAAAATCGTGGGGCGCCAACTAACCTAAACCTTGCTTTCAGGGACCGGGCGCATTGTGCGCCCTGTCCCCTCCAACCCGTCAACTGCCTTGATTGCCTTTGAAATTGGCTTTCTTGAGCAGCGACTCATACTGTTGCGACATCATGTAGTTCTGGACCTGGGCCATGAAGTCCATGGTCACCACCACAATGATCAACAGCGAAGTTCCACCAAAGTAAAACGGTACGTTGTACTTCAGGATCAAGAACTCGGGCAGCAGGCAGACGAAGGTGATGTAAACCGCCCCCGCCAGTGTCAGTCGCACAAGAATCTTGTCGATATAACGGGCCGTCTGTTCACCAGGACGGATCCCGGGAATGAACGCACCGCTCTTCTTCAGGTTGTCTGCCGTTTCACGGCTGTTGAAGACCAGCGCCGTGTAGAAGAAGCAGAAGAAGATGATCGCAGTAGCATAGAACATCACATACACCGGCTGACCAGGCGTCAGGGCGGAAGAGATGTCGCGCAACCAGCGCATCGACTCCCCAGCACTGAACCAGTTCACCACGGTGGCTGGCAGCAGGATGATGGACGAAGCGAAGATGGGAGGAATCACACCTGCCATGTTCAGCTTCAGGGGCAGGTGCGACGATTGTCCACCATACACCTTGTTCCCCACCTGCCGGCGCGCATAGTTCACAAGGATCTTGCGCTGACCACGTTCCACGAACACCACGAAGTAGGTTACTGCAGCAACCACCAGCACGATGAAGATGGCTGCCAGGATGCTCATCGCACCCGTGCGTACCAGCTCCAGCAGGCCACCAATGGAGCTTGGCAGACCGGCCGCGATACCTGCAAAGATCAGGATCGAGATACCGTTGCCAAGACCACGTTCCGTGATCTGCTCACCGAGCCACATCAGGAACATGGTGCCTGCCGTCAGGCTGACCATGGCCGTGATGCGAAAACCCATGCCGGGGCTCAGCACCAGGCCGGCCGAGCTTTCCAGCGCCACGGCAATGCCGAGGGACTGGAAAATGGCCAGGCCCAGCGTGCCGTAGCGCGTGTACTGGGTGATCTTCCTGCGGCCGGCTTCGCCTTCCTTCTTCAGCTGCTCAAACGTCGGGACCACGTAGGTCATCAGTTGCATGATGATCGACGCCGAGATGTACGGCATGATCCCCAGTGCAAAGACGGTAAAGCGCGAGAGCGCTCCACCCGAGAACATGTTGAACAGGTTCAGGATGCCGCCTTGCTGGCCGCTGAATAACTGCTGAAGTTGGGCTGGGTCGATACCAGGCACCGGGATATGAGCCCCGATGCGGTACACGACCAGCGCAAGCAACAGAAAAACCAGGCGACGACGCAGGTCGCCGAACTTGCCGGTTTTTGCAATTTGAGCCGCGCTAGTAGCCACAGGTGCCTTCTTTCAGAACCAAAATCAGGCCAGGCTGCCGCCAGCAGCTTCGATAGCCGCCTTGGCACCTGCGGTAGCACCCACGCCCGTCAGCTTGACAGCCTTGGACAGAGCGCCGCTCTTGATGACCTTGACCACCTTGGCCAGCTCGCCGATCAGGCCGGCTTGCTTGAGAGCAAGCACGTCCACTTCGGCCAGGCCCAGCTTGTCCAGATCGGTCAGCGTGACTTCGGCATTGAACTTCAGCAGGTGCGACTTGAAGCCGCGCTTTGGCAGGCGACGTTGCAGAGGCATTTGACCGCCTTCGAAACCCACCTTGTGGTAGCCGCCTGCGCGGGACTTCTGACCCTTGTGACCACGGCCAGCGGTCTTGCCCAGACCGGAGCCGATACCGCGGCCTACACGGCGCTTGGCATGCTTGGCGCCGTCTGCGGGCTTGATGCTATTGAGTTCCATGATCTATCTCTCAGAGGACTTTGACCAGATAGCTGATCTTGTTAATCATGCCGCGCACTTCGGGCGAGTCCTGCAGTTCGCTGACGCTGTTCAGCTTGCGCAGACCCAGGCCACGGACGGTGGCGCGGTGCGATTCCTTGGTGCCGATAGGGCTGCGCACCAGTTGAATCTTGACGGTTTGTTGCGTAGTCATTTACAGCTTCCAATCAGGCGAAGATGTCTTCGACCGCTTTGCCGCGCTTGGCTGCCACTTGCGAAGGCGTCGTGGAGTTCACCAGGGCGTCAAAAGTGGCGCGGACCATGTTGTAGGGATTGGACGAACCATGGCTCTTGGCCACGATGTCGGTCACGCCCAGCACTTCGAAGACAGCGCGCATGGGGCCGCCAGCGATGATGCCGGTACCCTTGGGGGCGGGAGCCATCATCACCACGGCAGCACCGTGGTGGCCGGTCACATTGTGGAAGATCGTGCCGTTCTTCAGCGAGACCTTCACCATGTTGCGGCGAGCTTCTTCCATTGCCTTTTGCACTGCAGCAGGCACTTCCTTGGATTTGCCCTTGCCCATGCCCACGCGGCCATCACCGTCGCCGACCACAGTCAGTGCAGCGAAACCGAGGATACGGCCGCCCTTCACGACTTTGGTCACGCGGTTCACCGCGATCATTTTTTCGCGCAGACCGTCGTCACGACCTTCGTCTTGCACTTTGGGTTGAAATTTAGCCATTTTGTATTCCGCTCCGCTTAGAACTGCAGGCCAGCTTCACGGGCTGCGTCGGCCAAAGCCTTGACGCGACCGTGGTACGCAAAGCCTGAGCGATCAAATGCAACCTTCTCGACGCCAGCTGCCTTTGCCTTTTCAGCAATGCGCTTGCCGATGGCCGTGGCTGCGGCGGCATTGCCACCCTTGCCCGAACCGCCGAGTTCCTTGCGCACATCGGCTTCTGCGGTGGAGGCACTGGCCAACACCTTGCTGCCGTCGCCGGAGATAACGCTGGCGTAGATATGGAGATTCGTACGGTTCACCGTCAGACGGGCCACGCCTTGCTGTGCAATGCGGATGCGGGTCTGGCGCGAACGACGAAGACGCTGCTCTTTCTTGGTCAACATGTTGCAGCTCCTTACTTCTTCTTGGTCTCTTTGATCGTGATCTTCTCGTCCGCATAGCGGATGCCCTTGCCCTTGTAGGGCTCGGGTGGACGAACAGCACGGATCTCAGCGGCAATTTGGCCAACGCGTTGGCGGTCGGCGCCCTTCACAACCACTTCCGTGGGCGTGGGGGTGGCCACCGTGATGCCAGCGGGCATCTCGATGTTGACAGGGTGCGAATAACCGACAGCCAGGTTGAGCTTGGCACCGGATGCGGCAGCCTTGTAGCCCACGCCGATCAGGGTCAGCTTCTTTTCGAAGCCCTTGCTCACGCCCACAACCATGTTGTTGACGAGCTGGCGGATGGTGCCGCTCATGGCATTGGCTTCGCGAGAATCGTTGACAGGCTCAAAGCTGAGCTTGCCGTCGTTGCTCGACACCTTCACCAGCACGTTTTGCGCCAGCGACAGAACACCACCAGTACCCTTGACAGAGATCTGGTCGGCTTTAACGGACACATCCACGCCAGCGGGGATGGTCACGGGCATTTTTCCTACTCGGGACATTTCAGTTTCTCCTCAATGCCGCGGGTTAGGCCACGTAGCAGAGCACTTCGCCACCGACACCGGTAGCGCGCGCCTTGCGATCGGTCATCACGCCCTTGGGCGTCGTGACAATTGCCACACCCAGACCGTTCATGACTTGTGGAATGGAATCATGGCCCTTGTACACACGCAGGCCAGGGCGGCTGACGCGCTCGATGCGCTCAATCACCGGACGACCAGCGTAGTACTTCAGGGAGATTTCGAGTTCGGACTTGCCGGATTCGGTCTTGACCTGGAATCCGTCGATATAACCCTCGTCCTTCAGCACCTGGGCGATGGCAATCTTCACTTTGGAAGAAGGCACCAGAACCGTGGCCTTGGCGACCATCTGTGCATTACGGATGCGGGTCAGCAAGTCAGCGATAGGATCACTCATGCTCATGTTGTAATTCTCCTGCCTGCTTACCAGCTGGCCTTGGTGACACCGGGGATGTCGCCTGCAAAAGCCAGTTCACGGATCTTGGCGCGGGCCAGACCGAATTGACGGAAGGTACCGCGCGGACGACCGGTGATTTCGCAACGGTTGCGCTGGCGCGTGGGGTTCGCGTTGCGGGGGAGCTTCTGCAGGCCCAGGCGGGCTGCATCACGCTCTTCGTCGCTGCGCTTGGCGTCACCGGCAATCGCCTTCAGTTCCGCATACTTCGTTGCGTACTTGGCGGCCAGTTTTTCGCGCTTCAGTTCGCGCTGGATCAAAGCTACTTTAGCCATACCCTGCCTCAGTTCTTGAACGGGAAACGGAAACCAGCGAGAAGCGCCTTGGCTTCTTCGTCGGACTTGGCCGTCGTGGTGATGCTGATATTGAGACCGCGCAGGGCGTCGACCTTGTCGTACTCAATTTCAGGGAAAATGATCTGTTCCTTGACGCCGATGTTGTAGTTGCCACGGCCGTCGAAAGCACGACCGGAGATACCACGGAAGTCACGAACGCGGGGCAGAGCCACGGTCACGAAACGGTCCAGGAACTCATACATCTGCACGCCACGCAGCGTGACCATGCAACCGATGGCCTGGCCTTCGCGGATCTTGAAACCGGCGATAGCCTTCTTGGCCTTGGTCACCACAGGCTTCTGACCAGCGATCTTGGTCAGGTCAGCCACGGCGTTGTCCATCACCTTCTTGTCCGAGACTGCCTCGCTCACACCCATGTTGAGCGTGATCTTGGTCAGACGGGGAACCTGCATGGGCGAGGTGTAGCCGAACTGCTTGGTCAGTTCGGGAGCGATCTTGTCGCGGTAGATTTCTTGGAGTCGTGCCATGTTTGCCCCTTAGGCCACCTTGATTTCAGCGCCGCTGGACTTGAACACGCGAATGCGTGCGCCGTCTGCCTGCACCTTGATGCCCACACGGTCAGCCTTGCCGGTAGCCGCATTGAAGATGGCTACGTTGGACTGGTGGATAGGCATGGACTTTTCAACGATGCCGCCCGTCGTACCCTTCATGGGGTTCGGCTTGGCGTGCTTCTTGACGACGTTGATGCCGTCGATGACCAGATAGGAGTCATCCTTGCGCAGCGACACCGTGCCGCGCTTGCCCTTGTCGCGCCCGGTCAGCACGATGATTTCGTCGCCCTTGCGAATCTTGTTCATGGCGCGTCCTTAGAGAACTTCAGGAGCCAGGGACACGATCTTCATGAACTTCTCGTTACGCAGTTCACGCGTCACGGGTCCAAAGATGCGGGTGCCGATAGGCTCCAACTTTGCATTCAGCAACACTGCTGCGTTGCCGTCGAATTTGACGAGCGAGCCGTCACCGCGGCGGATGCCCTTTGCGGTGCGAACGACCACTGCGCTGTAAACCTCGCCTTTTTTGACGCGGCCACGCGGAGCGGCTTCTTTGATGCTCACTTTGATGATGTCGCCAACGCTTGCATAGCGACGCTTCGAGCCACCCAGCACCTTGATGCAAAGGACGGACTTGGCGCCGGTATTGTCGGCAACCTCTAACCGAGATTCTGTCTGGATCATTTCAATATTCCCAACTTGCACCAGAAGACCACGGCCCCAGAGAACTTCTCAAGGGCTGCAGATCAGCCAGTCAGTCTTGGGCCCGTCGTCCGCACCGCAAACCATTTGCAGCACTTCCCGCTGGGCAGAAACTTCACGTAGGAAACGCGAAGCCCTCGATTATTGCAAAGGCAACAAGCGAAGTCAAGCGCCTATCACACTGGCACATGCAAATATTGCTCGGCCAATGACAAAAACGCATCCAGTTGTGGGTCGGCGCCCAACTCTTCCTGCAGGAGGGCCGCCACACGGGGCGCGGTGGCGATGGCCTGGCGGGCATCCAGGAAGAGCATGCGCGAGCGGCGGGCCAGCATGTCTTCCACCGTGCAGGCGTATTCGTGGCGTGCGGCGAAGCGCACCATGGCCTCGGTGAGCCCGCCGCCCAGGTCCACGCCAGCGCCCTGTATTTCCTGCACGACGGCGGCTTCGCTGCCGTAGGAATGCAGCCCCTGCGCATCGCTGATCCGGTGGCGCACCGGCTCTGCGGGCGTACCCACCAGGGGCAGGCGGTTGGTGACGCCGGCGGCCTTCTCCGGCAGCAGGCCCACGGTGAAGCATTTTTGCAACACATCTTCGGCCATGGCGCGGTAGGTGGTCCATTTGCCGCCCGTCACCGTCACCAGGCCGCTTCGGCTGGCCAGCACAGTGTGCTCGCGGCTGATCTTCTTGGTGTTGTCGCCGTCATCGTCCTGCGGCTTGACCAGGGGACGCAGGCCCACCCAGATGCTGCGGATGTCGGCCGCCTTGGGCGCACGGGTCAGGTAGCGGGCCGCCTCGTCGAGGATGAAGGCCACCTCTTCCTTGAAGGCCAGGGGCTCGCGCACCACATCCTGGCGCGGGCTGTCGGTGGTGCCCAGGATGAGCTTGCCCAGCCACGGCACGGCGAACAGTACCCGGCCATCGGCCGTCTTGGGCACCATGAGGGCGTGGTCGGAGGGCAGAAATTCGCGGTCCACCACGATGTGCACGCCCTGGCTGGGCGCCACGATGGGCTTGACCGGACGGCCGATGGCCTCGCCATCCATCTGGCGCAGGGCATCCACCCAGACGCCGGTGGCATTGACCACGGCCTTGGCGCGCACGGTGAACTGGCGGCCGCTGGCACTGTCTTCGCAGACGAAACCGGCCACCTTGCCGTTCTCATGGACCAGGGAGGTCGCCGGGCAGTAGTTGGCCAGCAGCGCCCCCTTGGCTGCGGCCGTGCGGGCCAGCGCCAGCGCCAGGCGGGCATCGTCGAATTGGCCGTCCCAGTACTTGACGCCGCCCTTGAGCCCGTCCTGGCGCGCATTGGGCAGGCATTGCAGGGTCTTGGCGCGGCCCAGGAACTGGGTGGACCCGAGACCCGCCTTGCCGGCCAGGGCGTCGTACATCATCAGGCCGATGCCGTAGAACGGCGTCTCCCACAGCTTGTAGGACGGCATCACGAAGGCCAGGGGCTGCGCCAGGTGGGGAGCGTTGTTGAGCAATGTCGTGCGCTCGTGCAGGGCCTCGCGCACCAGCGCGATGTTGCCCTGGGCCAGGTAGCGCACGCCCCCGTGCACCAGTTTGGTGGCACGCGAGGAGGTCCCCTTGGCAAAATCGTGCGAATCGACCAGCACCACGCTGAAACCCCGGGCCGCCGCGTCCAGCGCCACACCGAGGCCCGTCGCCCCGCCTCCGATCACGGCCAGGTCGTACTGGCGGGGTTCGGCAAGGCGGTCGAGGAGGTCGGAGCGCCGCGTGGGCAGGGGAGCAAAAACGTGGGTCATAGGTGCTGATTGTCCACAGGCACGGGGGTTGGGCTAGGGTAAACCCTGAATTCTTGACACCTGCGGGGCGGGATTGGCCTGGTGGCCCTCCCGAGCCCGCGGGTGTGGAGGAGAAGAAATGGCGACCGGCTGTCTATGGATGCATAGAGAGGACCGGCCGCCAGGGGCCTGGGCGCTCAGCGCGCCTTGCCGTCCTTCCAAGCCTGCAGCAGCTTGTCGTAGGCAATGGTTTCGCCCTTCGGCTTCTCATTGGCCAGCTTGGCCCATGGGGCCTGCTTGTCGCTCAGCCACTTCGTGGGTGCGCTCTTGGGGTTGAGCTTGGGCGCGCAGTGGGCCATGCCGGCGCGCTCCAGACGGGCCATCACCTGGTCCATCTCGTCGGCCAGCGTGTCCATGGCGCCCTGGGGCGTCTTTTCACCCGTGACGGCCTGGGCCACGTTCTTCCACCACAGCTGGGCCAGCTTGGGGTAGTCGGGCACGTTGGTGCCGGTGGGCGACCATGCCACGCGGGCCGGGCTGCGGTAGAACTCCACCAGTCCGCCGAGCTTGGGCGCCATGTCGGTCATGGCCTTGGACTGGATGTCGCTTTCGCGGATCGGCGTCAGACCCACCAGGGTCTTCTTGAGGGAGGTGGTCTTGGCCGTCACAAACTGGGCGTACAGCCAGGCAGCCGCGGTCTTGTTGGCGTCATGGTCCTTGAAGAAGGTCCACGAACCCACGTCCTGGTAGCCGTTCTGCATGCCCTGCTTCCAGTAGGGGCCGTTCGGGCCGGGGGCCATGCGCCACTTGGGCGTGCCGTCGGCGTTCACCACGGGCAGGCCGGGCTTGGTCATGTCGGCGGTGAAGGCGGTGTACCAGAAGATCTGCTGCGCGATCTGGCCCTGGGCGGGCACGGGGCCGGCCTCGCCGAAGGTCATGCCCGTGGCTTCCTTGGGCGCGTACTTCTTCATCCAGTCCACGTACTTGGTCAGGGCATAGACGGCTGCAGGCGAGTTGGTCGCACCGCCACGGGCCACCGAGGCGCCCACGGGCGTGCACTTGTCGTCGGCCACGCGGATGCCCCATTCGTCGATCGGCAGGCCATTGGGCGCGCCGATGTCGGCCGTGCCGGCCATGGACAGCCAGGCATCGGTGAAGCGCCAGCCCAGCGAAGGATCCTTCTTGCCGTAGTCCATGTGGCCATAGATGGCCTTGCCGTCGATGGTCTTCACGTCGTTGGTGAAGAACTCGGCGATGTCCTCGTAGGCGCTCCAGTTGAGCGGCACGCCCAGGTCGTAGCCGAACTTGGCCTTGAACTTGTCCTTGATGTCCTTGCGATCGAACAGGTCGGCGCGGAACCAGTACAGGTTGGCGAACTGCTGGTCGGGCAACTGGTACATCTTTCCGTCCGGACCGGTCGTGAACTTGGTCCCGATGTAGTCCTTGAGATCGATGCCCGGGTTGGTGTATTCCTTGCCCGCGCCGCCCATGTAGTCGGTCAGGCTCATGATCTTGCCGTAGCGGTAGTGCGTACCGATCAGGTCCGAGTCCGAGATCCAGCCGTCATAGATCGACTTGCCCGACTGCATCGAGGTCTGCAGCTTCTCGACCACGTCGCCTTCCTGGATCAGGTCGTGCTTGACCTTGATGCCCGTGATCTCCTCGAAGGCCTTGGCCAGGGTCTTGGATTCGTATTCGTGGGTGGTGATGGTCTCGGAGACCACGGAGATCTCCTTGACCCCCTTGCCCTGGAGCTTCTTGGCAGCATCGATGAACCACTTCATCTCGGCCATCTGCTGGTCCTTGCTCAGCGTGGAGGGCTGGAACTCGCTGTCGACCCACTTCTTGGCTTCGGCCTCGCCCGCCATGGCCGACTGCCCGGTCACGACTGCTACCGCCAGTGCCAGCGCTGTATACCGCGTCTTCATAGTGCCTGTCTCCTCATAGTCATCTCCCCATTGGATACACAAGGGTCGCCCGGCTCCGGGGAAGGTTTGAGCCGTGCGACGGGAACATTTCCGGGGCGCCTTCAGCCTTTGCGCATGATCAGTGCGAGCAACAGCATGGACAGCACGAAGCTGAACCAGATCGAGGGGTCCTCGCCCAGCTCGAACCACTGCGCGAGCTTGCCGCTCACGCCCACATAGATCAGGTTCACGTAGGCGGCCGACAGCAGCCCGATGAACAGGCGGTCGCCGCGCGTTGTTTCCAGGGGCAGAAAGCCCTTGCGCAGGGTGGTGGGAGACTTGAGCTCCCACACGGTCATGCCCACCAGCATCAGCACGATGCACGTAAAGAACACCGCCACCGGCAGGGTCCAGGCCATCCACTCGAACATGGCAGTTCCTTCTTAAACGCGGCCCATCGCGAAACCCTTCGCGATGTAGTGCCGCACAAACCAGATGACGATGGCGCCAGGCACGATGGTGAGCACGCCCGCCGCGGCCAGCGTTGCCCAGTCCATGCCCGAGGCGCTCACGGTGCGCGTCATGGTGGCCACGATGGGCTTGGCGTTGACGCTGGTCAGCGTGCGTGCCAGCAGCAGCTCGACCCAGCTGAACATGAAGCAGAAGAACGCCGCCACGCCCACGCCGGCCTTGATCAGCGGCAGGAAGATGGTCACGAAGAAGCGCGGGAAGCTGTAGCCGTCGATGTAGGCGGTTTCGTCGATCTCGCGCGGGATGCCGCTCATGAAGCCCTCCAGGATCCACACCGCCAGCGGCACGTTGAACAGCAGGTGGGCCAACGCCACGGCAATGTGCGTATCCATCAGGCCCACCGTGGTGTACAGCTGGAAGAAGGGCAGCAGGAACACGGCCGGAGGCGTCATGCGGTTGGTCAGGAGCCAGAAGAACACATGCTTGTCGCCCATGAACTGGTAGCGCGAGAAGGCGTAGGCCGCCGGCAGCGCCACGATGAGCGAGATCACCGTGTTGATGCCCACGTAGATCAGGCTGTTGATGTAGCCCGAGTACCAGGACGCATCGGTAAAGATGGTCTTGTAGTTGTCCCAGGTGAAGTGCTGGGGGAAGAACGAGAAGGAGGACAGGATCTCCGCGTTCGTCTTGAAGCTCATGTTCACCATCCAGTAGATGGGCAGCACGGCGAACACCAGGTAGGCCACCAGGAACAGCGACCGTTTGTGGAAGCGTTTTTCATTCATGGCCGGCCCCTTCGTTGCTGGCGGTGCCTACGCGCTGCATCCAGTTGTAGAGGATGAAGCACAGGAGCAGGATGATGAAGAAGTAGATCAGCGAGAACGCTGCCGCCGGGCCCAGGTCGAACTGGCCCACGGCCTTCGTCGTCAGGTACTGGCTCAGGAAGGTGGTGGCGTTGCCCGGCCCGCCGCCCGTGAGCACAAAGGGCTCGGTGTAGATCATGAAGCTGTCCATGAAGCGCAGCAGCACCGCGATCATGAGCACACCGCGCATCTTGGGCAGCTGGATGTAGCGGAACACCGCGAATTTGCTGGCCCCGTCGATGCGCGCCGCCTGGTAGTAGGCGTCGGGGATGGAGCGCAGCCCGGCGAACGCCAGCAGGGCCACCAGCGGGGTCCAGTGCCACACGTCCATCAGCAGCACCGTGAGCCAGGCCTGCGTGGCATTGCCGGTGTAGCTGTACTCGATGCCGATCTCCTGCAGCATGCGGCCCATGAGCCCGATGTCGGCGCGGCCGTAGATCTGCCAGATGGTGCCGACCACGTTCCACGGGATCAGCAGCGACAGGGCCACCACCACCAGCACGGCCGAGGACTTCCAGCCCTGCGCGGGCATGGACAGCGCCAGCATGATGCCCAGCGGGATCTCCACCGCCAGCACTGCCAGCGAGAAGGTGATCTGGCGCCACAGCGCGGCGTGCAGCTCCTCGTCGCGCATCACGGCGGCGAACCATTCGGTGCCGACGAACACGCGCCGCTCGGGCGAGATGATGTCCTGCACCGAATAGTTGACGACGGTCATCAACGGCAGGATGGCCGAGAAGGCCACGCACAGGATCACCGGCAGGATCAGGAACCAGGCCTTCTGGTTCACCGGTTTGGTGGTGGTGCTCATGGGGTCGCCTCCGCGGCCAGCAATTGTTCGTTCTGATAGAAGCAGGTGTGCGCGCCGAGCACCTGCAGCCAGACCGCATCGCCGGCCGAGGGCAGGCGCGTTTCGGGTGCAAAGCGCGCCTTCAGCGTGTGCTCGCCCACCTTGGCAGTGAGCATCAGGTAGGTACCGATGTCCTGCACCTGCACCACCGCGCAGGGCAGCGCGCCGGCCTGGCCAGGCTCGGCCAGGGCCAGGTACTCGGGCCGCACACCGACCTGCAGTGCGCCCTCGGGCAGCGCGCGGCTGGCCGAGGGCGCCAGCCGGTGGCCAGCCACCGAGAGGCCCGCGCCATCGCTGCGGGCAGGCAGGAAGTTCATGCCCGGCGAGCCGATGAAATGGCCCACGAAGACGTGCGCCGGGCGCTCGAACAGCGCGTCGGCCGAGCCCACCTGCACGGCGCGGCCCCGCGTCATCACCACCACCTGGTCGGCAAAGGTCAGCGCCTCGACCTGGTCGTGCGTCACATAGATCAGGGTCAGCTTGAGCTCGTGGTGGATCTGCTTGAGCTTGCGGCGCAGCTGCCACTTGAGGTGCGGATCGATCACCGTGAGCGGCTCGTCGAACAGCACGGCCGCCACGTCCGAGCGCACCAGGCCGCGGCCCAGCGATATCTTCTGCTTGGCGTCGGCCGCCAGGCCCGCGGCGCGCTGGTTGAGCTGGCCGCTCATCTCCAGCATTTCGGCGATCACGCCCACACGCTGCCGGATCTGGTCTTCGGGCACCTTGCGGTTGCGCAGCGGAAAGGCGAGATTCTCGGCCACCGTCATGGTGTCGTAGATCACGGGGAACTGGAACACCTGGGCGATGTTGCGCTCCTGCGGGCTTGCGCGTGTCACGTCGCGGCCGTCGAACAGCACTTTGCCATGCGAGGGGACGAGCAGGCCCGACATGATGTTGAGCATGGTCGTCTTGCCGCAGCCGGAGGGGCCGAGCAGCGCGTAGGCGCCACCGTCCTCGAACTCCATCTTGAGGGGCAGCAGCGCGTAGTCGCTGTCCTGCTTGGGGTTGGGCTTGTAGGAATGCGCCAGGTCCAGGCTGATACGTGCCATCTCAACGCCCTCCCAGGCGCGCGGGCGCCCACACCAGCCGGTCGTCGGCACCGAACACATAGGCCTGCGCCGGGTCCAGGTGCAGCGCCAGGGGCGTGCCCAGTTCAAAGTAATGCACCCCGGTGAGCTGCGCCACCAGGTCGCCCCAGGGGGTGGAGGCATGCACGAAGGTATCGGAGCCCGATATCTCGGCCAGCTCCACCGTGCCATTCACGCTCACGTCGCCAGGGCGGGCGTGCACGCGCAGTGCGCTGGCGCGCACGCCGGCGGTGACAACACCGGCCGCCGTACCCTCTGGCAGCGGGATGGACAGCGTGGCCCCGCCCTGCAATTGCACGCCCTGCGCTGCCACGGTGGCCGCGATCAGGTTCATCGGCGGGTCGCTGAAGGCACGTGCCACGCGCAGCGAGTTGGGGGCATGGAACACTTCGGCCGTGGGTCCGTACTGCAGCAGCCGGCCCTCGTCGAGCACGGCGGTGTAGCCGCCCAGCAGCAGCGCTTCGCCCGGCTCGGTGGTGGCATACACCACGGTGGACTGGCCGGCGGCGAACAGCTGGGTCAGCTCTTCGCGCAGCTCCTCGCGCAGCTTGTAGTCCAGGTTCACCAGCGGCTCGTCGAGCAGCATCAGCGGCGCTCCCTTGGCCAGGGCGCGCGCCAGCGCCACGCGCTGCTGCTGGCCGCCAGAGAGCTCGGCGGGGTAGCGGTCCAGGAACATGTCGATGTGCAGGCGGGCGGCGATTTCGCGCACCCGGGTGTCGATGTTCTTCTCGCCGCGCAGCTTGAGCGGCGAGGCGATGTTGTCGGCCACCTTCATCGAGGGGTAGTTGATGAATTGCTGGTAGACCATGGCTACGTTGCGATCGCGCACCGGCATGCCGGTCACGTCCGCGCCATCCACCCGCACGGTGCCGGCGGTAGGCGTGTCGAGCCCGGCCATGATGCGCATCAGGCTGGTCTTGCCGGCTTGCGTGGCGCCCAGCAGCACCGTCACGGCGCCGCTGTGCAGCGCCATGCTCATGTCATGGAGCCAGGTCTGCGCCCCCACCCTCTTGCTGATGCTGTCCAGTGCCAGCTGCATCACGCATGCCTTTCCGTAGTGCCCCCTCAGAGGGCCTGTTGTGCCAAACCACTGGCGCAGGCGCACAGCGGTCGTTTGTTTTCGATTGCGTTCATTCTTGTTCTTTTGTGATCGTTTCAAATCAAGGTTTACCCTTAACAAGTTCCTTTTTGTTCCATTTAAAGTAGACGCTTCCTTCTGGCTTCTTTCTTGCTGCCTTGACCGCGTGAATACGAACCCCCGACAACTCCTGCTCCTCGAAGAAGTGCGCGCGCGCAAATCCGCCAGCGTCGAACAGCTGGCCGAGACCCTGGGCGTGACCTTGCAGACGGTGCGTCGCGACGTGCAGCGCCTGGCCGAATCGGGCCTGCTCACGCGCTTTCATGGCGGGGTGCGCGTGCCCAGCTCCACCGTGGAGAATCTGGCCCACACGCAGCGCGAAACCCTGCATGCCGAGGGCAAGGCGCGCATTGCGCGCGCCGTGGCCGAGCAGGTGCCCAACGATTGCTCTCTGATCCTGAACATCGGCACAACCACCGAGGCCATTGCCAAGGCGCTGTTGCACCACCGGGGCCTGCGCGTGATCACCAACAACCTGAATGTGGCCGCCATCCTGAGCGGTAACCCCGAATGCGAAGTGATCGTGGCCGGTGGCGTGGTGCGCGCGCGCGACCGGGGCATCGTGGGCGAGGCGGCGGTGGACTTCATTCGCCAGTTCCGCGTGGACATTGCGCTCATCGGCATCTCGGGGATCGAGCCCGACGGCTCGCTTCGCGACTTCGACTACCGCGAGGTGAAGGTGGCGCAGACCATCATTGCCCAGTCGCGCGAGGTCTGGCTGGCGGCCGACCAGAGCAAATTCAACCGCCCGGCGATGGTGCAACTGGCCACCCTGCAGCAGATCGGCCGGCTGTTCACCGACGCGCCGCCACCCGAGCCCTTTCCCGTGCTGCTGCAGGACGCCGGGGTCATCTGTACCGTCGCAGCCTGATCCCGAGCACCCCCTGGCCGCGCCCTGCCTGACTTATCCTTGCCCGCCATGACCTACCTGCTCGCACTCGACCAAGGCACCTCCAGCTCCCGCAGCATCGTCTTCGACGAGCTGGGCCACATCGTGGCCCAGGCCCAGCGCGAGCTGCCGCAGATCTACCCGCAGCCCGGCTGGGTGGAGCACGACCCGATGGAGATCTGGCGCACCCAGCTGGCCACGGCACGCGAGGCGCTGGACAAGGCAAAACTCCAGGCCAGCGCCATCCGCGCCGTGGGCATCACCAACCAGCGCGAGACCACGGTGCTGTGGAACCGCAAGACCGGCCAGCCGGTGCACCATGCCATCGTCTGGCAGGACCGCCGGGCCGAGCCCGCCTGCGCCGCGCTGCGCGAGCAGGGCAAGGCCGGGACCATCCAGGCCAAGACCGGCCTGCTGATCGACGCCTATTTTTCGGGCACCAAGCTGCAATGGCTGCTGGACCACGTGCCCGGTGCACGCGACCAGGCAGAGCGCGGCGAGCTGGCCTTCGGCACGGTCGACAGCTGGCTCATGTGGCAGCTCACGCATGGCGAGGTGCATGTGACCGACGTGAGCAATGCCTCGCGCACCATGCTGTTCAACGTGCACACCAACCAGTGGGACGACGAGCTGCTGGCGCTGCTGCGCATCCCCCGATCGCTGATGCCCGAGGTGCAGCCATCGAGTTCGCATTTCTGCGACCTGGCCCCCGACCTGCTGGGCCACGCCATCCGCGTGGGCGGCGTGGCGGGCGACCAGCAAAGCGCGCTGTTCGGCCAGGCCTGCTTTGGCGCGGGCATGGCCAAGAACACCTACGGCACGGGCTGCTTCATGCTCATGCACACGGGCACCACCTTCCAGACCTCGAAGAACGGCCTGCTCACCACCAGCGCGGCCCAGGCCAGCGCGCAGACCGAGTTCGCCATGGAGGGCAGCGTCTTCGTGGGCGGCGCCGTGGTGCAGTGGCTGCGCGATGGCCTGCACGCCATCTCCAGCAGCAGCGAGGTCGAGTCGCTCGCGCAGAGCGTGCCGGACTCGGGCGGCGTGATGATGGTGCCCGCCTTCACCGGCCTGGGCGCGCCCTACTGGAAGCCGGATGCGCGCGGCACCATCACCGGGCTCACCCGCGGCTCCAGCCTGGGCCACATCGCACGCGCGGCACTCGAAAGCATCGCCTACCAGAGCGCCGCCCTGCTGCTGGCCATGAGCCGCGATGCCGTGGCGGCCGGCGGCGCCCCGGTGAGCGAGCTGCGCGTGGACGGCGGTGCCTGCATCAACGACCTGCTGATGCAGTTCCAGGCCGACCTGCTGGGCATCCCGGTGGTACGCCCGGCCGTGATCGAGACCACGGCCCTGGGCGCCGCCTACCTCGCAGGCCTGTCCAGCGGCGTGTACGGCAGCACGGCCGAACTCTCGAAGTTGTGGCGGGCCGACCGGCGTTTCGTCCCCACGCTGGGCCAGGCGCGTGCGCGTGAACTCATGGAACGCTGGGAACTGGCGGTGCGCCAGGCCACACTGGAGTAATTTAGCTACCCCCTGAGTCGCTTCGCACCGTCCCCCAGGAAGGGGGCCGCCGTCAGGGCGGCGGGGCGGCCCTCGCACGGGGGCACTGGCCTGGGTCGCGCCAGTTTTATGCGTGGTGAGTAATGCGGAGGCAGCATGAGAAGCCCGGACAGCGGTCAACCAGCAAGACCGCTACCATCATGCCCCTGCCGTTCCCTTGTCTTCGTTCTTCCGACCGCACACCATGAGCCAGACCTCCGCACCCTCGTCCCTTCCCGTGATCGCCTTCATCGGCGGCGGCAACATGGCCAGCGCCATCATCGGCGGGCTGATCCGCCAGGGCCACCCAGCCAGCCAGATCGAGGTGGTCGAGCCCTGGGCCGAGGCGCGCGAGGCCCTGCACAAGACCTATGGGCTGGAGGCCCAGCCCGAGGCCGGCCCGGCCCTGCAGCGCGCACGCATCGTGGTCTGGGCCGTCAAGCCCCAGACCTTCAAGGATGCCGCGGCCCAGGCGCGCGCCCACACCCAGGATGCCCTGCACCTGAGCGTAGCCGCCGGCATCCGCTCGGACAGCATCGCCCAGTGGCTCGGCAGCGATCGCGTGGTGCGCACCATGCCCAACACCCCCGCCCTGGTGGGCAAGGGCATGAGCGCGCTGTTTGCCCGCTCCGGCGTTTCGCAGGCCGAGCGCGAGAGCGTGCAGGCGATCATGGCCACCACGGGCGAGTCCCTGTGGGTGGACAGCGAAAAGCAGCTCGATGCCGTGACCGCCCTCTCGGGTTCGGGCCCAGCCTATGTGTTCTATTTCCTGGAAGCCATGACCCGGGCCGGCACGGCCATGGGCCTGTCGGCCGAGCAGGCGCACCAGTTGGCCGTGGGCACCTTCGTGGGCGCCTCCGAACTGGCACGCCGCTCCGATGAACCGCCGGCCGTGCTGCGCCAGCGGGTCACCTCCAAGGGCGGTACGACCTATGCGGCACTGCAATCCATGGAAAAGGATGCGGTGGGCGCGGCGTTCGAACGGGCCATGCGGGCCGCCGAGCAGCGCGCGCTGGAACTGGGCGATGAATTCGGGAAGTGATGCCCTGGCGGCGCCACTTCACACGATTGCTATTCAGTTGATGGCTATCTGCCGCAACATATAGCTGCCGGCAATGCCGGCGAACACCGTGGCGCCGAGCCAGTGGTTGACGCGGAAGGCAATGAAGCAGCCTTCGCGGGTGCGGTGGCGGATCAGCGTCCAGTGCCAGACCCCCTGGGCCAGGGCTGCAGCCGTGGCCAGCCAGTACACCGGGCCCAGGCCATAGGGCGCCAGCGCGATGCCCCAGATGGCCAGGAACAGCAGGTAGAACAGCACGATGGCGGCCACGTCGAAGCGGCCCAGGGTGATGGCCGAGGTCTTGATGCCGATCTTGAGGTCGTCGTCGCGGTCCACCATGGCGTACTCGGTGTCATAGGCCAGCACCCAGAACAGGTTGCCGAGCCACATCCACCAGGCCACGGCGGGCACCTGGCCCTGCACGGCGGCAAACGCGATCACGATGCCGAAATTGAAGGCGATGCCCAGCACCGCCTGCGGCATGGCGATGATGCGCTTGGAAAACGGGTACGCAATGGCCACCAGCACGGCGGGCACGGACCAGGCGATGGCCGCCGCATTGGTGGTCAGCACCAGGCCGAAGGACACCAGGGCCAGCACGCCCCCCAGGGTCAGCGCTTCCTTGACGGAAACGGCCCCGGTGGTCACGGGCCGCGCCGCCGTGCGCTTGACGTGGCGGTCGAAGTCCCTGTCGGCCACATCGTTCACGCAGCAGCCCGCACTGCGCATGAGGAAGGTGCCCAGCACGAACACTGCCAGCAGGTGCCACCCGGGAAAACCGTCCGAGGCGATCCACAAGGCACTCAGCGTGGGCCACAGGCAGACCAGCCAGCCGGCCGGCCGGTTCCAGCGAATCAGGTCGAGGTAGAGGGACAGGCGGCTGCGCGAGGGAGCGGACATGGGCGAAGGAAGGCGGCAAATGCAAAGGGGTTTGCCCGTCGGGCGGGTGGCCCCGGGAATGTAGCAGCCGCGCGGGCACCCGCCCACGCCCTGCGCGCCTGGACACCCTGCCATGCAGGAAATGTCCTACACCGACAATTTGTATAAAGCCGTTACATTGTTCGGTTGCCCCTCACCCGGACCCTGCCACGCATGCCCCGATCACCAAGTACCCAGGCTGCCCAGCGTTTTGCCATTCCCCGCAGCCTGATGGCGGGTTTTATCGTGGCGGCCCTGGCCACGCTGGTCATTGCCTTCGTCAACTACCGGGCGTCCGAGGTCCGGGCCGATGCCGTGGCCGCGATGGACCGCACTTCGCAAGGCATGCGCCAGCTGTCGCTGGTGCACTCGGCCCTCAAGGACATGGAAACGGGCCAGCGCGGCTACCTGCTTACGGGTGACCCGGCCTACCTGCAGCCCTACCTGCTGGCGCAGAACGTTCTAGAGCGCCAGATGGCGGCACTCAAGACCAGCACAGGCAGCACTCCGAGCCAGCTGCGGCTCGTGGTCCAGATCGAGGACCTGGCCCGGCAAAAGCGCAGCGAGCTCGCCGAAACCGTGGACCTGCGCAAGGCCGGCAACGTGGAAGGCGCCATGGCGCTGGTGCGCAGCGACGCAGGCAAGAACATCATGGACCGGGTGCGCGACCTGGCCTCCGACCTGGCAGGCCTGCAGACCCAGGAGCTTGAAGACCGCCGCCGCGGCTGGGAGGAAGCGACGTCCCTGTCGGCCTACTATTCCTGGGGCGGCTCGCTGGTGCTGCTGGCGCTGATCTGCGTCTCCGCCGCGCTGACCGCACGCGAGCACCAGCTCAAGGCGCGCCAGAACTGGGTGGTGACGGGCCTGAGCGGCCTGGCGCAGCGCCTGCAGGGCGACCGCCGCGTCGAGGAGATCGGCGAGCTGGCGCTCGAGTACCTGGCCACGTACCTCAACGCCAAGGTGGGCGCGGCCTATGCCGTCGACGAGCAGGGCGGCTTCACCCTGTTCGGGGGCTACGCCCTGCCGCGCGAGCGCCTGGCGCAGAAACTGATCGATGGCGAGGGCCTGGTGGGCCAGTGCGCGCGCTCGCGCGAGCTGCTGCACGTGCGCGATGTGCCGGCCGATCACCTGACCGTGTCCTCCAGCACGGGCTCCTCGGCACCGGCCGAGCTGCTGGTGGCGCCGGCGATGGAAAATGGCGAGGTCTTTGCCGTGATCGAGCTGGGCTTCTACCGCGCGGTGGACGAGTTCGAGCACCGCCTGTTCAGGCAGGCGTCCGAAATGCTGGCCGTGGCCATCCGCTCGGGCCAGGACCGCAGCCGGCTCGAAGCCCTGCTTGAAGAGACGCAGCGCCAGTCCGAGGAACTGCAGGCCCAGCAGGAAGAGTTGCGCGTCAACAACGAAGAGCTGGAGCAGCAAAGCCGCATCCTGCAGGAATCGCAGGCGCAGATGGAACTGCAGCAGACCGAGCTGGAGCAGACCAATGCCCAACTCGAAGAGCAGACCCAGCAGCTCGAGAACCAGCGCGAGGAGCTGCTGGCCGCCCAGTCGGACCTGACCGAGAAGGCCCGCGAGATCGAGCAGACCAGCCAGTACAAGAGCGAGTTCCTGGCCAACATGAGCCACGAGTTGCGCACCCCCC
Source organism: Pseudomonadota bacterium (assembly GCA_040387235.1). GTDB lineage: Bacteria > Pseudomonadota > Gammaproteobacteria > Burkholderiales > Burkholderiaceae_C > Acidovorax. The sequence continues at coordinate 50,774 of JAZKEE010000016.1, forward strand.
TCAACTCCACCCTGATCCTGGCCAAGCTGCTGGCCGACAACAAGGCCGGCAACCTGACGGGCGAGCAGGTGAAGTACGCGCAGACCATCTCATCGGCCGGCAATGACCTGCTGGCGCTGATCAACGACATCCTGGACCTGTCCAAGATCGAGGCCGGCCAGGCCACCATCGACATCGAAACCGTGGACATCGGCCGCGCCATGCAGGCCCTGGTCGATCCCCTGCGCCCCATCGCCGAGGAAAAGGGCCTGACCCTGGCGTTCACCATGGAGGCCAATGTGCCGGCCACGATGGACACCGATGCCCTGCGCCTGGGCCAGGTGCTCAAGAACCTGCTGTCCAACGCCGTGAAGTTCACCGAGCAGGGCAGCGTGGCGCTGCATGTTTCGCACCAGCCCGGCGACCTGCTGGCCTTTGCCGTGCGCGACACCGGCATCGGCATCCCCGAGCACCAGCAGGAGCTGGTCTTCGAGGCCTTCCGCCAGGCCGATGGCAGCACCCACCGCAAATATGGCGGTACGGGCCTGGGCCTGTCGATTTCGCGCGACCTCGCCCAGTTGCTGGGCGGCAGCATCGCCATCCGCAGCACGCCGGGCCAGGGCAGCGAGTTCACGCTGACCGTGCCGCGCCACGCGGTGCAGTCCGACGAGCCCTCCACCGGCCGTGCATTCCAGGCCCCGCAAAGCCCCATCAGCGCGCCACCACCGGCAGCAGCGGAGAAGCCCAGCCGGACCGCACCGGCGGCACCAGCCATCCTGCCCGTGGCGGCACGCCCCAAGGGCGAGCGCAACATCCTCGTGATCGAGGACGACGTGCGCTTTGCCAACATCCTGAACGACCTGGCGCAGGAGATGGATTTCCACTGCATCCTGGCCCATACCGCCACGGAGGGTCTGGCGGCGGCCACCCTGCACCAGCCCAGCGCCATCGTGCTGGACGTGAACCTGCCCGACTTCTCGGGCCTGGGGGTGCTGGACCAGCTCAAGCGCAACCCGGCCACGCGGCACATCCCGGTGCACGTGGTCTCGGTGGCCGACTACTCGCAGGAAGCCATGGGCCGCGGCGCCATCGGCTACGCGCTCAAGCCCGTCAAGCGCGAAGAGCTGGTACACGCCCTGCAGCGCCTGGAAGCCAAGTTCACCCAGGGCATGCGCCGGGTGCTGGTGGTGGAGGACGACGAGCGCCAGCGCGAAAGCGTGCGCGCCCTGCTGGCCACGGACGGCGTGGACATCCTGTGCGTGGAGAACGCCACCACCGCCCTGGAGTACCTGCGCAGCAGCACCTTCGACTGCATGGTGATGGACGTGAACCTGCCCGACCTGAGCGGCTACGAACTGCTGCAGGCCATGTCCGAACAGGAGGACGTGTCCTTCCCGCCGGTCATCGTCTACACCGGGCGAGCCCTCACGCGCGATGAGGAGCAGCAGCTGCGCCGTTTCTCCAAGTCCATCATCATCAAGGATGCGCGCTCGCCCGAGCGCCTGCTCGACGAGGTCACGCTGTTCCTGCACCAGGTGGAGTCCGAGCTCTCGGTGGAGCGCCGGCAGATGCTGCAGGTGGCCCGTAGCCGCGATTCGGCCTTCGAGGGCCGCACGGTGCTGGTGGTGGAAGACGACGTGCGCAACGTGTTCGCGCTTTCCAGCATCCTGGAGCCCACCGGCATCTCGGTGCAGATCGCGCGCAACGGCCGCGAGGCGCTCGAGTTCCTGGAGCGATCGGGCGGCGCGGGGCCGGCCGTGGACCTGGTGCTGATGGACATCATGATGCCGGAGATGGACGGCTACACCGCCATGCGCGAGATCCGCAAGCAGCCTGCCTGGCGCAAGCTGCCCATCATCGCCCTCACGGCCAAGGCCATGAAGGACGACCAGGACAAATGCCTGGCCGCGGGCGCCAACGACTACATCGCCAAGCCGCTGGACGTGGAGAAGCTGCTGTCGCTGGTGCGGGTGTGGATGCCCAAGTGAGCACGCCGGAGCCCCGATTGCCCCACCTCAAGACGGCCCGTATCGGTGACATCGAGCAGCGCCTGCTGCTCGACGCGATCTACTACCGCTACCACTACGACTTCCGCGGCTACGCGCAGGCCTCGCTCAAGCGGCGGCTGCAGACAGCCCTGTCGCGCTTTGCCTGCCAGACGCTGTCGCAGTTGCAGGACAAGGTGCTGCACGATGCCGCCGTGTTCCCGGCGCTGCTGGAATACCTCACGGTGCAGGTCAGCGAGATGTTCCGCGACCCGCGGTATTTCAAGGCGCTGCGCGAGCAGGTGATTCCCATCCTGCGCACCTACCCCTCGCTCAAGGTGTGGGTGGCGGGCTGCAGCACGGGCGAGGAGGTGTATTCGCTGGCCATCCTGCTGCACGAGGAAGGCCTGCTCGAGCGCACCATCCTCTACGCCACCGACATCAACCAGCAGGCCCTGCAGGCTGCCGAGGCAGGCGTGTTCGACCTGGCACGCGTGGCCACCTTCACCGAGAACCATGCCCGCTCGGGCGGGAAGACCTCGCTGTCGGACTACTACTCGGCAGGCTATGGCCGCGTGGTGTTCGACCGCGCGTTGCGCAAGCAGGTGGTCTTCTCCGACCACAGCCTGGCCACGGACACGGTGTTCGCCGAAGTGCACCTGGTGTCCTGCCGCAACGTGCTGATCTATTTCGAGCGCGAGCTGCAGAACCGTGCCCTGGGCCTGTTCAAGGACGCGCTGTGCCACCGGGGCTTCCTGGGCCTGGGGTCCAAGGAGTCGATGCGCTTCACCGAGCAGGCGCCGGCCTTCGATGACTTCGTGCTCGAAGACCGCATCTACCGCAAGAAGGTGGGCACATGATGGGCTCTTCCACCATGTACCAGCACGGTCCGCGTGCCTTCGACGCCATCGTGATCGGTGGCTCGGCAGGTGCCATCGATGCCATCTCCACCATCCTGCCGTCGCTGCAGGCGCACACCCGCGTGGCGGTGCTGGTCACCCTGCACCTGCCGCGCGAGGCACCCAGCCTGCTGCCCGAGATATTTCGTCCGCGCTGTGCGCTGCGCACGGCAGAAGCCCAGGACAAGGAACCCATCGAGGCCGGCTGCGTGTACTTTGCCCCACCCGACTACCACCTGCTGGTGGATGCCGGGCCGCGGCTGGCGCTCTCGGTCGATGAGCCGGTGCACTTCTCGCGCCCATCCATCGATGTGCTGTTCGAATCGGCCGCGGATATTTATGGAGAGCGTTTGATTGGTATGCTCCTGTCCGGCGCCAACCAGGACGGCGCCCGTGGCATGGCCACCATCGGTGCGGCAGGCGGGGTCTGCATCGTGCAGTCCCCCGGGAGCGCCGCGATGTCCGCCATGCCCCAGTCCGCACTGGACCTGATGACGCCACACCACACCCTCCCCCCGTCGGAGATTGCATCCCTGCTGGCCGAAATGCAAATGCGGAGAATCCTTTGAGCCCCACCCTCCACCCACAGCCACCGCCGACCGAGCGCATCAAGTGCCTGGTGGTGGACGACGTGCCCGAAAACCTCGTGGCGGTGGAAGCCCTGCTGCACAGCGACAGCATCGAGGTGCTCAAGGCACAGTCAGGCTCCGAGGCCCTGGAGCTGCTGCTCTCGCACGGTGACGTGGCACTGGCCCTGCTGGACGTGCAGATGCCCGAGATGAACGGCTTCGAGCTGGCCGAGCTGATCCGCGGCAGCGAGCGCACCCGGCATATCCCGCTGATCTTCATGACCGCCGGCTCGCGCGACCAGAACTGGCAGTTCCGCGGCTACGAAACCGGTGCCGTCGACTTCCTGTACAAGCCCATCGATCCGCACATGCTGACCTCCAAGGCCAACGTGTTCTTCGAACTCTACCGCCAAAGGCGCGCCCTGGCCCACGAGCTGCGCGAGCGCACCGAGGCGTTGCGCATCAACGAGATGTTCATGGCCGTGCTCAGCCATGACCTGCGCACGCCGTTGATGTCCATCGGGGCTGCGGCCACGGCGCTGCAACGCCAACCCCTGGCAGCCGACAAGGCGCAGGCCCTGGCCGGACGCGTGCTCAGCAGCAGCCAGCGCATGGCGCGCATGATCGAGGACCTGCTGGACGTGACGCGCATCCGCCAGGGCGGGGGCCTGGCGATGCGCATGGCCCCCGTGGACCTGCATGCCGTGCTGCAGCGCTCTCTGCAGGAGATACGCACGGGCTTTCCCAACCATGTGATCAGCACCAGCGGCCAGGGCAACCTGGCAGGCATGGGGGACGAGGAGCGTCTGTGCCAGCTGGCCATCAACCTCATCGGCAACGCGGTGCACCACGGCGATCCCGCGGTGGCGATCCATGTGGCGCTTGATGGCACCGACCCGCACACCGTTGCATTGACGGTCACCAATGGAGGCACCATTCCACCGGCGCTGCTTCCGCAGTTGTTCAGCCCCTTCAGGGGACGTGATCAGGAGCCGGGGCGCCACCAGGGGCTGGGGCTGGGCCTGTTCATCGTGCAGCAGATCGTGCGCTCGCATGGGGGCCGGATCGAGGTGCAGTCCGAAGACGGCACCACGCGCTTCCACGTGGTTCTGCCGCGCAGCAACGCTTCGGCTGCCGGCTGACGCCAGCCAGCGCCGCAGGGGCTCAGTGCCCTGAGGGAGACTTTTCGAGGGTGGAGTGCACCTGGACCAGCAATGCCTCCAGGTCTTCCAGCTCGAAGGGCTTCATCAGCGTGCGCACGTTGGGGCCCCAGGCCGACGGGTGCGTGCCCAGGTCATAGCCCGTGCACAGCACCACCCAGCGCCGCGGGTCCACTGCCAGCACCTGCCGGGCCAGGTCGGTGCCCGACAGGCCGGGCAGGCTCACGTCGGTCACCAGCAGGTCGAAGCTGCCGGCCTTTTCGAGTTCCAGCGCCTCTTCGGCCGTGGCGCAGGTCGTGATCGCTCGGCCTTCGCCCTCCATCAGCATGCCAATGGTTTCCCGCAGTTCGGGGTTGTCCTCTACATAAAGGATTCGCATAGGGCGTCGTATTCTCGAAGGCCGGGTAGTGGGTGAATGGGGCAAATGCCTGCGGCGATCATTCAGCAAAGCGCTGATCCAGCTTGTAGGACGAGCACCCATCGTGGCTGCAAAGACCTCGCAAAGGGCCTGCAGCGACGAAAAACGGGGCCCATGGCCCCGTCCCGTGGGGGTGGCCGGCCGCTTATTCCTCGAGCAGTGAGCGCAGCATCCACGCTGTCTGCTCATGCACCGTGAGGCGCTGGGTCAGCAGGTCGGCAGTGGGTTCGTCGCTGGCCTTGTCGGCCAGGGGAAACAGGCTGCGCGCCGTGCGGGCCACGGCCTCGTGGCCCTCGACCAGCACGCGCACCATGTCCAGGGCCTTGGGGGGCTTGCTCGGTGCATCGGCCACGGTGGCCAGCTTGCCGAAATCGGCATACGAACCAGGAGCGATGTGGCCCAGCGAACGGATGCGCTCGGCAATCGGGTCCACCGCGTTCCACAGTTCGGTGTATTGCACCATGAACATGGTGTGCAGGGTGTTGAACATGGGCCCCGTCACGTTCCAGTGGAAGTTGTGCGTGGTCAGGTACAGCGTGTAGGTGTCGGCCAGCAGGCGCGACAGGCCCTGGGCGATGGCCGCGCGGTCTTTCTCGCTGATGCCGATGTTGATGCTGGGGGCGGTGGACTTGGCGGCTTTGGCCATGGAGGCTCCTTCGTTGGAATGGCAATCAATCGATGGAAATACGCCGCGCCGGTGTACCGGGGAGGCTCCCGGCCAGGGCGCGGCGGCTTGCGGTCACTTTAGCGCAAGCGCCTTTTCCCTCACTGCATCTGGCTCAAATTGCCGATGCGCACCAGCATCTCGGTGAACATCTGCATGTCGGCATCGAGGTCCACCACCTCCTTGAACTCCTTGGCGTTGTGGGCCGTGTACTTCTTGCCCGGCATGGCGGGACCGAAGTTGATGGCATTGGGCATGAGCTTGGCCGTGGTGCTGCCGGCGGTGGGCACCGGCTTGGCTTCCAGGCCGGTGGTGTCGCCGAAGGTGTTGAGCAGCGTGGACAGCCAGGCGCCCTTGGGGTCGCGTGCCATCCATGCACCCTGCTGGTGGTCGATGATCACGGGAACGGAGGCCTGGGCCGCCCAGTCGTTGATCTTGACCTTGGTGGCATGCACCAGGGCTTCGGGCACCATGCCGCGCGGCATGCGCACGTTCACCAGCACGTCGACCATGCCATCCTTCTCGCGCACGAGGTTGGGCGACATGGTCAGCGGGCCCATGAAGTCGTCGCTGTAGGCCAGGCCGATGGTGCGGCCCAGGTAGTCGGTGCCGTAGAGTTCGGCGATGTAGCGCACGGCGTTGGCATAGCCGGTGGTCGCGACGGACACGCCGGACTCACGCAGGAACAGTGCCAGGCGTGGCAGCGGGTTCACACCCTCTTCGGGACGCGAGCCATGGGCCGAGGCGCCGGTCACCTTGATCTGCACCGCGCCCGACTCTTGCGCCACATCGATCTTGAAGGCGCCGCCCTGGGGCGTGTACTTCGCGATGAACGCTGCCTTGGCGCCGTTCAGCTTTGCCGCCACGGCGGCCAGGTCACCGCCCTGCAGGCGGACCGTCGCGGTCTGTGGCACGGCATTGGTGGAGGCGGCACCGGCCATTGCCGCGATGTAGGTGAAACCGGCCGGCGCGTCCTGCAGCGGGAACGAGGTGCGCAGCGCGCCCGAGCCCTTCTCCGCGACCACGGCGGGGTACTTGCTGTCGAGCACGATGTTGTACTCGGGCAGCTCGGTCTTGGTGCGGTAGTACTTCATGGCGTCGCCACCGGTTTCTTCGGTGGTCTCGATCATGAGGCGGATGGTGCGCGACAGCGGCAGGCCGCTGTCCTTGACGGCCTTCATGGCGTAGAGCACCGTGGCGATGGAGCCCTTGTCGTCGATGGAGCCGCGGCCGTACAGGTTCCCGCCCACGCGCGTGAGCTTGAAGGGGTCCAGGCGCGTGCCGTCGTCCAGCACCCATTCGTCGGCCACCACGGGCACCACGTCGGCGTGCGTGAGGATGCCGAATTCTTCCGTGCCCGTGCCCGGCAACTTCACTTCGAAGATGCGGTTGTCCACGTTGCGGTACTGCAGGCCGAAATCCTTGGCCATGGCTTCGACCAGCGCGCCGAAGGCGATGATGGCCTTGTCCTCGTGCGGTGGCACCTTGTCGTTGCGCACCGTAGGAATGGCGACCATGCGGGCCGTGGCATCGATCACCGCCGCCTGGTTGCGCAGGCGGTTGTACAGGCCCAGCAGGCGGCTGATGTTGACCAGGTCATCGCCGGCCAGCGGGGCCTTGGCCTTGTAGCCCGCCACGCTGGCCTGCAGCATGGGGTTCTCACGCGCAGCCTGCGTCAGGAACTCGTCAAAGCTGCCCTGGGCGGCGGCCGGCAATGCAGCCACCAGGCGGTCCATCTGGACCTTCTTGATCGTAGTGGCCTGCGGTGTGTCGGTTGCCACGCTGGAGCAGGCGGCGAGCCCCACGGCGAGGCCTGCGGCCATCAAAATCTTCTTCATCTCTGTAGCTTTCCTAGGATTGAGGAGCGCAGGACAGGCGCGGGAGGCATGTGGCGCCAACCCGCCGCACCGGCGCCCCGATATGGACGCACCAGCGGGCCAAATTGCCTCCAGCCGCAAGCCGCTGCGAGGCGAAAGTGTATCTCCGGCGGGTCCGGCAGCACCAAAAACGCCCTGGAACGCACCTTTCACTCGGACTGGCATGCCAACCGGGAGCCGCAGAGCGTGAAACTGGCGCGGCCCAGGCCAGTGCCCCCAGAGTCGGGAGGGGTGAGGGCGCGACGCGCCTCAGGGGGTGTTTCCGTTCTTCAGGAAAGGCGCGTGACGCCCGGCAGCTCGCAGGCGTAGATCGCGTTGCGCAGCGCGGCAATGGCCTCGTAGCGCGTGAAGCTGCGCCGCCAGGCCAGCACCACCCGGCGCATGGGCGGCGGGCTGCCATCGTCTTCACGGATGGGGACGTAGCGGATGTAGTTCTCATCGCTCTTGCGCCGCCGCGACACCGTGAGCAGCGCATCGCGCGGCACCGACAGGCGCGGCACCAGGGTCACGCCCATGCCGGCCGCCACCATGTGCTTGATGGTCTCCAGCGACGAGCCCTCGAAGGACTTGCGGATGCCCTCGGCATTGCTGGCAAAGCGCGCGAACTCGGGGCACACCTCCAGCACATGGTCGCGAAAGCAGTGGCCCGCCCCCAGGAGCAGCATGGTTTCGCTCTTGAGCTCTGCGGCGGAGATGGATTTCTGCGTGCCCAGCGGGTGGGTGCTGGGCAGGGCAGCCATGAAGGGCTCGTCGTACAGCGGCGCCATGGCCAGGCCTGTGTCGGGGAAGGGCTCGGCCAGGATGGCGCAGTCGATCTCGCCGGTGCGCAGCATCTCCAGCAGCTTGACGGTGAAGTTCTCCTGCAGCATCAGCGGCATCTGCGGGGTGCGTGCAATCGAGTGACGAACCAGGTCGGGCAGCAGGTAAGGGCCGATGGTGTAGATCACGCCCAGTGTCAGCGGCCCGGCCAGGGGGTCCTTGCCGCGCTTGGCGATCTCCTTGATGGCGGCGGCCTGCTCCAGCACGCTCTGCGCCTGGCGCACGATCTCGTCGCCCAGCGGCGTGACGGTGACCTCGCCTGCGCTGCGCTCGAACAGCTTCACGTCGAGCTCCTCTTCGAGCTTCTTGATGGCCACCGACAACGTGGGTTGCGACACATAGCAGGCGTCGGCCGCATGGCCGAAGTGCTTTTCGCGCGCCACGGCGACGATGTATTTGAGTTCGGTGAGGGTCATGGAGATTCCAGACGGGTAGACACTGCATTGTGCAGCGCCGCGCGCCGAACCGCCCAGGGCGCGGTGGCACATCGGTGCACCACAAAGGCCGACAGCAGCACAAATACCCCTGCGCACGCCACCACTTGCGGGACGGTGAAGCGGCTTTGCAGCAAGGCGTCGTCAAAGATCAGCGTGCGCAGGGCTTCCATGCCCACAAGCACCAGCGCCCCCCACAGGAGTGCCAGCACCAGGTGCGGGGCGTGTGCGGGCAGGCCATGTCCGGGGCGGCGCTGCTGCAAACACCAGGCCAGGGCCAGGTGCAGCGAAAGAACCAGCGGGGCGAGCAAGGCCCCTGCCCACCAGAAGGTATCCACCCCCGAGGCGAACAGGGTGAGCCAGTAGCCATGGCGCACGTGCGGCCAGGCAGCCACCACCGCCGTGACGGTCATGGTGGTCACCAGCAGCACCACCAACGACAGCACGGTGCCGGCCAGGCCCGCGCGGTCCCCTAGGGATGGACGCCGCACGGGCAAGCCGGCGGACTGCGCATACGCCACCACGGCCTGCTGCGCCTGCGACGGATCGCAACCGGGCACTGCCGTCCACGCAGTCGCCGGGATGAAATAGCCTTCGACGCTGCCCTTGCGGTGCAGGCGCAGGCCGGTGGGATCGACCGTGACCGCGCTGAACCAGCTCCATTGGGAGAGTGCTTCATGGCGAAACGGGCCGTCGGGTGTGGTGACGCGGTAGCGCACCTCCTGCGCCGTGAACTCCCAGCGGGCGGTATCGCCTGCAAAGGCGTACCGGCGAGCATTCGCCTTCAGCATGGCATGGTAGGTATTGGCCCCTGCCAACACCAGAAGCAGCGCACACAGCAACAGCGTGGGCACATTCCCGGCAGGCAGGCTGCGCCCCAGGATGGCACCCAGCAGGCCGAAAGGCGAAAAGATGAGGGCAATCGCCACGGCCATCCACAGCGGCGCGGCAAAGCGCAGCCAGGCGGGGCGGTCGATGAAGGCCAGCTGCACCGCAGCGGCCAGGTAGGCGTCGTCACGCACCCACTGGGCGGCCAGCACAGGGGGTGCAGTCACGGCAGGCAGCGGCTCGGCGGCGGGGGCTTGCGTCATGGCGGGGGTCAGGCTTTCAGATAGTCGGATTTTCCACCCAGCCAGCGCATCACGTGGCGCTCGGCCAATTCGGCGTGGCGGTCCAGCATCACCGGCGCCAGCTCGCGCGCCCATTCGAGCAGGTGGGTGTCGGTGGCCAGGTCGGCAAAGCGCAGCAGGGCGTCGCCCGACTGCCGGGATCCGAGGAACTCCCCCGGCCCGCGGATCTCCAGGTCGCGCCGGGCGATCTCGAAGCCATCGTTCGTGTCCGACATGGCCCTGAGGCGCTCCTTGGCGGTCTCGCCCACCCGGCCGCTGTCGTTGGTGGAATACAGCAGCACGCAGGCCGATGCCGCCGCGCCCCGCCCCACCCGCCCGCGCAGCTGGTGCAGCTGTGACAGGCCGAAGCGCTCGGCATGCTCGATCACCATCAGCGAGGCATTGGGCACATCCACCCCGACCTCGATCACCGTGGTGCTCACCAGCACACCCATCTGCCCGCTGCTGAACAGCGCCATCACGGCCTTCTTTTCCGCGGCGGGCATGCGCGAGTGCAGCAGGCCGACCATGACACCGGGCAGGGCCTCGCTCAGGTCGGCATGGGTGGCAGTGGCGTTGCTCAGGTCCAGCGCCTCGCTCTCTTCGATCAGCGGGCACACCCAGTAGACCTGCCGACCGCTGGCCACCTGGGCTCCGATGCGAGCGATCACTTCCTCCTTGCGGCTATCAGCAATCAGCTTGGTGACGATGGGGGTGCGGCCCGGTGGCAATTCATCGATGACCGAGACATCGAGGTCGGCGTAGTAGCTCATGGCCAACGTGCGCGGGATGGGCGTGGCACTCATCATCAGCATGTGTGGCTCCATGCCCTGCGCGGCGAGTTTCTGGCGCAAGGAAAGGCGCTGCGCCACTCCGAAGCGGTGCTGCTCGTCGATGATGGCCAGCGCCAGGTTCTTGAAACGCACCTGGTCCTGGATGACGGCATGCGTGCCCACCACCAGCGCAGCCTCACCGCTTTCGACCAGGGCCAGCATGGCCGTGCGTTCCTTCTTCTTCTGGCCACCCACCAGCCAGGCCACCCGGCGACCGTGCGCGGCCAGCAGCGGCTCGAGCCAGCCGATCATCTTGGCGAAGTGCTGCTCGGCCAGGATCTCGGTGGGTGCCATGAGCGCGCACTGCCAGCCCGCGTCCATGGCGATGGCAGCGGCAAGCGCGGCCACCACGGTCTTGCCCGAGCCCACGTCGCCCTGCAGCAGGCGATGCATGGGCACCCGGTGCGCCAGGTCTTTGGCGATCTCCACCCCGACCCGCCGTTGGGCGGCGGTCAGCGAGAAGGGCAGCACGGCCATCAATTGCTCGTGCAGGGGCAGCACGCCGTCCACCACCTTGCGCGGGCGCAGCACCGGTGCGCGCAACTGGTCGCGCTCGCGGCGCGACTGCTGCTGCGAGAGCTGCTGCGCCAGCAATTCCTCGGCCTTCAGGCGCTGCCAGGCCGGATGGCTGTGGTCCTCCAGCGTGGACAAGGACACATCGGGCGTGGGGTGGTGCAAAAAAGTGAGCGCCTCACGCAGGTTGAACGCGCGGTAGCTGCCGTTGTCATGCCGGAAGACGGCATACGGCGGCTCCGTACCGGCAGGCAGGGTCTCCGAAAGGTCCACCCGGCTCAGCGCCCCCACCACCGCCCGGCGAAGGTAGGGCTGCGGCAGGCCCGCCGTGGTCGGGTACACGGGAGTCAGCGCGGCAGGCAGCTCGCCCCCGGCCTGGCGAAAGGCGGGGTGCAGCATCTGCCGCCCCCAGAAGCCGCCCTTGACCTCACCCCGGATGCGCAGGCGCGCGCCCACCGCCATGGTTTTCTGGTGCGAGGGATAGAAGCTGAAGAAGCGCAGCTCGCAGGAGCCCGAAGCGTCCTCGACCTGCACCAGCAACTGGCGGCGCGGGCGCAGTTGCACCTCGCAGGCCGTCACGGTGGCTTCGATCTGCACCATCTGGCCATCGCGCGCACTGGACAGCGGGGTGATGCGGGTTTCGTCCTCGTAGCGCAGCGGCAGGTGCAGGGCCAGATCGATGTCGCGCTTCAGGCCCAGCTTGTGCAGTGCCTTTTGCGCCACGCTGGCAGTGGAGGGCGCTTTAGGTACGGCAGCCGCAGGCATTTTGTTCAAGGGATATCCGGCAAGGCGAAGGTTTCATCGGCCAAAAAGGCTACCATGGTTACTGTTTATTACCTGATTTCGGCAGACCGGCGATCTGACAGATTCCATGCTCAAGCGCATCAGTATTCAGCATCTCACGTTGGGCATGTACCTGCACGACTTCTGTGGCTCTTGGATGGACCACCCATTCTGGCGCGCCAAGTTCGTTCTCAAGGAACCCAAGGACCTGGCACGCATCAAGAGCACGGCCATCGAGGAAGTGTGGATCGACATCTCCAAGGGGTTGGACGTGGCCGCTGGCGTGCGCTCCGTCTCGCGCGAAGAGGCCGACTTCCAGGTGGAAACGGACTTCAGCATGCTGGAGAACCTGCCCCCCCTGGTGGTGGACCCGCCGCCGCCTCCGCCCCCCGCCCGCCGCCAGGCACGTGGCAAGGCCCCCGCCAGCATGCACAGCGAACTGCTGGCGGCCGCCTCGATCTGCGGCGAGGCCAAGCAAGCCATGGTCTCCATGTTCAAGGAGGCACGCATGGGCAAGGCCGTGAATCCGGAGAATGCCAAAGGCCTGGTGGAGGAGATTTCCGACTCCGTCACGCGCAACCCGGGTGCCCTGATCAGCCTGGCCCGGCTCAAGACGGCAGACGACTACACCTACATGCACTCGGTGGCGGTGTGCGCCCTGATGGTGGCACTGGCCAGGCAGATCAACCTCAACGAAGAACACACCCGCAGCGCCGGCATGGCAGGGCTGCTGCACGACCTGGGCAAGGCGGCCATTCCGCTGGCGGTGCTGAACAAGCCGGGCAAGCTGACCGACAGCGAATTCGCCGTGGTCCAGAGCCACCCGCAGGAGGGATACGACATGCTCAAGGAGGGCGGCAGCGTGGAAGACGCCGTGCTTGACGCCTGCCGCCACCACCACGAGAAGATGGACGGATCGGGCTACCCCGACAAACTCAAGGGCGACGAGATCAGCCTGATTGCACGCATGACCGCCATCTGCGATGTCTACGACGCCATCACCTCCGACCGGCCCTACAAGTCCGGCTGGGACCCGGCGGAGTCGCTGCGCCGCATGGCCGAGTGGACCAAGGGCCATTTCGACCCCCGGCTGTTCCAGGCCTTCGTCAAGAGCATCGGCATCTACCCCGTGGGCTCGCTGGTGCGGCTGACCTCCGGGCGCATCGGCGTGGTGATGGAGCAGGGGCAGCAATCACTGACCTCTCCCAAGGTGAAGGTGTTCTTCTCGACCAAGTCGGACCTGCGCATTCCGCCCGAGATCGTGGACCTGGCCGCACCCGGCAGTGCCGAAAAGATCGTGGCGCGCGAAGATCCGGACAAGTGGAAGTTCCCGGACCTCAACGAACTGTGGTCGGGCTTTTCCGGGCAGGCCTGGTAAGGCCTGGCACCCGGCGTGGGAAAATAACGCCCCTGTTTGTTTATTTCTCTCCTTGGTACGGGCCCGTCCGGCCCTCAAGCTCCATGACTGTTTCTGCTTCTCCGGCTTCGCGCCAATTCACGCTCAGCGATTTCGATTTCTCGCTGCCCCCCGCACTCATTGCCCAGCACCCCACTCCCGAGCGAAGCGCCTCGCGCCTGCTCGACGGCCGTGCCAGTGCGCCGGTGGACCGCATCTTCCACGCACTGCCCGGCCTGCTGCAGCCGGGCGACCTGCTGGTCTTCAACGACACGCGCGTGGTCAAGGCGCGCATCTTTGGCGAAAAGGCCAGCGGCGGCAAGCTCGAATTGCTGATCGAGCGCGTGCTGCTGGGCAACGAGGTCGTGGCCCACATGAAGGTCAGCAAGAAGCCCCTGCCCGGTGCCGTGGTGCACATGGCGGGCGGCCTGCACGGTGGCGGGTTCAACGCCACCCTGCTGTCGCGCTGGCCAGCCGAGGACGATGGCCCCCTGTTCCGCTTCGCGCTCGAAGGACCGGCCGGCGAGACGCCCCACGAGCTGATGGAACGCCACGGCCACCTGCCGCTGCCGCCCTACATCGAGCGCCAGCAGAACGCCGACCATGACCCGGATGCCGCGGAAGATGCCCAGCGCTACCAGACCGTGTTCGCGCGGGCACCCGGCGCGGTGGCGGCCCCGACGGCGGCCCTGCATTTCGACGAGGGTGTGCTCGCTGCGCTGGCCGAACGCGGCGTGGAGCGTGCCAGCGTCACCCTGCACGTGGGCGCCGGCACCTTCCAGCCCGTGAAGACCGAGAACCTGGCCGAACACCAGATGCACAGCGAGTGGTATGAGGTGCCTCTGGCCACGCTGGCGGCGCTCGAGCGCTGCCGCCAGCGCGGTGGCCGCGTGGTGGCCGTGGGCACGACGACGGTGCGCACCCTCGAATCCTGGGCCCGCAGCGGCCAGGCCTCAGGCGACACGAACATCTTCATCACCCCGGGCTTTGCATTCCAGGTGGTGGACCTGCTGCTCACCAACTTCCACCTGCCCAAGAGCACGCTGATGATGCTGGTCAGCGCCTTCGCGGGCTATGGGCGGATCATGGAGCTGTACCGCCATGCCATTGCGCAGCAGTACCGCTTCTTCAGCTATGGCGATTCGATGCTGCTGGAACGCCAGCGCCCCCAGGAAGGCGCGCTCAGCAGTTCGTGACCGTGGCAATGCGGGGCGCTGCACCCAGCTCCGGCAGGCGATTGGCCGAGGGCAGGCGCACGCAGTAGACGCCGGCCTCGCTTTCCACGCGTGTGACACGGCCCGAATACGTGTTCTGCCACTCCTTTTCGGTGAGGGTGCCCAGTGGCCTGGGTGCTGAGCCTGTCGCATTCGCGGCGAGCGCCGCGGCGGCGGGTGAACCGTGGCGGCGCTGCCATTCGCGCTCCTGCCGCGCGGCGCGGGCCACGCCTTCGGGACTCCACTTCACGGCGGGTTCATCCCGGGTGTCGGATGCAGCAGGCAAGGGCGCCCTCATCGCCACCACGCCCTGGCCTGTTTCATCCGCCGGCAGCACAGGAACAGCAGGCGAGTGCGCACTCCGCACCTTGCGCGCCGCAAGAGGCACGGGAGCGGCGCCCGGCTCCGACTGGGCAGCGGGAGTCGTCGGCGGCACGGGAGCCTGCATCGGCGGTGCGCTGATCCAGAGCACCTCCATCGATTGCCTGGGCGGCAGCACGGTGACGCGCACGGCCGCCGCCGGAAAGACGAGCCACCACAACCCCGCCCCGTGCAGCAGCAGCGATGCCACCACCGCGCAGCCCAGGCGCCAGCGGCCCGGGCCGTGGCCGTCAGGCGCCCGCATCGCCGTCGTCCACGTCATTCTCGGGCGCCACCCAAAGGAGCAGCTCCCCGGGCTGGCATTGCAGGTAGTCGCAAATGGCGGCCAGGGTCTCGAAACGCACGCCCTTGACCTTGCCGCTCTTGAGCAGCGACAGGTTGGCCTCGGTGATGCCCACATGCGCCGCCAGGTCGCGCGACTTCACCTTGCGGCGCACCAGCATTTCATCAAGGGTGACGACGATGGGCATGGCCACCTTTCCGGCGCGCGCCCTGGTCGTTGAACAGGCGGGCCCGCAGGCGGTCAGACAAACGCACCGGACTCCTCCTGCAGGCGCTGGCCCTCGGCCATCACGTGGGCCAGCAGCAGCATCATGAGGCCGACGATGAGCACGCTCACCTCGAACGAGCCCACCGACAGCGCCACCTGCCCGCCACGCTGGCCCGAGGCCAGCCAGGACAGCAGCGCGGTCACTGCCGCGCCGTGCACCAGCGAGGCCGCGAACATGGCGATGAAACCCCAGCCCACGCCGCGAAAGCCGCGCACCACCGCCGGTCCGAACACATTCCCACGCAGGAAGGCGGTGCAGATGCGGTGCAGGCACCAGACGGTGAACAGCATGGCGGCGGTCGGCAGGCATTCGATGGCCAGGCCCACCAGGCGCCAGGTCGTGTCGATCTGTGCAGGGGCGGCAATGCTCGCCTGCAGCGCCTGGGAGGGCAGCAGCATCTGCGCCAGGCCACCTGGCTCCCCGCGGCCCAGAAGCAGCCAGCGGCCCACGGAAAAGCACACGCCCGCCAGGGCGCACAGCAGGGTCAGCGCGTGCAGCCCGTGCGACAGGCGCCGGAAGGCCGGGCTCTGGATGGATGCCATGGTGGTTGCCTCATTTTTTCTGTAAAACAATAACAATATTCTGCCATACAGAAAACAAAACAGGCAAGCACCTTGCTCTGGGGGTGCACCGGCGCCCCAGGGCGACCCGGTCAGAACGCGACTGAGTGCCCGTCCTTGCGCGGGTCGGAGCCTGCGATGTAGCTGCCACCGTCACGCAGCACGAGTTGGGCGCCGCCGAAGGCGAAGACGCCATTGCCCTCCTCCACCGTGACCTCGTGGCCGCGCGCGCGCAGTTCCGCGACCACCGCAGGGTCGAAGGCCGGCTCCACCGCCACGCCCTTGCCACCCGTCACGCGCCAACGCGGGGCGTCGGCCGCAGCCTGCGGGTTCTGGCCGTAGCGCAGCACGCGCAGGGCCATCTGCAGGTGGCCTTGCGACTGCATGGGGCCGCCCATCACGCCAAAGGCCATCTGCGGCGTGCCGTCGGCATGCATGGCGAAGGCCGGGATGATGGTGTGCGAGGGGCGCTTGCGCGGGCCCACCTCGTTGGCATGGCCGGGCTCCAGCGTGAAGCCATGGCCGCGGTTCTGCAGGCTGATGCCCGTGCCCGGCACGACCACGCCCGAGCCGAAGCCCATGTAATTGGACTGGATGAACGAGACCATCATGCCCGAGGCATCGGCGGCCGCCAGATACACCGTGCCACCGGGGCGCGGTGCGCCGTGGCCAGGGTCGCCGGCCTGCGCAGCGTCGATCAGCTGCGCGCGCTGCTTGAGATACCCCTCGTCGAGCAGGTCGCGCGGCGTCACCGCCTGCATGGCATCGATGTCAGCGTTGTACTGGTACAGATCGGCCAGCGCGAGCTTCATCGCCTCGATGCTGGCGTGCACCGTGTCCACGTGGTCCAGCGGCTGGTCGCCGATGCCCAAGGAATCGAGCATGCCCAGCGCCATCAGCGTGGCGATGCCCTGGCCGTTGGGCGGAATCTCATGGATCACCGAGTCGCCAAAGCGCTGGCTCAGGGTGCCCACCCAGTCGGCCTGGTGTGATGCGAGGTCGTCTTCGGTCATCGCGCCGCCGTTGGCACGGGCGTGCTCCACCATCTGGCGCGCCAGCGTGCCGCGGTAGAAGGCTTCGCCCTCGGTCTGGGCGATCAGCTCCAAGGTGCGGGCATGGGCTTCGCTGCGGAAGATCTCGCCGGCGCGCGGCGCGCGGCCACCGGGCATGAAGCACTCGGCAAAGCCGGGCTGGGCTCCGAGCTTGGCCGCCCCCAGCGCCCACAGCCGCGCGATGGTGGGCGAGACGGGGAAGCCATTGCGCGCGTAGTCGATGGCGGGCTCGGCCAGCTTCGCAAACGGCAGCTTGCCCAGGCGCTTGGACAGGGCCACCCAGGCCGACACGGCGCCGGGCACGGTGACGGCGTTCCAGCCCTTTTCGGGCAGACCACCGCGCTCGGCGAAGTAAGCAGGCGTCCATGCCGCGGGCGAACGGCCCGAGGCGTTGAGGCCATGCAGTTCCTTGCCGTCCCAGACGATGGCGAAGCCGTCGCTGCCGATGCCGCAGCCCGTGGGCTCGACCACGGTGAGCGCCATGGCGGCGGCAATGGCCGCATCCACCGCATTGCCGCCAGCCAGCAGCATGCGCAGCCCGGCCTGCGCGGCCAGCGGCTGCGAGGTGGAGACCACGTTGCGCCCCATCACCGCGCTGCGGTGGGAGGCATAAGGCAGGGCCCAGTCCAGGGCGGGGGTGTCAGGTGTGCGTGCGTTCATGTCATTCCACGGAAATCTTGTGCTGGCGGATCACGGTGGCCCAGCGGGCGCTGTCGGCCTGCACCATGGTCGCGAACTTGGCAGGCGTGCTGGGCGCGGCCGGCTCCACGCCAAGCTTGGCCAGGCCTTCCGCCACCTCGCTCGACTGCATGGCCTTGGCAAAGGCCTTGTGGATGCGGTCCACCAGTTCCGGCTTGGCACCGGCGGGCAGGTACACGCCGAACCAGGTCACCGAGGAATAGCCGGGCAGACCCGACTCGGCCATGGTGGGCAGCTCCGGCGCGAGCGAGCTGCGCTTTTCGCTGGTCACGGCCAGGGCGCGCAGGCGGCCGTTCTTGACGTGCGGCATGCCGGTGGGCAGCGAGTCGAAGAGCACGTGGGTCTGACCAGCCACGAGATCGGGGATGGCCAGGGCCGTGCCCTTGTAGGGCACGTGCATCATCTCGACGCCGGCCTGGGCACTGAAGGCCGCGGCGTTCAGGTGCACGATGGTGCCGTTGCCGCTGGTGGCGTAGTTGAGCTTGCCGGGGTTGGCCTTGCCGTAGGCAATGAGTTCACCCACGGTCTTCACGGGCAGCGAGTTGGTCACCAGCAACACGCTGGGCGCGTCGGCCAGGTGGGCGACGGGGGTGAAGTCCTTGCGCGGGTCGTAGGCCAGGCGCGGCATCAGGTGCGGCGAGATGGCGTGCGTGCTGCTGGTGGTGAGGAGCAGGGTGTAGCCGTCGGGCTGCGCCTTGGCGGCTTCGGCCGCGCCGATGGTGCCGCCGGCCCCGGGGCGGTTGTCCACCACCATCTGCTGGCCCAGGTCCTGCGCCACGCGCTGCGCGACCACGCGCGCCACGAGGTCGGTGGCACCGCTGGCCGGGAAGGGAACGATCACCCGCACGGGGCGGTCGGGCCAGTTGGATTGCTGCGCATGCGCACCCACACATACCGCCGCCAGGCAGGCCAGGCCGAGCACGCTACGGCCCCAGGACAAAAGACGCATACGAAGCACTCCAGAAAGACGGGGACAGGAAGAACCAGGCACGACCTGCCCCATCATCCTCGGGCAGGCGGCGCAACAGGCCTCATCTTAGGAATGTGGCAGCAGCATGACCACCACCAAATCAGCAAATAGCTTTGCCGCCACGGCAAAGTGCCTCGCTTTTTGAGATGATCTCCGGCAAACCTCACCTTGCCCAACCAATGCGCGCCCAACTTCTGCAAGACACGGCCCTGCGCTACTTCCTCGAAGTGGCGCAAAGCGGCTCGCTGACCGAAGCCTCGGCCCGGTTGCACGTGGCCGCCTCGGCGCTGAGCCGGCAAATCGCGGGGCTTGAATCGCAGCTGGGCACGCCGCTGTTCGAGCGGCACCCGCGCGGCATGGTGCTCACGGCGGCTGGCGAGATCCTGGCCACGCATGCGCGCCGCACGGTGCTCGATGCCGAACGCGCGCTGGGCGAAATCGGCGCGCTGCAGGGGCTGCGCGCGGGCCAGGTGCGCCTGGCCACCTCGGATGCGTTTGCCAATGAACTGGTGCCGCGCCTGTGCGTGGAGTTCCAGCGTACGCACACCGGCATCCAGTTCGAAGTGCAGTCCCTGCCCACGGCCCAGGTGCCCGGTGCGGTGCGCAGCGGCGCGGCCGACATCGGCCTGTGTTTCAGCCGCGCGCCGCACAAGGACATCGACGTGGCCTACCGCCAGCGGGCACCGGTGCTGGCCCTGGTGCCTCCCGGCCACCCGCTGGCCGGTGCGAAGAGCGTGACACTGGCGCGCATGGGCCAGTACCCGCTGGCGCTGCCTCCGCCCGAGACCACGGTGCGCCAGATGATCGACATCGTCTGCAGTCGCCAGGGCTTGCAGCTGGCCCCGGTGCTGGTGAGCAACCACGTCAAGACCATGCTCAACTTCGTGGCGAACAGGGGCGGGCTGTCGGTGTCCAGCGAGATCGCGGCGCGCCACATGGTGGCGGCGGGCGACATCGTCGCCCTGCCCATCGGCGACCAGGGCATGGA
>JAZKEE010000016.1:70726-136157 GCA_040387235.1 Pseudomonadota bacterium
ACATGGTGGCGGCGGGCGACATCGTCGCCCTGCCCATCGGCGACCAGGGCATGGATCTGCGCGACCTGGAGCTGCAGACGCTGTCGGGCCGTAGCCTGCCCGTGGCGGCCCAGGCCTTCCTGGAACTGCTCCAGGAGCGCTTGCCCGGGCCCTGGTGACTACGCCTGGTTTTCGTGGCGCAAACGGAACTCGCGTGCCTTGCCGAAGTGGCCGTTGCCGATGAAGGGCACGGGCGGACGCAGCGCCGACAACGGCGAGGGGTGGTTGGAGGTGAGCACCAAGTGCCCCCGGTCGGCCGGAATCCACACGCGCTTGGACTGGGCATGCGAGCCCCAGAGCATGAACACCACCGGCCGCTCGCCCTCGGCCACGTGGCGGATCACGGCGTCGGTCAGTTCCTCCCAGCCCTTGCCGGAGTGGCTGGCCGCCTGGCCCTCTTCCACCGTGAGGCCGGTATTGAGCAGCAGCACGCCGTTCTTCGCCCACTTCACCAGGCTGCCGCCCGGCTCGGGCCATGCAGGGAACGGCGTCTCCAGATCGCGCTGCATCTCCTTGAAGATGTTGCGCAGCGAGGGCGGCAACTGCACGCCGGGCGCGACGGAGAACGCCAGCCCCTCGGCCTGGCCACGCCCGTGGTACGGGTCCTGGCCGAGGATGACCACGCGCACCTGCTCGGGCGGTGTCAGCTCCAGCGCGCGCAAAGGCTTGGGCGGGAAGATGGCAGCGCCGGCGGCCAGGCGCTGTTGCAGATAGCCCAGCAGCGCCTGGCCACGCGGGCCGGCGAAGAAGGCATTGACCAGCGGCTGCCAGCCGGAAGCCACGGGCCAGTCGGCAGGGTCGGCGCTTTGTAGTTGGGTGGCGTCGGTCATGGATGGCAGGCCGTGGATCAGGCGAACAGGCTCGCCAGCGCCTCGCCGGGCTCCTTGGCGCGCATGAAGGCCTCGCCCACCAGGAAGGCATTCACGCCCGCCTCGCGCATGGTCTTCACATCGGCCGGCGTGAGGATGCCGGACTCGGTCACCAGCAGCCGGTCGGCCGGCACGTTCTTCTGCAGGTCGAGCGTGGTCTGCAGCGACACCTCGAAGGTGCGCAGGTTGCGGTTGTTGATGCCCACCAGACGGGTCTTGAGCTTGAGCGCGCGCTCCAGCTCCGCGCCGTCGTGCACCTCGACCAGCACCGCCATGTCCAGGCTGCGGGCGATGGCCTCGAAGTCGGCCATCTGCGCATCGTCCAGGCTGGCGGCGATCAGCAAGATGGCGTCGGCGCCCATGGCCCGCGATTCGTAGACTTGATAGGCATCGACCATGAAGTCCTTGCGCAGCACCGGCAGTTGGCAGCTGGCGCGTGCCTGCTTCAGGTAGTCCACGCTGCCCTGGAAGAACTGCTTGTCGGTCAGCACCGAAAGGCAGGCCGCGCTCACGGTGCCATCGCCGTCGGCATAGCTCTGGGCGATGTCGGCGGGGATGAAGTCGGCGCGCAGCACGCCCTTGCTGGGGCTGGCCTTCTTGACTTCGGCGATCACCGCTGCCTGGCCCTTGGCGATCTTGGCACGCAGCGCGCCTTCGAAATCGCGCGTGAGCACGCGGCTCTCGGCATCGGCGCGCATGGCGGCCAGGGGCATGCGCTTGACGGCGGCGGCGACTTCTTCGTGCTTGACGGCCACGATCTTGTTGAGGATGTCACTCATGGAAAAACCTTCACAAATAATTCAAACTGGTCGTCACAAGGTACGCAACAAACACTTCAGTACATACATCGGCGGCGTGGCGCCGTCACTGGCTATCTGCACCGCCTCGGCTCGCAACCCCGAAGACCAAGACGAAGGCTCAAATGTTCCAAGCATCTATCAACCAAGGCTTGCTCCTGGCTGGAACCGCGAGCCAGCCTCACACTCGTCAGGAGAATCTTTGTACCGCGAGGCCCAGGATGCAGTACCAGGCGACAGGTATACGCAGACCCTTTCGCTGTACCAAAGGACTCCCAGCTCCAGCGACACTGTTCATGCAAAACGAGAGTGTCTTGCCTCTTCAATCCCCAGGGCGCAAGCGTGCGGCTTTGAAAATCCAAGACCCAGCCCCGCGACGGGTTGCGCCGGAATTGACGCCGCAATGCAACGGTTGCGCCGCCAACGAGAATCACACCCACAGACCAGAAAATGCTCCAAAGATACTGCGCCCGCAGATCCAGAACCATGATCACCGTTGCGACAAAAACAAGCACCGAAAGGCCACACAACGGGGCGAAAAACGTCAACTCAGCAAGACTGCTCCCACCGATGCTCAGGGGTAGCCACACCCTGGATTGCTGCTCGATAGCAGTCACCCACACCGACAAAATGCGCAGACGTGCGAGTCTAGGCGAAGGCTTGTTCGTCACGACAATTCCTCTTGCGTAGCGCACCGCGCAAAACGGTCGCCGCGCCCCGGGGGGATGAATGGCAGCATGGCAGTTCGGCACAGTCAATAGGCAGGAGTCAGCCGACCTCCTGAACGCCGAATACCGAGGCGGGCCGCCAGTTCATCCACGCATCGGTCGAGGGTGCCCATCTGCATAGACAGCGTTTCGGTATCGGAGGACTGCAGTTCCACCTCGAACAGGGTCGCGATCGGACCTGCCGTTCTATGGCGAAACTCGACCTCGCAGGAAAGAGAACCGTGATCCGGAGGGCCGGACATGATGCCGATGGAATGCGCAGGGTCCAGGGGGATGGCCGGGCCTGCTGTCTGTGCAGGCTGCAGCGTGCGCAGGGACATGTTCAGCACCCACCGCACCCGGTACGCGAAGCGCCGCAGCTGCCACCAGCACATGCCCACGGCGGTGCCAACAACCAGCGCAATACCCCACCACGCGGTAGCGATCGAAGGCTGCAGCACGAATAGAAAGAAGTAGCAGCTGCCCCAGGCGAACAGGACAGGTCCCAGATAGGCCCATACGGCCTTTCGGTGCAGCCGCTCGGGCAGATACAGACAGGCGTCCTCCCTCACGGCAGCCGCGAGGTCGTTGACGTCCCGCAACGTGCGGTGCCCCTGTGTTGTCATGCGCTGCTGCAGCGATCAGGCCGCCAGCGCGTGCGTACGCGCCACCAGTTGCTCAAGCCGGGCCAGCGCGGCGCCCGAGGCGATCGCGGCGCGTGCCTTCTGCAGGCCGTCCGCGATGGAACTGGCCACATTCGCGGCGTACAGCGCTGCGCCGGCATTCAGGCACACGATGTCCTGCGCGGCACCGGGCTCGCCCTTGAGCACGCCGATCAGCATGTCGCGGGACTGCTCGGGCGTTTCCACCTTGAGCGCGCGGTTGCTGGACATGGACAGGCCGAAGTCCTCGGGATGGACCTCGTACTCGGTGATCTGGCCGTTCTTCAACTCCCCCACCAGAGTGGCGGCGCCCAGGCTGACTTCGTCCATGCCGTCGCGGCCATAGACCACGAGTGCATGCTCGGCGCCCAGGCGCTGCAGGGCGCGCACCTGGATGCCAACGAGGTCGGGGTGGAACACGCCCATCAGGATGTTGGGCGCACCGGCCGGATTGGTCAGCGGGCCCAGGATGTTGAAGATGGTGCGCACACCAAGCTCGCGACGCACGGGCGCCACGTTCTTCATCGCAGGGTGGTGGTTGGGCGCGAACATGAAGCCGATGCCCACCTCGGCGATGCAGCGCGCGATTGCTTCGGGCGTGAGGTTGATGTGGATGCCGAGGGCCTCCATCACGTCGGCGCTGCCGCTCTTGCTCGACACGCCACGCCCGCCATGCTTGCTGACCTTGGCGCCCGCGGCGGCGGCCACGAACATCGAGCAGGTGGAGATGTTGAAGGTGTTGGCCCCGTCGCCGCCGGTGCCCACGATGTCCACCAGGTGCGTGCTGTCGGGCACGTGCACCTTGGTGGAGAACTCGCGCATGACCTGCGCGGCGGCCGTGATCTCACCGATGGTTTCCTTCTTCACGCGCAGGCCGGTGATGATGGCCGCCGTCATGACGGGCGAGAGCTCGCCGCTCATGACCATGCGCATCAGGTGCAGCATCTCGTCGTGGAAGATTTCGCGGTGTTCGATGGTGCGCTGCAGCGCTTCCTGAGGGGTGATGGACATGGTGTCGGTCTCCAGAATGGTTTTTTCTTACACGGAAGGCCGGTCCGAGAAGGCCAGCTTGAGGCCGAAGCCAATGAACATCGCCCCGGCGATGCGGTCGAGCCAATGCATGCCACGCTGCACGGCGCCCACGCGGCGCGCCATCCAGCCAGCCGCCAGCGCCC
Organism: Pseudomonadota bacterium; assembly: GCA_040387235.1. Lineage (GTDB taxonomy): Bacteria > Pseudomonadota > Gammaproteobacteria > Burkholderiales > Burkholderiaceae_C > Acidovorax. Next base: position 74,976 of record JAZKEE010000016.1, read on the forward strand.
AGCCCACGTTGACGGGTATGGCGTTGAGGTTGAACAGCACCCCGAGCAGCACGAAGGCCAGCGCCTTGCTGTCCGTGCCCGGCGCGATGAACTGCGGCACGAAGGCCAGGAAGAAAATGGCCACCTTGGGGTTGAGCACATTGGTCCAGAAGCCGCCCATGAAAACGCTGCGCAGCGGCACGGTCTCGGCAGGCGCGGCCTGCGCGGCCGCGATGGCGGCACTGCTGCCGCCGTCGCCCGAGGCCTTGGCGAACAGCATGCGCACGCCCATCCACAGCAGGTAGGCGGCGCCCACCCACTTGAGCACGGTGAAGGCCGTGGCCGACGCCGCCAGCAGCGCGCCCACGCCCACGGCGGCGGCAAAGATGTGCACGAAGCAGCCGGCCGTGATCCCGAGGCCCGCCACGATGCCTGCGCGGGCGCCCGCGCGCAGCGCGTTGGAGACGATGTAGAGAACGTCGGGGCCGGGCGTCAGGTTGAGCAGCCAGCCCGCAGCCATGAAGACAAGCAGATGGTGAAGATCGGGCATGGCGATCACCCGCGCCGGGCGGGTTCCATGCGGTGCAGGAACACTGTCAGCGAATCCCGAGGCGGCTGCACCGCATGCGCGGCCAGGATGCGCCCAGCCGCACCGCGGTGGTAAGTGCCATGCACGACGATGTGGTTCAGGATCTCGCTGCGCGACATGCTTCCCGTATCACCATCGGTGAAGCGGAACCGCAGGCGTTCGACCAGTTCGGCCTCGCCCAGCCCGCCCGCGTACTGGTGGTACCAGTCGTCCGAAGCGCGCACGGCCTCGCGCAGCGTGTCCAATGCCGGTGTCTCGGGCGTATTGGTGGCGTCGTAGGCCGTCTGCGGCTGGCCCTGCAGGTGGCAGGCGAAAATGCGGTCCACCACGTAGGTGTGGTTGAGGATTCGCACGAACAGGCGCAAATCATCAGGCGGCAGCGCATCCTGCGACGCCATGCCCAGTGCGAGCAGCTCCTCGTTGGCCCAGCGCTTGTACTGGAACAGCTGCGCGAAGGCGTTCGGGGCGCTCATGCGCGCGGCTCCAGGAAGTTCTTGAGCATGGCGTGGCCGTGCTCGGTGAGGATGCTCTCGGGGTGGAACTGCACGCCCTCGATGTCCAGCGTCCGGTGGCGTACGCCCATGATCTCGCCGTCGTCTGTCCAAGCGGTGATCTCCAGCGCCTCGGGGCAGTCGGCACGCGCGATGGACAGCGAGTGGTAGCGGTTCACGGTGAACTTCTTGGGCAGGCCCGCGAACACACCTTTCTGCGTGGTGGTGATGACGCTGGTCTTGCCGTGCATGAGCTGCTGTGCGCGCACGATGGTGCCGCCGAAGGCCGAACCGATTGCCTGGTGGCCCAGGCACACGCCCAGGATGGGCAGCTTGCCCGCGAAGTGCTGGATCGCGGCCACCGAGATGCCGGCCTCGGCCGGCGAGCACGGGCCGGGCGAGATCACCAGCCGGTCGAGCTGGCCGGCGGCCAGGCGGGCAGCGATCTCGTCCACCGTGATCTCGTCGTTGCGGTGCACCTCCACCTCGGCGCCGAGCTCACCGAAGTACTGCACGATGTTGTAGGTGAAGCTGTCGTAGTTGTCGACCATCAAGAGTTTCATGCTGCGCTCCCTGCGGTCTGGCCCGCGTCGCTGGCGTGCCCGGCGCGCAGGCGCGCGAACTCGCGGTGTTCGTAGGCAATGGAGGCCTCCATGATGCCGCGGTAGATGGCCTCCATCACGTCGGCCTGGCCGCCCTGGGCCAGGGCGCGCTCGCGTACCCGGCCGACGATGGCTTCGATGCGCGCCTCGTCGCGCACCTGCGTGTCGCTTGGCTTGATGCGCGCGGCCTGGGTCATGTAGCCCGTGCGCTGCACCAGCAGGGGCACGAGGATGTCGTCGAGCGCGTCGATCTGGCGGCGCACGTCGGCCATGGTGGTGCAGTGCTGCACCTGGTCGATGGCGCGGCTCATTCGAGGCCCTCCTCGACGAGCTCCGCGGCGCGCAGCAGGGCGCGGGCCTTGTGCTCGGTTTCTTTCCATTCGAGCTCGGGCACCGAGTCGGCCACCACGCCGGCCGCGGCCTGCACGTAGAGCGTGCCGTTCTTGACGATGCCGGTGCGGATGGCGATGGCCACGTCCATGTCGCCCGCGTAGCTCAGGTAACCGCAGGCGCCTCCGTACAGGCCGCGCTTGGTGGGTTCGAGCTGGTCGATGAGTTCCATGGCATGCACCTTGGGCGCGCCGGTGAGCGTGCCCGCGGGGAAGGTGGCCTTGAGCACGTCGATGGCGGTCATGCCGTCGTTGAGAATGCCCTCGACGTTGCTCACGATGTGCATCACGTGGCTGTAGCGCTCCACCGCGAAGGCCTCGGTCACCTTCACGGTGCCTGTCTTGGCGATGCGGCCGATGTCGTTGCGCGCCAGGTCGATCAGCATCACGTGCTCGGCACGCTCCTTGGGGTCGTTGATGAGCTCGACCTCGGCCGCCTTGTCTTTCTCGGGCGTGGCGCCGCGCGGGCGCGTGCCGGCCAGCGGGCGGATGGTGATCTTTTGCCCGTCCGGCGTGCTCTCCTGGCGCACCAGGATCTCGGGGCTGGCGCCCACCACATGGAAGTCGCCGAAGTCGTAGAAGTACATGTACGGCGACGGGTTCAGCGAACGCAGCGCACGGTACAGCGACAACGGGCTTTCGGTGTAGCGCTTGTGGATGCGCTGGCCCACCTGCACCTGCATGAAGTCACCGGCGGCGATCAGTTCCTTGGCGCGGTCCACCGCGGCCAGGTAGTCGGCCTTGGAAAAATCGCGCTGGGCGGGGTGGCTCTCGGTGGGCTTGACCACCGGTGCGCTGACCGAATACTTGAGCTGCTCTTTCAGTTCGCGCAGGCGCTTCTTGGCCTTGGCATAGGCCTCGGGCGTGGCCGGGTCGGCGTAGACGATGAGGTAAAGCTTGCCCGAGAGGTTGTCGATGACCGCCAGTTCCTCGCACTGCAGCAGCAGGATGTCGGGGCAGCCCAGGGTGTCGGGTGGGCAGGTGGCCTCGAGTTTCTTCTCGATGTAGCGCACTGCGTCATAGCCGAAATAGCCGGCCAGGCCACCGCAAAAGCGCGGCAGGCCGGGGCGCAGCGCCACCTTGAAGCGCTTCTGGTAGGCGGCGATGAAGTCGAGCGGATTGCCCTCGGCGGTCTCGACCACTTGGCCGTCGGTGACGACCTCGGTGCGCGCGGCGGCGCCGAAGCCGCTGGCCCGCAGCAGGGTGCGCGCCGGCAGGCCGATGAAGCTGTAGCGCCCGAAGCGCTCGCCGCCCACCACGGATTCGAGCAGGAAGCTGTGCTTGCCGCCCTCCTTGGCGCGCGCCAGCTTCAGGTAGAGCGAGAGCGGGGTTTCCAGGTCCGCAAAGGCCTCGGCCATGAGCGGAATGCGGTTGTAGCCTTCGCCGGCCAGGCTTTTGAATTCAAGTTCAGTGATCACGGGGAGAGCTCCCAGCTGTCACAGCGCGTATCCCCGCCAATGGGCATTGGGGGCGCTGCGGTTCATTCAATCGGCCCTGACAAGGGCCACGGGTGCACGCTGGGGCGGATCGCCCAGGTGCCATCAGGCGTTCAGGCAGACAGGCTGACGCCAGGGCCAGGCTCCCCGGTCGCTGCAACCTGTGATGAACACGTGATGAATGAACATGGCCCAAAGTGTAGCAAAGGTCTTGAAGCTTTCGGTTTTTCAAGATGCAATCGCCATAAAGAACCACTCGAAAACCCTGTTGCGCCCGCTCCGCGGTCTTGCAACAATTAGAAACGAACGATCGTTCTATTTTGAGGAGACAAGCATGAACAACATGGTGCGATGCGCTGCACTCGCCGCCGCATGCCTTCTGGCCGGGGCCGCCGTGGCCCAGCCCATCACGGTGTCCAACGTGAAGTACGACGAAACCACCCAGGTGGCCGACAGCACCCTGCAGCTCAACGGCGCAGGCGTGCGCTACAAGGCGGTGTTCAAGGTCTACACCGCCGGGCTTTACCTGGAAAAGAAGGCCGGCACGCCGCAGGAGGTGGCAAGCCAGAAGGGCCCCAAGCGCATGAGCATCACCATGCTGCGCGAGATCGATTCCACCGAACTGGGCAAGCTGTTCTCGCGCGGCATGGAAGACAACATGGACCGTGCGGCCTTCTCCAAGCTGATCCCCGGCGTGATGCGCATGAGCCAGATCTTCTCGGACCACAAGAAGCTCATGGCGGGCGACCAGTTCCAGGTGGACTGGATCCCCGGCACCGGCACGGTGATCACCGTCAAGGGCAAGCCCCAGGGCGAGCCCTTCAAGGAACCCGAATTCTTCAACGCCCTGCTGGGCATCTGGCTGGGCAATGCGCCGGCGGACTGGAAGCTCAAGGACGCGCTCCTGGGCAAGCAGCCCGGCTGAGCCCCACGGCGCAACCCCTCCCGGGAAAGCACCTACCCGCTTGTGTCACCCGGCAGACACAGCGCCTGCAAACCGCAGGCTTACCCTTCCAAGAACCTGCTCAAGCCCCGGCCGTGTGTGCGTGCGCCATCCGCAGCACGCTGCTGCCAGGCCTTCTCCGCGCCACCCGCGCCCAGGAGCGACCCGCCGATACCCCTGCCCCATGACCCTGCACCTTCGTTCGCGCGCCTGACCACACCATGAAACCAAGCAACCTTTCCGTCGGCCTGCGCCTGGGCCTGTCCTTCGGCGCCATCCTGCTCATCACGGCACTCATCGCCGCCACCGGCATGTGGCGCATCGCCAGCCTGCAGGGCGCCAGCGAGCGTGTCGCCACGCAGGAGATCGAACAGCAGACCCTGGTGGAGAACTGGGCTGCCGACATCCGCCTGAACTGGGTGCGCACCGAGGCCTTCCTCAAGGCCATCGACCGCGACTACATGGAAAAGCTCACGGCCGACACGCAGGCCACGGCCCAGGGCATCGAGGCCAAGGTCAAGCGCATCGAAGGCCTGGTGCAGGGCGACAAGAACCGTGCGCAGCTGGCCACCATCGCCGCGGCGAGCAAGGCCTACAGCGACAAGCTCACCGAGATCCGCGAATTGCACCGTGGTGGCGAACCCAACGTGCCCACGCTGGTGGACAAGGACCTGCGACCCCTGGCAGACCAGTACCTCAAGTCCCTCGATGACCTGCGCACCGCCATGGCCACGCAACTGGCAGCCAGCCAGAGCGACACCGGCACGCTGGCCCGTGCCAGCCAGGTGCTGCTGGGCGTGGGCACGCTGATCGCGGTGGCGCTGGGAGCGCTGCTGGCCTTCACCGTCACACGCTCCATCGTGCGGCCGGTGCAACTGGGCCGGCAGGCCGCCGAAAGCATTGCCGACGGCGACCTGACGCATCCCATCAACACCACGCACAACGACGAAACCGGCCAGCTGCTGCAGGCCCTGGCCACCATGCAGTCACGCCTGGCCACCATCGTGGGCAACGTGCGCCACAGCGCGGAGGGCGTGGCCACCGCCAGCGCAGAGATCGCCTCGGGCAACAACGACCTGTCGGCACGCACCGAACAGCAGGCCTCGGCGCTCGAAGAAACCGCCGCCTCCATGGAGGAACTCGGTTCCACCGTGCGCCAGAACGCCGACAACGCGCGCCAGGCCAATCAGCTGGCCATGAGCGCATCGACCGTGGCCGTGCAGGGCGGTCAGGTGGTGGCCGAGGTGGTGGACACCATGAAGGGCATCAACGAAAGCAGCCGGAAGATTGCCGACATTATCAGCGTCATCGACTCCATCGCCTTCCAGACCAACATCCTGGCCCTGAACGCGGCCGTGGAAGCGGCCCGGGCCGGCGAGCAAGGCCGTGGCTTTGCCGTGGTGGCCAGTGAAGTGCGCAATCTGGCGCAGCGCAGCGCCGAGGCGGCCAAGGAGATCAAGGGCCTGATCGGCACCAGCGTGGAACGCGTGGAGCGCGGCAGCGCCCTGGTGGACCGGGCAGGCGCCACCATGAGCGAGGTGGTGGCATCGATCCGCCGCGTGACCGACATCATGGGCGAGATCAGCGCCGCCAGCAGCGAGCAGAGTTCCGGGGTTGGCCAGGTGGGCGAGGCCATCACGCAGATGGATCAGGCCACGCAGCAGAACGCCGCGCTGGTGGAGCAGAGCGCTGCGGCGGCCGACAGCCTGAAGACCCAGGCCGGGCAGTTGGTAGAGGCGGTGGCCGTGTTCCGGCTCGGCGCGAACCCCCAAGCCGTGCCGCTTGCTGCGCCCCGCGCTTCCAGCAACGCATCGCGCCTGCTGCCGGCGGGTGGGCAGCGCCGTATCGCCGCCTGAGCCGCCGCTCAGGCGTTCTTCAGCTGTTCCAGCGCGTCCACGAAACCATCGGCATCCACGGCCCGCACGGGCTGGCCGTGGTTGTAGCCGTAGGTCACCAGCACCACCGGGCAGCCGGCAGCGCGCGCGGCCTGCGCATCGTTGCTCGAATCACCCACCATCAGCGTGCGCGCGGGCGCGCTGCCCAGGGCCTCGCAGGTCTTGAGCAGGGGCAGCGGGTCGGGCTTCTTGCGCTCGAAGCTGTCGCCACCGAACACCTGCGAGAAGTAACCGTGCAGCCCCTTGGCCTTGAGCAAGGGCACGGCAAAGTCAGTCGGCTTGTTGGTCAGGCAGGCCAGGCGCAGACCGGCGGCCTGCAGCGCCTGCAGGCCAGCCACCACGCCTGGGTACACCTGCGCGTACTGGCCGTTGATGTCAAGGTAGTGCCTCTGGTAGCTGGCCCAGGCCGCAGGGTACAGCGACTCTACCCGGGCTGCATCGGCTGCCTGCCCGCTGGAGGCCAGCACATGGCCCAGCACCGAGCGCAGCAAATGCTCTGACCCCTTGCCCACCATGTGCTCGATGTGCTGGGCGCCGATGGCCGGCAGTGCCAGCTCGCGCAGCATGCGGTTGAGCGCCTCGGCAAAGTCCCCGAGCGTGTCCACCATGGTGCCGTCCAGGTCCACGATGGCGGCGTCAACGCGGGACAGCAGGGCGGGCAACGGTGGCGATGCGGACATGCGAAGAACTCCTCGGAATGCGGATGAAGAAAGGCCGGGCAGCGCTGCCCGGCCTTGGCGAGTTTAAAGGCGCCGGCTTACCGCAGACTCAAGGTCTGGCGCTTCCACGCCGGGTCCTGCCAGCGCTGGAACAGGGGCAGCGCAGCCACGTCGCCCGTCACGCGCTCGGTGGCCAGGCCTTCCAGGCGCACGATCTCGAAGCTGCGGCGGTAGCGGCCCTGGCCGCGTGCCTCGCGCGCCACCAGCATCTGCTGGCCGCCGGGCACCCAGCCGGCCCACTCGGCCACGCCGGTCTCGGGGGCGGTGGCAGCCGGTGGCAGCACGTCGACCAGCCAGCCCTCTGCCGTCTTGCGCATCACCCACAGTTCGCGCCAGCCTTCCAGGGGCTGCACGGCCAGGGCCACAGCCGTGCCCTCGCGGTTCACGCTGGCCGAGGCGGCCCAGACCACGCCGTAGGTGCAGCGGCGCGCCAGTGGTGCCTTCACACCCTTCTGGGCATCGACCAGCAGCACGCAGGTCTCGCCAGGAGCGCCGAGCTCGGTCACGATGCCAGGACGGTTGCCCTGGGCGGTGGGCAGGCTGGTGGGCACCAGGGCCCAGCGCACGGCGCCCACGCGCATGGCGGCGTCGTTGTAGGCTGGCTGGTCTTCGTCGGGCAGGTCGTTCTTGCTGACGCCGGAAAACTCGGCCAGTGCACGGGCCGCAGCGGCGGACACCGGAGCACCCGCGGCATCCTTGCGCGCCTGCTGGAAGGCCAGGGCACTCCACACGCTGGCGCGGCGCATCTGGATGCGGTTGCGCACATAGGACGGCAGGCCTGCCACGTCCACGCGTTCAAGCACCTGCGACTGCCATTCCTGCACGCGCGCCCGTTCGTGCGCCGGCAGGTCGGGGTTCACACACTCGGGCCGCGTCAGCGCCAGGGCGGCACGGGCGCGCTGCTCGCCGTCGGCCACCGGCATGGCCAGCACGCGGCGGAAGGCCTCGCCGTCGTAGCAGACCTGCATGCGGCCTTCGACCTCGTAGGTGGCAAAACGCACGCCGTAGCCATTGGCCACATCCAGGTGGGCCGACAGGGTGGCGCCCGATGCCTTGCCCGGTACGGCGGCCGAGGCGCGGCGCGCCAGCCGGTCGGCCAGGGTTCCCAATGCGTCGAAGGCCTGGGCGCCCTGCGCGCCGGTCAGCGCACCGGCCGGTGCTGCCTGCAGGTAGGCCGCCGTGATGCCGATGCCCAATGCTTCGGCACCGGGGGTGTCGCGCACGAAGCGCAGCACCGACAGCAGGTTGGGGCCCTCGGCCTCATCGAGCGCCACGCGGCGCACGTCGCTGGTGCGGATGAAACCGCCGCGCTCGCGCTTGTGGTCCCACACCTGCAGGTAGTCGAGGCGCTCGCCGCGCACCTCGAGCACTTCGCCCTGCCACAGCGCGGACTGCTGCTGGGCCGAGTCGCGCGGCGCGGCACGCAGGCTGGCCTGGTCCTGCACGACGATGGCGCTGCCCAGGGAGCTAGCGGGCACAGGAGGAACGGCGGCGGTGGCGACCATGGTGGCAGCAGAGGCGATGGCCGCGGCGAGCGTGAGGGTGGTGCGGTTCATGTTCATTGCTCCGTGGCTTGAGTCGTGGAGGCGTCGTCGGCACCGGCGGCGGCCTGCGCGGCCACGGCCTGGGCGTTGCGGTTGCCGCCCAGCAGCGCGGCACCGATGAAGTCGCCATTGGTCGGAGGGGGCGCGATGATGACCTGGATCTTGTCCGACAGCTTGTCGGCCAGCGTCTTCTGGATCAGCAGCGGATGGCGCGTGACCAGGGCGCCTTCGCGCGCCATCTGCTCGGCGTTGACCTTGCCGATGCGGTCCATGCGGTAGGCCTCGGCCTCGGCCAGCTTCTGGCGCGCGTCGGCCTCGCCGTTGGCTTCGATGCGGCGGGCCTGGGCGTTGCCTTCGGCGGCCTTGATGCGCGAGACCTTCTCGGCCTCGGCTTCAAGCTGGCGTTGCTCGATCTGGCGCTGCTTGAAGGGCAGCACGTGCTTCATGGCTTCTTCCTGGGCGCGGGCGGCGATCACCTGCTCGCGGGCGGAGGCTTCGGCTGCCACTTCGCGTCGCACCTTGTCGGCGCTGGCGTCGAGCTCGGTCTCCTTCACGCGCTTGTCCTTGAGTTCGAGGGTGTAGCGCATCTTCTCGGAAGCCAGCTCCTCGGCCAGCAGGCTGTCCATGCCGCGGCGGTATTCGGCCGGCAGGTCCACCTTGCCGATCTGCACGTGGCGCAGCAGCACGCCATCGGCGGCCAGGCGGGTGCGCAGCTCGGTCTCGATGATCTGCTGGATCTCGGCGCGCTTGGACGAGAAGATCTCGCGCACCGTGTAGCGGGCGAACACCTTGTAGATCAGGCCCTGCACGGCAGGCTCGACGATTTCGGCGCCGATGTTGTCGGGCAGATTGCCCGAGCGGGCGGCCATGGCCGAGGGGTCCAGTGCGTAGCGCACGCTCAGGTCCAGGCCGAAGGACAGGCCTTCCACCGACTGCAGCGGCGCGCCGCCTGTGGCCTGGCGCATCTGCTCGGGGCGGTAGGTCTGGTCGCGCAGGGTGAATATGCGCACGCTGTGCAAGCCGGGCAGCACCCAGACGCTGCCATCGCGCCACTGGTTGACCGAACCGGTGACCTGGTTCACGCGCACACCGAGCTCGCCCTGGTCCAGGTGCTGCACCGGTGGGTTGCGGTACACCATGGCGCCAGCTGCCACCACCGCCGTGCCAGCCACCAGCCAGCCCAGGGCACGGGGCGATGGCAGGGCCAGAGGGCGAATGGAAGCGAGCGGGGCGCTCGCAGCGATCTCGTCCTGCACGCCGTCCAGGGTGGGTTCCACCGCCGGCGCGGCGGCAGGGGTGCGGCGCAGGGCGCGGGTGATGCGGTTCCAGGTGGCTTTCATGGTGTCTTCCCTCGTTGATTCGGTTCGGTGGGTGGTTTCTCTGCGGCGCCGGATTCCGTGCTGCATTGGTGTCCAATTCTTCGCATTCCCCCCGGAAGCAACAATGCAGCGGCCCCACCAAAGCGCTCACACCGGGCGTGCAAAAGCTCCGCCTGCGGAAGAAAAACTCACACCGCTGCCGGCGGGGGGCCGGGATAATCCCTGCAGCACCACTCGCAGAACAGCCCCATGACCCGCATTGCCGTGATCGAAGACGACCTGCCCACCAGCAACCAGTTGGCCGGCTGGATCCGCAGTGCGCGCAGCGGCATCGTGATCGACCAGTGGTTCACCCGCGACGAGGCCGAGGCGGCCCTGGCGCGCGAGCACTACGACGCGGTGGTGCTGGACATCGAGCTCGGCCGCGAGCGCCATGCCGGCGTGGCGCTGATCAACGCCATCAACAAGCTGCGCCAGGGCACGCCGGTGCTGGTGGTCTCGGCCATGCCGGCGGCCATCTACCGCAGCATCATGAAAGCGCTGGACGCCTGGGACTACCTGCAGAAAACGACCTTCGAGGAGGCCGATTTCATCGAGACCTTCCTCGACATCCTGCGCACGACACAGGCCACCCAGGCCGCGGCCCCCCTTGCCACGGCAGCCGCCGCGGGCGATGCACTGGTACTCGACCCGCTGTGGCAACGCACCCCCACCTGGCGCGGCGAGCGCATCAACCTGCCACTCACGGCGCAGCGCATCCTGGCCACCTTGCACCAGCGCAGCGGCGAGGTGGTGTCGTACGACGAGCTGTTCGAGGTGGTCAAGAGCGGGCGCAACCGCGACAACGTGCGCAAGCACGTGAGCACCATCCGCGAGGCCCTGCGCGAGGTGGACCCGGCCTTCGAGGGCATCGAGAACGTGCCGATGCGCGGCTTTCGCTGGGTGGGCTCGCCGCTGGCGCAGGGCCGCCTGAAGACATGATCAAGCGCCTGCTGCGCCCCGGCCTGGAGATGCCCCGGCTCGAGATGCCGCGCCTGGGGCTGCCGGCCTTTCGCCTGCGCATTCTCGTGCGCAGCGTGTTCATCCTGCTGGCGGTGGCCACCGTGGCGCTCAGCGTGGTACTGCTGCGCGAGGAGAAGGAACGCGCCTGGCAGAGCTACCAGCATGGCTTCGAGCGCAGCCAGGCCGAGGTCATGGCACGGCTGCGCCACCCTGCGGGGCAACTCGCGCTGCTCAATGCAGGCAACCTGGGCCAGGGCGCCACGCCGCTGGCGCCGTTGCTGCTGCCCTACTCGGCCATCGACTTCGACGACCAGAACAAGGCCCAGCAGGCGGTGGAGATGGCCGGCTGCTCGGTGCTGTACCCCGACGGCGCCTCGGTCTGCGCGGCCATTGGCAACAATCCGTATGCGGGCGGCTTCATCTACATCGTGGGCAGTTTCTATGCCGGCGAACTGGCGGCACGCGAGCGGGGTGTGCTGGACCTGGCGACCGTGCACCGCGCCCGCGTCACGCTGGACATGCGCGGCACCACCAGCCGCTGGGTGGCGCCTTTCGAGGCCATGGCACCGGCCACGGGCGCCTCGGCAGCGGGCACCAACCCCGGGGCACGTGGCCGACTGACAGGCTTCGTGGACAACGGCGGCGAAGTGCTCGACGTGCGTGCGCGCCCGGTGCGCGATTTCCGCGGCTGGCTGTGGCAGAACGGGCAGTGCCGCGACCTGGCCGGCGCCGTGCCAGACTGCCTGCGCCGCAGCTTCTATTCCATCCGCCTGCCGGTGGAGCTGTTCCGCGAAGCGCTGTTCCGCAAGGAGCGCCTGGTGTGGCCACCCGAGGACCTGGGCAGCATGCGCGTGCGCGTGGAGATGCTCGGGCCCGGCGAGGGCCCGGCACTGTTCGACAGCAACACGCCCGGCGCGCAGCCCGGGGCGTCGCTGTCCGAGGTCACGCGCAGCCTGCTGCCCGGCGAGAAGGTGCAGGTGCGCAAGATGGGCGACGGCGAGGAGCGTGCACTCACCCTCAAGGGCAGCGAAGTGCAGGCCGAGCCTTCGGCGCCCTGGCTGATCCGCCTGGTGAGCTGGCTGCCGCTGGATGCGCCCGATGCGCGCGCCACGCCGGCGGGCCTGGACATCCTCGACACGCCCACGGGCAACTACGTGGTCAGCTTCACCGGCAATCTGCGCGGGCTAGAGCATGGCCTGGCCGCTGTGGCCACGCGTATGTCCTGGTACCTGGGGGCCATGCTGACCGCCATCGCTCTGGCCTGGCTGATCGTGGAGGTGGGGCTGCTGCGCCGCGTGACCGCCCTCACCCGCCGCGCGGCCGCCGTCTCGTACAACGTGCAGGACGGGCACATCGGCCCGCGCCTGGGTGATCTCGACGTGTCGGACCTGCGGGGTTCTGACGAGCTGGGCATCCTGGCGGGCGGCCTGGCCGACCTGCTGCAGCGCGTGAAGGACGACATCCAGCGCGAGCAGCTGCGCGCCCAGCAGGAGCGCGACATGTGGCACGCCGTGGGCCACGAGATCATGTCGCCCCTGCAGTCGCTGATGGTGCTGCATGGGGGCCCTGGCGACCCAGGCCACCGCTATGTGCAGCGCATGCAGCAGGCGGTGCACGTGCTTTATGGCACGGCATCGCCGGCGGAGGCGTTTCAGGCGGCCGACGTGCCGCAGGGCCGGCTGGACCTGGATGCCTTTTTGCGCCATGTGGCGGACAACGCGCATTTCGCCGGCATCGCCCAGGTGGTGTACGAAGGGGGTGCCAGCCCGGTCATCGTGCGTGCAGACGAGTTCGCACTGGAGGATGTGGTCACGCACATCCTGCGCAACGCCGACCGCTATCGCCCCGCGGGCACGGCCATCACGCTGACGCTCACGGCGTCGGAATCCACCGCCAGCGCCACGCTGCACAACGTGGGTGTCACGATTGCCGACGAGCTGCTGGGCCGCATCTTCGAGCTGGGGGTGTCCGACCCCAGCCTGCCCACGCCCGTGGGCGAAGGAGAACACCGCGGCCAGGGCCTGTTCGTGGCCAAGACCTACATGGCCAAGATGGGCGGCACCATCAATGCGCGCAATACGGCCGACGGGGTGGCTTTCACGCTGACCTTCCAGCGCCTGGGCTAAGAACGAAGTCTACAGGGCGGGACAGGCGGTAGGCGCCAGGGCGCACGGCCGGGGTCGGCGCTGTCCGACAGGCACGGAAGGGAGCGGGCACTACGCTGCACCCATCCCTTTGCAACTGTGTTGCACCCTGTCATTTGCGCCCTGCGCTAGGAGCCCTCGCCATGAAACGTTTCGCCTTTTTCGCCCCCGTCATCACCGCCGCCCTGCTGGTTGCCTCTGGCGCCGCTTCGGCCCAGTCGCCCTCTTCTGACGCCGCTGCCCGCTACGAGCAGGACCGCCAGAAGTGCATGACCAACAATACCCAGGACAGCATGGCCACCTGCATGCGCGAAGCCACCAACGCGCTGGACGCCTCGCGCAAGGGCCAGCTGAGCGACCCCGGCCCGATCGCAGCGGCCAACAGCACCGACCGCTGCAGTGCGTTCCAGAGTGCGCAGGAGCGTTCGGAGTGCGTGCGCCGCGTCGAGAGCAGTGCCGTGAGTGGCTCGGTATCTGGCGGCGGCGTGCTGCGCGAATCGACGACCACTACGATCATCGTCCCTGCACAGAAGTAAGGCCAGCGGCTGGCGGCTCAGCCCGCCAGCGTGGAGCAATCAGCCCAGCTGGGCTCGCATGGAGTCGATGACGCCCTTGTAGTCCGGCTTGCCGAAAATGGCACTGCCCGCCACGAAGGTGTCGGCACCCGCATCCGCCACCCGGCGGATGTTGTCCGTCTTGATGCCACCATCGACTTCGAGGCGGATGTCCTTGCCCGAGGCATCGATGCGGCGGCGCACGTCCTCGATCTTGCGCAGGGCGGAGTCGATGAAGCTCTGCCCCCCGAAACCGGGGTTCACGCTCATGATCAGGATCAGATCGATGTCGTCGATTACCCAGTCCAGCACGTCCAGGGGTTGCGCCGGGTTGAACACCAGCCCGGGCTTGGCGCCCTTGGAGCGTATGGCCTGGATGCTGCGGTGCACGTGGCCCGAGGCATCGGGATGGAAGCTGATGTAATCCGCACCGGCATCGGCAAATGCGGCCGCCAGGGCGTCCACGGGCTCGATCATCAGGTGCACATCCACCGGAATGGCGGCGCCATCGGCCGTCTTGGCGTGCGGCTTGAGCGCCTGGCACACCATGGGGCCGAAAGTGAGGTTGGGCACGTAATGGTTGTCCATCACGTCGAAGTGGATCCAGTCCGCTCCAGCGGCAATGACGTTGCGCACTTCATCGCCCAGGCGGGCGAAATCGGCGGAGAGGATCGAGGGGGCTATGCGAAAAGGTCGGCTCATGCACCGATTGTCGCAGTTACCATTCGCCCATGCCAAAGTACCAGTTTGACGTGCAAGTGCAGCCCGAGTACCTGCCGGAGCAGTCCGCCCCGGACACGGGGGTGTTCAGCTTCGCCTACACGATCACCATCACCAATGCCGGGGACGCGCCAGCGCAGCTGATCTCCCGCCACTGGATCATCAGCGACTCGCGCGGCCACACCGAGGAGGTCAAGGGCCTGGGCGTGGTGGGGCACCAGCCGCTGCTCAAACCGGGTGAATCCTTCCAGTACACCAGTGGTTGCCGCCTGCGCACGGCCAGCGGCACCATGCACGGCACCTTCCACTGCGTGGGCGAGGAAGGCGAGCCCTTCGATGCCAAGGTCGACCTGTTCATGCTGGAAGCCATCAACCAGGGTCCCTCGGGCCAGCCCCTGACCGGCCGGGTGCTGCATTGAGCCGCAGCGTCGACCTCGCCAGCATCCTGGCGCGGCTGGACCCTGACGCAGACCTGGCCCAGCGCCACCTGTGGCTGATCAGCCTGCTCGACTGGGTGCGCGGCAAGCGCGACTCGGTGCCGGGCGCCATCGGCCGCCTGCAGCTGTTCCTGGACGCGGTGGAAGCCCGCCCCGAGATGCAGGCGAAACTCCAGGCCTGGTGGGCGATGCTGGTGGACACGGTGGACATCACCACCCTGCTCGCCGACTTCGGCTTTGCACCGCGCACGGCCCTGGCCAGTGAGGTGGCCGAGCGCCTGCGTACCAAGCTGCTGCCCGCGAGCCCCGAGACCATCGATGCCTCGGAGCTGTTCATGCTGGCCTTGCCCGGTGGGTTCGATGCCCAGTGGGTGGCCGCGCTGGAGGAAACCCAGCTCGCGCGCCTGGTGCACCTGCTCGCGCCTACGGACACGGGCGGCGCCTCGCGCTGGCAGAAGGCCCTGCTCGATGCCATCACCTACTGCGCCGGGCAGATCCTCTCGACCGGCTTCGCGCCCGAGCTGCGCCTGCGCATGAGCGAGACGGCGCGCGAATCCCAGCCCTTCCACGCCCTGATCCACGATGTGGAGAGCCTGCGCGTGGAAGTGCTGCACGGCTTGCGCACGCCCGAGCGGCTGGACGCCGCCGTGCAGCGCCTGCGCGAACGGCTGGAGGCCTGCCGCGCAGCCGCCGCCACCGTGTACACGCATTTCGAGGACAACGGCATCTCGGTCGGCCTGGTGTTCCGCCTTCGCCAGCTGCGCGAGCGCATCCTGCGCGTGCGCCAGTTGCTGGACTGCCTGCTGTCGCCCCAGCCGGCGCTGACAGCGGCCAAACTCATGGCCAGCCTGGTGCTGGTGGGGCAGGAGCGGCGCAGCCTGCGCGCGCTGTTTGCCTCCAACTCCTCGCTGCTCGCCGCCAAGGTGGCCGAGCGCAGCGCCGAGACGGGGGAGCACTACATCACCCGCACGGGCGCCGAGTACCGCTCCATGGTGAAGAAGGCCGCGGGCGGCGGGGCCCTGATGGCCTTCACCACGCTGGCCAAGTTCGGCCTGTATGCGCTGGCGCTGTCGGCCTTCTGGGGCGGCTTCTGGGCCGGCGTGAACTACGCCGCCACCTTTGTGCTGATCCAGCTGCTGCACCTCACGGTGGCCACCAAGCAGCCGGCGATGACGGCGCCAGCCATGGCCGCCAAGCTCAAGGAGCTCGGTGCCAGCGACGCCATCGAATCCTTCGTGGACGAGATCACCCACCTGGTGCGCTCGCAGGTCGCCGCCGTGCTGGGCAATGTGCTGGTGGTGTTCCCGGCGGTGCTTGCGCTGGCCCTGCTGATCGCGCAGGCCACCGGGGCGCCGGCCATCACGGAGAAGCAGGCCGAGCATGTGTTCGAGTCGCTGCACCTGCTCGGGCCCTCACTGTTCTTCGCGGCCTTCACCGGGGTGCTGCTGTTCCTGTCGAGCATCATCGCGGGCTGGGCGGAGAACTGGTTCGTGCTGCACCGCCTGGACTCGGCCATGCACTACAACCCGCGCATCACCGGGCTGCTCGGCCACGCGCGCGCAGCGCGCTGGGCGCGGTTCCTGCGCGAAAACCTCTCGGGCTTTGCTGCCAATGTCTCGCTCGGGTTCATGCTCGGCCTGGTGCCGGCCATCGCAGGCTTCTTCGGCCTGGGCCTGGACGTGCGCCATGTGACGCTGTCCACAGGCCAGATCGGCGCGGCCTGCGCGGCGCTGGGCGTGGCCGTGCTGCACATGCAGGCATTCTGGTGGGCCGTGGCCGCCATTCCACTGATCGGCGCGCTCAATGTCACCGTGAGCTTCTACCTGGCCTTCAGCTTGGCCATGCGCGCACAAAGCGTGAGTGGCGTGGACCGCTCGCGCATCTATGCCGCCATCCGCCGGCGCCTGGGTGCTGCCCCTTTGAGCTTCTTCATGCCGGGGCGCGGACGTATTGTGCCCCCCTGAAACACACGGCCGCAATCTCCACACAGCTTCTTACAAAGCTCGAAACTGTCCTACATGAAGCGCCGACGGTGGCAGGTAAATTAGGCGCACCCCGTCAGGCCCTGGCCGTCGCGCAAAACCGAAGCGGTTCCTGAGGTCTCTGCGGGGTACGTTAAGGTAACGGCGTGCCAGCCGCTGTCGGCTCGCGCCATGGCTGTGTGCCGCGCCGCACAGATGTGATCTGGCCGGTACCGCCCGGCACTGGCCACCCCACCGGTGGTGCGTGCCGTCGAAGAATCAACCCGCGGGCGCCTGCCGTGCCCGCGCCATGCAGAGGTCACCTACATGAATGAAATCCTGAGCTTCTGGGCGCAGTGGCTGCGCCCCTCGGCCGGGCTCCCCACGGTGCAATGGTCCCTGCTGCTGGCAGTGGCCGCCATGGCCGGCTACCTGTGCCAGCGCCACACGGGCCTGCCCAAGGTGGTGGGTTATTCGCTGGTGGGCACGGCCGCGGGCCTGGCAGGCTTCAGCGGCGCGCTCTGGCCGCTGCAGGGCATCGGCCTGTTCCTGCTGGAGCTTGGTATCGCCCTGGTGCTGTTCGAATGTGGCGGGCGCATCCCGCTTCGCTGGTTCCGCCACAACCCCATGGTGCTGGTACAGAGCATTGCCGAATCCACCTTGACCTATTTCGCCGTGTACTGGGTGCTTGTCTGGCTCAACCAGCCCACGCAGGTGGCAGGGCCCCTTGCCTTGGTGGCACTGGCCGCCTCGCCTGCCGTGCTGACGCGCGTGGTGGCCGACACCCGCGCCGCAGGCCCGGTGACCGAACGTGCCATCGTGCTGGCCACCCTGTCCACCCTGTACGCGCTGACCTTGGGCAGTGCCCGGGCAGAGCAGATCAACCGCCAGAGCCTGACGCTCATCGACACCATGTACCCCGTGGTCGTGGTGCTCGGCGTCTCGGTGGTCGTGGCGGCCGCACTGGCGCTGGTGATGCGCATGGCCTTGCGCATCATGAGCCCGGCGAGCGAAAACACCTCCATGCTGCTCTTGGCGCTGATCGCCGCGGGCACTGCCGTGGCGGCCCACATGGGCGGCTCGGCCCCGCTGGCCGCGCTGCTGGGCGGCATCTTGCTCAAGCAGGTCAACCCGCGCCCCTGGGCCTGGCCGCGCCAGCTGGGCAATGCATCATCGCTCTTGACCATGCTGATGTTCGTGCTGGTCTCCACCGTGGCGGCGCAGGCCGACTGGAGCGGCCCCGTGGCCGGCGTGGTGCTGGCACTGATCGCCGTGCGCCTGGTGGCCAAGGTGCTGGGCGTGGCCCTGGGCAACGTGGGCAGTGGCGCCAGCTGGCGCCAGGCCCTGTGGGTGGGTGGCGCGATGACACCCATGTCCTCCATCGCCCTGCTGATCGCCTCGCAGTTCGTGGTGGCCTCGCCGTCCACCGGCCACCTGATCGCGCGCGTGGCCCTGCCCGCCATTTTGCTGATGGAGGTGCTGGGTGCCGTGATCGCCACGGTGGCCATCTACCGCGCGGGCGAAAGTTCGAAACCCTGGGCGCCGCTGTCGAACGCCGCCACCAGCAGCAATGGAGACAACGCGTGAGCCTTGAAGCCTTCAATCATTCCGAACCGCTGACGCTGGGCGTCGAGTTGGAACTGCAGCTCGTCAACACCAACGACTACGACCTCGCGCCCTATGCCGAGGACATGCTGCGCCTGATGCACAAGACACCGCTGCCCGGCAGCGTGGTGCCCGAGATGACGAACAGCATGATCGAGATCTCCACCGATATCTGCCACTCGGCCAGCGAGGTGCTGGGGCAACTCACGCCGATCCGCGATGCACTGGTCAAGAGCGCCGACAAGCTCAACATCGCCGTGGTGGGCGGTGGCACGCACCCCTTCCAGCAGTGGCACGAGCGGCGCATCTACGACAAGCCGCGCTTTCGCGAGCTGTCGGAGCTGTACGGCTATCTGTCCAAGCAGTTCACCATCTTCGGCCAGCACGTGCACATCGGCTGCCCCGATGCGAATGCCGCGCTGCTCATGCTGCACCGCATGTCGCGCTACATCCCGCACTTCATCGCGCTGTCGGCGTCGAGCCCCTACGTGCAGGGGCAGGACACGGCCTTCGACTCGGCGCGGCTCAACTCGGTGTTCGCCTTCCCGCTGTCGGGCCGCGCGCCGTTCGCGCTGACCTGGGAGGACTTCACCGCCTACTTCGACAAGATGACGCGCACCGGCGTGGTCAAGAGCATGAAGGACTTCTACTGGGACATCCGTCCCAAGCCGGAGTTCGGCACCATCGAGATCCGCGTGTTCGACACGCCGCTGACCATCGAGCGCGCCGCCGCGCTGGCGGGCTACGTGCAGTCGCTCGGTGCCTGGTTCCTCGCGGACCAGCCCTTCATGCCCGAGGAGGACGACTACCTGGTCTACACCTACAACCGCTTCCAGGCCTGCCGCTTCGGCATGGACGCGGTGTACGTGGACCCCTCCACCGGCGACCACATGCCGCTGCGCGAGCACATCATGATGACCATGGACAAGATCGCCAGCCATGCCGCCATGCAGGGCGCGGCCAACGCCATGCACATGCTGCGCACCGAAACCGAGGCCGGCCAGAACGATGCCCGCTGGCTGCGCGAGCGCCAGCGCGAAGAGCAGTTGCTGGCCGAGGTCAGCCGCCAGGCGGCCCAGCGCTTTCGCGGCGCACGGCTCTGAACAGCGCCCTCAGGCGCCCCAAGGCCTGGGCGGCGATGTGCCGCAGCCACCCGGGAGCGCTCCACAGCGCTTCGTTGCGCAGCCGGTGGGATTCGCGGATGGCGGCAGCCTTGAGGCGATGCAGGTCGGCGGGGTAGAGTTCATCGTGCTGGGGCATGGGTCACATCCTTGCGGTTCGAAACGGGATCTGGCGAATGTAGGCAGGGGCATGCAACGGCGAAACGCCACCCGCTGCAAGGGCGTTTTGCAGGGTCTGCAAAGGCCTTGCCACCCCGGGCTCGGCGCCCGCTACCATTGGCCGATGCGCGATATCCGCTTTGAAGACATGCACCTCTTTGTCCGCGTGGCGGACCTGGGCTCACTCTCGGCCGTGGCGCGCGAGCGCGATGTGCCCGTGAGCCAGGTGTCACGCACGCTGGCGCGCATCGAGAAGGCCTGCAGTGCGCGGCTGATCCACCGCTCGACGCATGGCCTCACGCCCACGGCCGAGGGGTTGACCTTTCTCGAGTACTGCCGGCGCCTGACCAGCACCTTGGACGAGCTCGAAGGCGAGTTCGCCAGCCAGAGCGGCCAGGCCAGCGGCTCGGTGCGCGTGGCTGCCAGCTCGGTGGTGGCCGAGCACCTGCTGATCCCCAGCTTCGAGAGCCTCCAGCAAGCACACCCGCTGCTGCGCGTGGAGCTGGTGGTGGACGACCGCATGGCCGACATGGCGCGCGATGGCATCGACATTGCCATCCGCACCGGCCCTCCGACCAGCGACACGGTGGTGGCCCGCCCGCTGGGCACCCTGGTGCGCCGGCTCTATGCCACGCCGGCCTATCTGCAGGCCCACGGCACGCCGCAGCACCCGGACGAGCTGCACCGCCACCGGCTCATCACCAACAGCGCCGTGGCGCAGCTCAACCGCTGGCCCTTCCTCGTCGACGGCGAGCCCCGCGTCGTGGTGGCCGACGGGCACTGGCGCTCCGGCAGCACCGGCATCACCGCGCGCCTGGCGCTGCAGGGGCTGGGCATCGCACGGCTGGCGACACTGGTGGCCGAGCCCCTGGTGCAGCAGGGCGTGCTGGCACCGGTGCTGGCCGCCTGGGTGGATGAACAGACCTCCCCCATCCATGCGATCACGCTCACGCGCCGCCACCGCCTGCCCAAGATCAAGGCCTGCATCGACCACTGGGCCCAGTGGTTCGCGGGCCCGCCGGCCTGACGCAGGCCAGGCAGGCATCCACCGCAGCGGCGCTCAGAACGCGCTGGCGTCCAGCGGCTGCGCCACACCCACCAGCTCGACCAGGCCTTCGGTGGCGATCGGCAGCTTGGCCACCGCTGCCAGGAAGGCGCCCTGCGTGGCATAGGCTTTGCCAGGGCCGATCAGCGACGCGAATTCCTGCACCTGCTGGGCGGTGGGGGCCACACCCGTGACGCTCTGGAACAGGAAGTTCACCAGGCCGTCGTTGCCGATGCCAGGGGCCAGCGCATCGATGAAGGACTGGGCCAGTGCGTCAAGGCCAGTCGCGCTGTCGGCCTTGTGCACCCACTGGCTCAGGGCCGCGGTGCCCGGCTTCTGGCCGAAGAGGGTGTAGGCCAGGGCCAGCATCTGGCCGGTCTTGCCGCCCTCGCTGGTCGCCGACGGCAGTGCCACGTCGAAGGCAAACAGGCTGCCCTGCAGCTCGACGCGCTCCACCCCGCTCAGGGTCACGGGGCCCGTGGGGGTGTTGATCACCACCTTGCCGCTGCCGTCCTGGCTGATGCCCAGGCGCAATACATCGGCCAGCGTGGCGGAGACCACGACCGTGTCCACGCCGCTGCCACCCGTCACGGTGTCGGCGCCGCCGCCCGTCACCACACGGGTCAGGGGCAGGTCGGGCACGACGATGGTGTCATTGCCACTGGAGCCCTGCAACGTGGCAGGCTCGCCAGGCGCCGTGGGGGGAATGACGGGAATGGTCGGAGGGGTGGGCGTGCCGCCACCGCCGCCGCCGGAGGCGGGCGTGCTGCTCAGGTTCAGGCCGATCAGGATCGGGTTGTGGTCGCTCGAACGGTAGGGATCGGCATTGAAGTAGCTGGCATCCTGCGCGTCGTTCTTGTTCTCCATGTTGTAGTCGAGCACCACCGGCTCTTCGGCGTTGATGCCCCACTTGTAGGTGCCGCTCACCTGGCCGGCCAGGCTGCCGCTGGCCAGCGCATGGTCGAGCGAGCCCCACAGGCCGTCGAACGAGTACGAGTTGCCCGTGGACACCTTGCTGTAGCCGTTGGCGGCGAGCTTGGTGATCGGGTCTTCCTTGCCGTAGGCGTTGAAGTCGCCGACCAGCAGCACGTCGCTGTCGGTGCTGCCGGTGGGCTTGGTGGCGAGCCAGGCCGACAGGTCCTCGGCGGCCTTCACGCGCGCCAGGTTGTTGGCGCCCTGGCCATCGCCGATGTCCGGGTCATTCACGCTGCCCTTGGACTTGAAGTGGTTCACCACCACGGTGAACTCCTCGCCATCGGCATTGGACTTGAAGGTCTGCGCCACGGGTACGCGGCTGCCGAAGGCGGCCGAGAAGGCGGTGTACACCGTCGGATCGGCCACGGCTGCCGCGCCCACGGGGGTGACCTTGGCGGGCTTGTAGACGATGGCCACCATGATGGCGTCCGTGCCGGCCGTCGCCGCGTCGCCAGGGGCCGCACCGTTGTTGTACGGCGCCTTGATGTAGGCATAGGTGCCAGCACCCGCCTTGGCGTTGAGGGCGTCCACCAGCGAGTCGATGGCACTGGTGCCGTCGGCAAAGCCGTTGTTCTGCACCTCCATCAGGCCCAGCACGTCGGCGTCCATGCCCACCAGGTTCTCCACCACCTTGGCCTGCTGGCGTGCCAGTTCGGCCGGGTTGGTGGCACCGCGGCCGGATTGCGTGACACCGTCGGGGGTCGTGAAGCTGCCGGTGCCCAGCGTGGTGAAGTAATTGAGCACGTTGGCAGAGCCGACCTTGATCTCGGCATTGCGGATGCTGGCCGGGATGTCGGCCGTGGTGGGTCGTGCATCGCCCGTGAAGTTCACGGCCTGCGTGGGCTGCACGCGGTAGCTGGTTTCGTGCGGGGCGGCTGCCGCGTCCACCAGCTGGTCGACGATGCCGGTCACGCTGGTCACGCTGTCGCCCGCGCGCAGCGTGTTGCTGGCCGACAGCGGCTGGCCGCCGCGGCCGATATGGGTCGCGGGGTTCTGCGAGCCGTTCAGGTCGTCCAGGATGATCTGGTCCTTCTTGAGTTCGGCCAGGTAGTCGGTGTTGCCGCTGACGCTGGGCGCATGCAGTTCGGTGTACTGCGACTGCACGGCGTCCGAGGTCAGCGTGACCTGGCCGTACTGGCCCAGGTTGTAATTGTCGGTCACCACCAGCTGGCCGCCGGCTGTGCCGGACTGCACCGTCACCAGCATGCCCTCGTAGGCCTCCCAGTCCACGGCGCTGGCCACGGGCAGCGTCACCACGGCCGCGGCGGGCAGGCCGGCGTTGTCCTGCACCAGCGTGAAGCCCGTGGGGGCGGTGAGCTGCGTCTGGCCGCGGAAGTCGGCCACCGTGCCCTTGATGCGCACCTTGTCACCCACGCTGTTGGCGTCCAGGCCCGCGATGGGCGTGCTGCCGTAGTAGACAAAAATGCCCTCGGAGGTGCTGGCATTGCCGTCGTAGTCGGCCGCCTCTTCCTGCACGTAAAAGCCCTGCAGGTTGGGCGCGTAGCCGGTCACGATGCCTTCGATGGTGACCGTGTTGCCCATGAGCAGCGCGGTGTCGGTGCTGCCCTGGATCTCGTGGATCCTGGTGATGGGTGCTTCGTCGGTGCGAACCAGCCCTTGCGCGGCGCCGCCGCCGATGATGGTGGTGCCCGCCGATGCGCCCGACAGCGTGACGGTGAAGGCCTCGTCCTGCTCCAGTTGGGTGTCGCCCTGCACGCCGATGGTGATGGTCTTGCTGGTCTCGCCGGCCGCAAAGTTCACGGTGCCCGAGGGCAATGCACCGCCCACGAAGTCATCGGCCGCCACGGGCGAGCCGCCCGAACCCGCCACGCCCCACTGCACCGAGGCAGCGGCGGAGGCATCGCCCGCGCGCGTCACGGTGAAGGTGTAGTTGGTGGTGCCACTGTTGCCTTCCGGCTTGTCGGCGCTGGTGGCGGCGATGGAGACCACCGGGCCTGTGAAGCTTTCGATCTTGAAGTCGTCCACGCGCCAGCTCGATGCGGTGTTGGAGCCCGTGCCCGATGCCTGGTACTGGAACGCGAAGTGGACATTCGCGCCCTGGATGGTCGAGAGGTCGATCAGGCCCGAAGGCGTGGTCGTCTGGCTGTCTGCCGGCGAATGGGTGTAGGAAAGCTGCGTCCAGGTGGCGGCCGTGGGGTCGCCCGAGCCGCTGTAGTTGGTGGAGTAGTACAGCTTGACCTCGGGGTCGGCGATGCCGGTGTCGGCAAAGCGCGTCCAGGTGTTGAAGCTCAGGAACTCGGCGCTCGTGCCGTCGAGGTTGAAGGCCTTGGAGACCAGCCAGTCGTTGGCATTGGCCGTGTCACCGAAGCCGTTGACTTCGGCGGTCTTGGTGGCCGTGCTGTAGTACCAGCTGCTGGCGGCATCGGCATCCTTGCTGAACACCGTGAACTCGTTGAAGCCTGCCGCGTTCTCGAACGTCTGCGTGTAGCTGGGGGCGGCGCCCGGTGGTATGGCCGGGGCGCTGGTCAGGCCGGGCGAGCCGATGTTGGCCGGCGTGCCGGTCTGTGCAAACGCGCCCAGTTGGCCCGCCACCGCCGCCTTGTAGGTCGGGTTGGTGGTGGACAGGCCATCCCACACGGCCGAGGTGGTGGCCGTGCCGCCGAAGGCCACGCCCGCATGCTCGGAGCCGGTCACCCCACCGCCACCGGTCTTGGACATGGGCGCCACTGCCGTGCTGCCATTGTTGAAGGCCGTCCCGCTGTAGTTGATGGCCGTTGCCACCTGGCCGTTGGCGTCGAGGATCACCACGCCATCGCCCTTGCCCAGGCCGGGGCCGCCCACGGCGACGACGCTGGTGTTGGCGTCCAGACCCCAGGCCGTCTTCAGGGCCGCGGGGTCGGTGACTTCACCGGCCACCACCAGCTTTCCACCGGCAGCGATCTTGGTGCCGGCCGCAAACGTGCCGAGCTTGGTGGGGTCGGCAGCAGAGTCGGTCCATTTCCAGCCCGAGAGGTCGATCTCCGTGGTGCCGTAGTTGTACAGCTCGAAGAAGTCGCCAGGGGTGGCGTTGGAGTTGACCTCGGTGATCAGCAGCTTGGGCTGCGCTACCACCAGCGTTCCGGGGGAGCCGATGTTGGCGGGGGTGGCGGTCTGCGCAAAGGCACCCAGTTCGCCCACCACGGCCGCCTTGTAGGTGGGGTTGGTGGTGGAAGCACCGTCCCACACGGCCGAGGTAGTGGCCGTACCGCCCACGGCAACACCGGCGTGCTCCGTCACGCTGACCGCGCCACCGCTGCTCTTGGCCAGCGGGTTCACCGTGGTGCCGCCGTTGGTGAATGCGGCGCCGCCATAGTTGAGGGCGGTCGCCACCTGGCCGCTGTCGTTCAGGATGACCACGCCATCGCCCTTGCCCAGGCCGGGGCCGCCGACGGCGACGACATTCGTGCCGGCATCCAGGCCCCAGGCCGTCTTCAGGGCGGTGGGATCGGTGACTTCACCTGCCACCACCAGCTTGCCGCCGGCAGCGATCTTGGTGCCGGCCGCAAACGTGCCGAGCTTGGTGGGGTCGGCTGCGGAATCGGTCCATTTCCAGCCGGTGAGGTCGATTTCCGTGGAGCCGTAGTTGTACAGCTCGAAGAAGTCGCCGGGGCTGGCGTTGGAATTGATCTCGGTGATCAGCAGCTTGGGCGCCGGCGCGGCCGAGGTGGTGAAGTTCAGCGCTGCATTGCCCGTGAGGCCGCTCCAGTGGTTGCCGTAGTGGTCCTTGATGGTGCCGGACACGGCCTCGACGTAGTACGCGGTGCCCGCAGCCAGGTCGGCTGTCGGGTTGATGGTGACCGTATTGAAGGCCACCGTGACCTGGGTCGTGTCGGTGGCGGCAATCGTGGCCACGGTGCTGTTGTCGCTGACCTTCTTGATCACGAAATCGCCCGTGCCGCGCGCCACGCCCTCGTTGAAGCGCAGCACGATGTCGGCGCCCTTGCCAAAGTTGGTGGCATCGTCGGCAGGCGTGCTGCCGGCCAGCGCCGGGCCGGTGCTGTCGGTGACGGTGGCGCCGATCTGCACCCAGTTGCCCACGAACTTCTGCTGCGCTGCGGGCAGGTCCTTGGAAGCGGTTGCGCCGCCCCAGGTGCTGTCGCCGTTGTCCTGCAGCAGTTGCACCAGGGTGCCCTGGGCCGTGCTCTGCACGTCGACGATGGTCTCGAAGCTGCCGCCCGTGCCGTCGCGCAGTGCGTCGAGGTTCACGTCCAGCTCGGCGGGCGTGGTGCTCACGCCATCCCAGCGGAAGAGGCGGAAATCATGGGTGACTTCGGAGCTGGCCGAGCCCGAGGGGCCGGCCAGGATCAGGTAGCTGCCGTCGCCGGCCTTCTCGATGGAGCGGATGCCACGGCCACCCAGGTTGAGTTCATGGACTGCGCTCACATTGGGTGCGCCGCCGCCCGATGCATCGACCAGGCCCGCCACGGCCAGTTCCAGCACCACCGCCTTGTCGCGCGTGTTGGCATCGGTCTGCGGCGCGCGGAAGGCCACCAGCAGCGTGCTGCCGTCCTGCGAGGCGGTCATGCCTTCGATGGAAAAGCCGTTGACGTTCTCGGGAATCACGCCGGAGCCCGACGAAGCCGAGAAGCCGAAGTAGCCGGCGTCCTTGCCATGGGCATTGCCCTGGTCCCAGGCCACGAGCTGGTCTTCCAGGCTGCTGTGCTTGCCCAGGTAGGTGAATTGCGTGTCGGCGCCCGTGCCCTCGATCTTCACGGCCAGGATGTATTCGCGGTTGTTCTGCTCCGCGCCGCTCTTGTTGTTGCTGTGCGAGCCGGTGAAGTAAAAGGTGTCTCCGATGCGCGTGCCGGCCTCCAGGTCCAGCTCGCCGCCGTTGCCCAGCGCGGCACCGTAGTTCCACTCCTTGACGGCAGCGCCGCCTGCACGGTCGTAGACACGCAGCACACTGGCTTCGTCGTCGCCCACCACCATCCAGTTGGCGTCGAGCGCGAGCGCGGCCGAGGCGTCGGAGCTGCCGAGCGCCGTACCGGCGTTGGGGGTGAATGTCTGCGCGCTGCCGGCATCCCCTTCGTCGCTGAAGTTGATCTTCAGGCTGTTCTGGGTGGCGTTCGCGACACCGGACGCGGAGCCGCCGGTAAACGCCCCATCGGCAAATGTGACCGTGAGATTGCCCACGTCGTTGGCGTTGGCATGGCTGGTGGCTGTACCGGTGAAGCCCAGCTCGGCCGTGGTGCCGCTGGTGCGGGTGAGCACGGCCGTGAGGCCGGCAGGAACGTTGCTGACGGTGGCAGCCGACAGCAGGCTTGCGCCGTCGGTGCCGGTGAAAGTCTCGCCCGTGAGCGTGATGGTGATTTTGGCACCCGGTGCCATGTGGCCGTCGAAGGCCTGGGATTCGTTGATGGAGCCGCTGTAGGCCAGGCTGGGTCCTGCGGAGCCGGCCGCGGTGGAACTCACCACGATGTCGTCGATGCCGGTCCACTCGTCGCTGCTGGCAGCATTGATGGTGACGATGCGCAACTGGATCTGTGCAGCACCGTTGGCGTCGGCCGGCAAGGTGGCCGACACCACGGTTTCCTTGGTCGCCGTGCCGCCCTCGGACGCATCGGCCACGTAAGCGGCGGGCACATTGGTGAAGTTGCCACTGTTGCCCAACCGGTATTGCAGGGCCACGGGCTGGATGGCGTTGTCTGCCGCGCCATCGACGTCGCGCAGCTTGTAGTTGACAACGATGTCCTTGCGCCCCGTGGCATCGAGGTGGATCACGAGGCCGGGGGCATCGGCCGTACCCGAGCCCTGCAATGCCACAACGGGGTTGGTGAGATGGAATTCCGCCACCCCGCCCGACGTGTTGGTGCTGGG
This sequence comes from Pseudomonadota bacterium, assembly GCA_040387235.1. Classification (GTDB taxonomy): domain Bacteria; phylum Pseudomonadota; class Gammaproteobacteria; order Burkholderiales; family Burkholderiaceae_C; genus Acidovorax. Next base: position 102,422 of record JAZKEE010000016.1, read on the forward strand.
ATTGGTCTGGTTGGCTATCACGTCCACGGCACCGCTGTTGGCGCCCAGCACCGTCTGCGGATCACCACCGGCATAGGGGGTGGTGGAGGCCGCATCGATGTCACCCAGGTAGCCGACGATGGAGGGCACGCCATCCCAATTGTCATTGGCGGTGATCAGCCCGATATCGGTCCAATCCTGGGCGAAGTTGCTGGTGGACAGGGCGTGGTAGACGGTGGTCATGCTCGTTTCCTCCGCGTGCGGGCGGGTGGGTTGTCTGGATGAATGGATGGCGCTGGGAAGGCCGGGGTTGGCTGCGCGGCTGCGAAAAGCCTGCGGCCCCCGGGAACCCGTTCAAAGGTCTCCCTGCCAGGAAGCGGTAACTCTAGGCACCGTGTGTTGCAGAGATATGTCACGCCGTCGGTGCCAATGGATACGAGGCACGCCACAATCGACCCATGGGTGAATTCGATCTGATCGCACGCTATTTCACGCGGCCCGTGCACCGCGCCGCCCTGGGCGTGGGGGACGACTGCGCGCTGCTGGTGCCCGCCGCAGGCATGCAGCTGGCCGTCTCCAGCGACATGCTGGTGGAGGGCCGCCACTTCTTTGCGGATGCGGCGCCCGAGCTGCTGGGCCACAAGGCCCTGGCCGTGAACCTGTCGGACCTGGCGGCCTGCGGAGCCCGGCCATTGGCCTTCACCCTGGCGCTGGCGCTGCCTCGGGTGGACGAGGCCTGGCTGGCCGGCTTTTCACGCGGGTTGCTGGCCCTGGCCGATGCGCATGGCTGCGAACTGGTGGGGGGCGATACCACGCAGGGCCCGCTCAATATCTGCATCACGGTGTTCGGCGAGGTGCCTGCCGGCCAGGCCCTGCTGCGCAGCGGTGCGCGCGCGGGCGACGATCTCTATGTGAGCGGCACCCTGGGCGATGCCCGGCTGGCGCTGGAGGCTTTGCTGGGGAACACGGCCCTGCCCTCCGAGGTACTCGCCGCCGCTCGCCTGCGGCTGGAGCAACCCACGCCGCGCGTGGCCCTGGGCCTGGCGCTGCGCGGCGTGGCCAGCAGCGCCATGGACGTGAGCGACGGGCTGCTGGGCGATCTGTCCCATATCCTCAAGGCATCGGACGTGGGTGCGCGCATCGACATCTCGATCACCGCCACCCTGATGGCCCATGCAGGGGCCGCCACGAGCCCCGAGCAATTGCACCAGTGCACCCTGGCCGGTGGCGACGACTACGAGCTGGCCTTCACGGCGCCGCCCTCGCACCGCGCGGCAGTGGCCGCAGCCGCACAGGCCTGCCAGACCCCGGTGGCGCGCATCGGCAGCATCGAGGCGGAACCGGGACTGCGCCTGGTGGACGGGCAGGGCCGCCCGGTGGAGCAGCACTACGCCTCGTTCGACCATTTCCGCTGACGAAATATTTGTCGCAGCATGAATCCTTTCGCAGCAGAGCCCGCTCTTGTCAGGGAAGGCGCCCCGTGTCGGCGCCTTCTCTTTCAACCCCCAAGGAGCTTTGCCATGCTGTACCGCAAGAACATCACCCGCCCCGAAAGCCTGCTGCGCGTCGTCGCCGGGGTGGCCCTCATCGTTGCCAGCCTTGTCTGGCTGGGCGCCACGCCGCTGGGCCTGGTGCTGGCTGCATCGGGCGCCACGGGCATCGTGACCGGCCTCTTCGGCTATTGCCCGGCCTGCGCCATGGTGGGCAGAAAGCCGGTTGAATGACCAACGCATCGACCGCCATGGCGCAGTTGCTGCCGGCAGCGCGCGCGGGCGACACCGAGGCCATGGAGCGCCTGCTGGCACTGGCCCGGCCCGACATCCGCCGCTATGCACTGCGCCACTGCGCGGCCACCACCGCGACCGATGATGTGGTGCAGGAGGCGCTGATCATCGTCTACCGCCGCGTGGGCGCGCTGCGCGAGGTAGCGGCCTTTGGCGGCTGGGTGGTGCGCATCGTGCAGCGGCTGTGCATGCGCCCGGCGCTGGCCTGGCTCAGGGGCGAGCCACTGGCGCAGGTCGAAGATGCGTTGGCCTGGTCGCACCGGCCAGACCACGAGCTGCGCCACGACCTGGCCCTGGCCATCGATTCGCTGCCGCCCCTGTACCGTGAAGCCTTGTTGATGCGCGACTTCGAGGAGCTCACCATCGAGGAGATGGCCCAGCGCCTCTCCACCACGCGCGAGGCGGCCAAGAGCCGGCTGCACCGCGCGCGCAGCCTGGTGCGGGAGTACCTCGTGCCCTCTTCGCCCGGCTGATCCCGCAGTAGCTGCGATTCACTCCGGCTGCAGTCCGATCTTGCGCACCACGGCGCCCCAGTGGCCCACCTCGTCGCGCAGGAAGCCGCGCAGTTCGTCGCGCGTGGACCCCTTGAGCTCGATGCCCAGCGTGGTCAGGCGCTCGCGCGTGGCGGGGTGCTCCAGCGCGGCAATGGCTTCCTTGCGCAGCCGCTCGATCACTTCGATGGGTGTGGTGGCCGGCGCCACCAGGGCCCACCACTGGTTGAACTGCATGCCCGCCACGCCCGCCTCGCGCGCCGTGGGCACCTGGGGCATGGACGCCAGGCGCGCAGGCCCGGTGGTCATGAGCACAGAGATCTTGCCGGCAGACAGCAGCGATGCACCGCTGGCCAGCGTGGCGAAGTGGCCCGCCACCTGCTCGGCCGCCACGTCGGTGAGCGCCGGTGCCGAGCCTCGGTAGGGAATGGCATTGACCTTGAGGCCGCTGGCCCCGGCGAGCAGTTCGGACGAGAGGTGGCTGATGGAGCCATTGCCGCTGTGGGCCAATGTGACGGGAGTGGCGCTGGCGCGCCCGTCCTTCAGGAAGCCCTTGATGTCGCCGGCCTTGTACCTGCTGCCGTTGACGAAAAGCAGCAGCGGCGAGGTGCCGACCATCGAGATGGGAGTGAAGTCCTTGAGCAGGTCGTAGGGCAATCTGGCCGTGACGGCCGGCGCAATGGCGTGGGGCAGTTCCACGATGGCGATGGTGTAGCCGTCGGGTGCCGCCTTGGCGGCGGCCTCGGTGCCGATGCGGCCAGACGCGCCCGAGCGGTTGTCCACGATGACGCTCTGCCCCAGCGACTCCCCCATGCGCTGCGCGATGGCACGGGCGATCGCATCGGTGCTGCCGCCTGGCGCCCACGGCACGATCAGGCGCACGGGTTTGTCGGGGTAGGCGGCGAAGGCGCTGGTGCCCAGGAGACAGGCACAGGCCAGCACGAAGCTGCGGCGGGACAGGAAGGTCATGGCAAGGGTCCTTGGTCAGGCGAAGAGATGCGGGAAAAGCGCTCAGGCGTCGCGGTCGCCCTTGGCAGTGAGCAGCAGCAGCACGTGGTCCTCTGGTGCAATGTGGCCCTGTCGGCGCAGCTGTGCCGCCGCGCCCACGCAGGCGCCCGCACACAGCTCCACCCAGAGGCCCTGGGCACCAAGCTCGGCCACGCCGCGCGCTGCATCCGCATCGCCCACCACGGCGGCACCGCCGCCCGAGCGCTCCACTGCGATCTGCTGCTGCAGGGTGACAGTGCTGCCGGCAATGGAGAACTGCGCAGTGCTGCCACTGAAATCGGCCTGGGCCGGCGCGCCGGCGAGCACCTGGCTCAACCGGGCGAACGGCTCCACCGCCCACAGGCGTGGCATGCGTTCGATGAGGCCGGCCGCCAGCAGGTCGCGCAGGCCGCTGTACATGCCCCAGAGCAGGTCGCCGCGCGCCGTGGGCACGAGCACATGGTCGGGCACGCAGCCCTGGGCCGCGCATTCGAGCGCCAGCGCGCGGTAACCTTCCACACCGAAGACCGGGCTGCCCACGGCCGGCACGCTGAAGTTGGTGAGCGCAAAGGCCCCCTCGTCCAGTACCTGCCGGCGCACGTGGGTCCAGCGGTCCAGCCCCTGATCGAATGCAACACGGCGGGCCCCCAGGCGGGCCAGCGCTCGGGCAAAGGACTCGGGCATGTCCCGGTAGGTGGCGATCTCGCACGGCAGACCCGCCGCCGCACAGTAAGCGGCAGCGGATACGGCCGCATTGCCGCTCGATGCCAGCACCACCTTGGAGGCACCCACCGCCAGGGCGCGGGTCACGGCCTGCGCCGACATGCGGTCCTTGTGCGAACCCGTGGGGTTCATGCCCTCGTGCTTGGCAGTCAACCCACGGATGCCCAGGGTCCGCGCCAACCGTGGCAAGGAAAGGCACGGCGTGTTCCCCTCGCCCAGCGACACCCCGTGGGTGTACGGAAGCCACTCGCCCCAGCTATAACCCGATCTGCTTGCTGCCAGCGCGCGGGGCAGCTCACTGTAGACCGCCTCGACGCTGGCGGGCGTGCCTTGCGCTGCACAGGCGGGGCAGCCCGCAGGCATGTCCTGCACCGGATAGCAGGCCCCGCAGTGAACGCAGCGCAGGCCCTGGAGCCGCGCGTTGGCCTGCCATGCAGGCACCTTGATGGATGAGGAGTGGTACGGTTGCACACCGGCCAAAGTATCGGAATTCATGCCTGCATCGTAGTCAGGCGCTGGGCATCGCGGTACCATTCCGCAGCCGTTTCAATTAAGTCAAACTTATATGAAGAGCCTTCCCGCGCACGATGCCAAAGAGGTCAGCACGCGCCAGATCGAGGTGTTTCGCATGGTCATGCGGCTGGGTTCGGCCAACCGTGCGGCGGCGGCTCTGCACGTGAGCCAGCCTGCAGTGACGCAGCTGCTGCAGCAACTGGAGTCGCGCGCACAGCTGACGCTGTTCGACCGGCCCAAGGGCCGTCTGGTGCCCACACCCGAGGCCCATGCGCTGATGGAAGAGGTCGAGCGTGTGTACGAAGGGCTGGAGGCGGTGCAGCGCAAGATCGTGGCGCTGCAGTCGCTGGAGGACACGGTGCTGCGCATCGGCTGCCTGCACGCCCTGGCCGCGAGCATCATGCCCGGGGTGCTGGCCGGGTTCCAGCGCCACTATCCGCGCACCCGCTGCCTGCTGATGGTCGACAGCTCCAAGGCATTGCGCGAGGCGCTGTTCCAGGGCGCCGTGGACCTGGCCTTCCTGGGCGACGAGGCGGACACCAGCGGCCTGTTGTCCTCGCCGTTCTACGAGCTGCCCGCCGTGTGCGCCGTGCCCGCCGCCCACCCGCTGGCGCGCAAGGCGGTGCTGGACCTCTCCGACCTGCGCGATGCGCCGCTGGTGGGCCTGTCGGCCACCGACCCGGCCCAGCAGCGGCTGGAAAGGCTGTTTGCCGCCGCAGGGATCGCCCCGCGCTTCGTGATCGAGACCCCCTACAGCGCGACACAGTGCGCGCTGGTGCTGGCAGGCGCGGGGCTGGCCGTGACCAACCCGCTGGTGGCCGCCGAGCATGCGCCCCTGGGCCTGCGCAGCGTGCCCCTGGCCGCCGACGGCCTCTTTTTTCGGGCGTTGCTGGCCTTCAAGCCGCGCCAGGCCCAGTCGCGTGCAGTGCAGGAGTTCGTGGGCCTGTGCCGGCGGCGCCTCATGCACTGACCCGGCCACCGGGCCCCGCAGCGCCAGCGCCCATCACTTGGAGATGATGGTCAGCAGCTCTTCGCGCGTGGTCGGGTCGGCCATGTACTTGTTGTACAGCGGCGCCATGCGCCGCACGAAGGGCGAGACGTCCTTGACCCGCACGAACTGCGCCCCCTGTTTGGCCGTGTTCTCCAGCGCCTGGGCCACGCGCTTGTTCCACAGTTCGCGCATCAGCAGGGCCGATTGGGCGCCCGCGTCCGAGAAGGCCTTGCGGTCCTCGGGCGAGAGCCTGGCCCACAGCGTGCTGGACACCACCAGCGCCTCGGGAGAGATCACATGGTTGGTCACATACACACTCTTGGCCACCTTGAAATGCCCGGTGGACTCGTAGGAGGGCATGTTGTTCTCGGCGCAATCGATGGCACCCTGCTGGAAGCCCCCCAGCACTTCCTTGAAAGGCAGGGCCACGGGTTTGGCATCGAGCAGCCGGATCATCTCCATGAACACCTCGGACTGCTGCACGCGGATGGACGCCCCCGCCAGATCGCGGATGTTGGCCAGTGCGCGGTTGGCGCAGTAGAAGGAGCGCCCGCCCCCGTCGTACCAGCCCAGCACCACGAAGCCGGCCGATTGCAGGTTGGCGGCAAAGCGCTGCCCCAGCGCACCATCGAGGTGGCGGAACATGTGGGCCGAATCGGTGAACAGGAACGGCAGGTTCAGCACCTTGATGCCGGGTACCGCGTCGGACAACGGCGCAGAGCTGAATTCGGCAATGTCGATCTCGCCGCTCTTGAGCATCTGCACCGCCTTGGGCTGGTCGCCCAGCGTGGCGTTCGAGAACACCTCGATCTGGTAGCGGCCCTGCGTGGCCCGCGCCACCTGGACGGCGAAGCCCTTCATGGCCTCGGTCACCGGGTAGCCATCGGGGTGGATGTTCCATGCGCGCAAGCGCAGGGGTGCCTGCGCGTGGCTGGCCTCGGCGCACAACAGGGCCATGCACAGGGCGCCCAGCCATGCCATGCCGGATCGGGTCCATCGGTTCACAGGTCTCCTCCTTTGTGGTAGTGCAGGGCCGCTAGAAGCGACGGTCTTAGCGCCCGCCCTGACGCGTCAATTCATACGACGTCATATAACTAATTCAGCTTCAAGAATGCCCCGGAGGGTATCTGCCGGCCCCATTCGGACGCCGGAAAAGCCATTTTGCTGCAACATCTGCATACAAGAGGTTCGGGTAAACGCCAGCACACCGGTGGATCCAGCCGTCGAGAATCACGGCCTAGTTGTACGACGTCATCTGTCATGGGTGCCGTGCGACTGCAGGTGACAAGAGCCCATGGGCCACGCCTGTGATGGCGGCACGCCACATGCCGGCCCCGACCCCAACCTTCGAGGAGACCAACCGATGAAGCGCAGAGACTTTGCCATTGCCACCACCTTGACCCCGCTGCTGCTGTCCGCCTGCGGCGGCAGCGACTCCGGTCCCGCACCCCTGACAGGCCCCCAGGCCGAAGCCGCCGCCGGCCTCAAGCGTGCGGCGCAGTACATGGACGAAGTGGTGTCCTACCAGGGCGGCTACGTGTGGTCGTACTCGCCCGACCTCAAGCAGACCTTTGGCGAAATGGAGGCCTACCGCACCATGTGCTGGATCCAGCCGCCCGGCACGCCCTCCGTCGGCCACGTGTACCTGGACGCCTACCACGCCACGGGCGATGAGCGTTACTACCAGGCGGCAGAGCGCACCGCGCTGGCCATCGTGGCGGCGCAGCACCGCTCGGGTGGGTGGAACTACATCCACGACTTCGCGGGCGAGGAGTCGCTCAAGCGCTGGTACGACACCATCGGCAAGAACGGCTGGCGGCTCGAGGAGTTCCAGCACTACTATGGCAATGCCACCTTCGACGACGCCGGCACGGCCGTGGCGTCGCAATTGCTGCTGCGCATGTTCGTGGAAAAGCGCGACGTGCGCTTCTCCGGCCCGCTGCAGCGCGCCATCGACTTCGTGGTGCAGTCGCAGTTCGGCCCCGAGTACGGCATCGCCGACGGGGGCTGGCCACAGCGCTTTCCGCATTTCCCGGGCGCCATCAGCAGCATGCCGCTGCCCAACCCGCAGCAGGTGCCGCCGGGCGCCCGCGTGGGCATGGCCGATGGCGACTACACGCTGCACGTGACCTTCAACGACGACGTGATGGGCGAGAACATCAAGTTCCTCACGCTGTGCGTGACGGCGCTGGGAGAAACCCGCCTGATCGGCAACATCCAGCGCGCCATGGAGTGCATGCGCCTCATGCAGCAGCCCGGTCCCCAGGCCGGCTGGAGCCTGCAGCACCTCTCGCGCCCCACGGGCGGCCGGCCGGCGGGTGCCCCCGCCGGCGCGCGCAGCTACGAGCCGCGCTCGCTGGCCACGCACACCACGCAGACCAATATCCGCCAGCTGTTCAACTACTTCCAGCTCACCGGCGACAAGAAGTACCTGGCCCGCATCCCGGAGGCGATTGCCTGGCTCAAGTCCTGCCCGCTGCCGGCGGATGCGGCCGCGGTCAATCCGCTGCTCGGCGGCGGGCGCACCCATCCCACCTTCGTGGAGCTGGGCACCAACGACGGCCTGTACATGCACCGCTACGGCTCCAATATCCACAACGGCGCCTACTACGCGGACAAGGACTACACCAACACCATCAGCCACTACTCGGCCGGCCGACCCATCGACATCGCCGGACTCGAGTCGACCTACCAGTCGCTCAGCCGCATGAGCGATGCAGCCATTGCCGACATGCTGGCGCGCTCGCCGCTCAAATCCACGGGCGCCACGCGCACCTTGCCGCGCTACTTCTCGATCCGCGAGGTGGACTTCCCGGACCTCTTCACCGGCGCCACCATGCCCACCCCGGTGGTTCCCGACAGCGAGGCGCAAACGCTGCTGGCTGAGCTGGGCACGAAGAACTACTGGACCTCGCCCGTGCCCGAGGTCGTCAACACCTACCGGGGCGATGGTCCAACCACGCCCTACACCGGCACGGCTTACCGCAGCAGGCATGTGGGCGACGTGTACGACACCTCCCCCTACCCGGCCGACACCCCGCCCGACATCGAGCCCTACGTGAAGCGCGAAAAACCGCAGTTCATCGTGACCTCGGAATGGATACGCCGCATGGGCCGGCTCATCGCCTACGTGGCACCGCAGGCCTGAGCCCCGGCGCGGTTCAAGTCTGCAGCAGGCGCGCCAGCGGCCGGCGCGGCGTGGCGGGCACTTCGCCCTGCGGGTGGCCGATGCGGCACAGCATCTGCACCGTGGGCTCGCCTGCGTCCTTGGGCGCGCCGCGCCCCAGTACCAGCTGGTGCACGCGATCGTAGTGCGGCGCCATCTCGGCAAACTCCTGCAGGGCCTGGCTCATGGGGTGCATGCCCACGCCCAGTTCGGTGCCCTTGAGCTGCAGGCGCACGTAGGCGCGGCCGGCCGCGATCTGGTCGGCGCGGGTGTTGCCCCCGGTCAGCCACACGAAGCCCATCGCCGTGCGGCTGTGGCCCTCGAAGCGGTCCATCGCGCCCTTGTAGCCCGCACTCCCCTCCTCAGGCGGGGCAGAGCGGTCAAAGAAGCCGAGCGCCGCCGCAGCGCGTATGAAAGGTGTGTTCAGCGAGATGCCGTCGCGGTGCTCCAGGATCTCGGACGGGCCGACACGGGTGAGGCGAATGCTTTCCATCATGGTGCGCGGCGTGCGCAGCTCCACCTGCGCCGACTGCCAGCACAGCGCGCGCAAGGCCTCCAGGCGGGCGGGCTCCACCGTGCCACCGGCCTGCGGGCTGCCAGGGCGGGACGCACCGGCCAGCAAGGCCTTGAGCAGATCGGGTGCCACGGGCCGGGCCAGGTCGAAATCCACCTTGGGCGTGCGGCGGCGCAGCACCTGCGTGAACAAGGCATCGGGCTCGCCGCCGGGCCGCAGCACCACGCGGGCCACGGGACGGTCGTCCCAGTCGCGCAATTGCGCCGGCAGCGGGCCCTGGGGCCACAGCGTGACCTCGCTGGCCATGCCCTGCTGGGCCAGTGCCAGCACCAGCAGCTCCAGGAAGGCGCCGTGGCCGATCAGGATCTGGCGGCCCAACGGGTCGGTCTCGGGCAGCACGCGCTCCCGGTCGGTGCGCAGGGTGATCACGCCCTCTTCGCGCAGGTCCACCACCCAGGGCTGCAGGTTGTGCGGGTTGGGGGCGGTGATGGCATAGGCCACGGCGCGGCGGCGCAGGTCGGTCTCGCCCACCGGGCCCTGCCATGCCTCGACGGCCTGGGCGGGGTAGTGCGGACCCGAGCTGCAGGCAGCCAGGGGGAGGATGGCAGCAGCGGCGATGGAGCCACCGCCGGCCAGGCGGATGAAGGTACGGCGTTGCATGGTGAGAATCTCCTTGCGGTTCATGCCAGGGCGGCTTGGGAATGGGCCGGGGCCAGCAGCCCCAGGTCGTGGAGCGCGCGGCGCACCGCCTGCTCGAAGGGGGTGTGTGGTTCCACGCCGATGAGGGCGGTGAGGCGTGTGTTGTCCAGCCGGTGCGGGGTGCTCCAGAGGTAGCGCACATCGGCCAGGGCCGCGTAGGTCGGCATCACCAGCCCCACCACGCGCAGCAGCGGCCAGGGCAACCGGCTTGCACGCACGGCCCCGGCATCCGCCACCCAGCCCTGCTCGGCCGCCACGGTGGAAAGCAGCTGCAGCCACTGCGATCCCGTGGCCTGCTGCCCGGCAAAGTGCAGGGTATCGAAAGCGGACAGGTGGTGGCGCGCCTCGGCCACCTTCACCAGGGTACGGGCCAGGTCTGGCAGGTAGGCCCAGGGCCGGCTGATTTCCAGCGGGCCGGGCCAGGTCACGCGGCCTTGGGCCAGGTCCTTGGCGATGGCCAGGTCCAGCCAGCTGCCGGCGCCGCTGCCAAAGAAGTCACCGGCACGCAGCACCACGGCGCGCATGGCGCCGTCTCGCGTGGCGGCCTGCAGGCGCTGCTCCAGGTGAATGCGCATCAGGCCCTTGAAGTCCAGGGCGGTCTGGGGCGTGTCCTCGCGCAGCACCGGCGGCATGGCGCGGCCATAGTTGTAGACGCTGCCGGGCAGCATGAGCGTGGCGTCCAGCGCACGGGTGATTTCGATGGCAGCATCCATCAGCGCCGGCGCCTCCTTGCGCCAGGCCTTGTGCGTGTAAGCCGGATTCATGGCATGCACCACCACCTGTGCGCCCTGCGCGGCGGCCGCAAGGGCCGGCGTGTCCTGCGGCGCGACGGCGATCCATTGCACGCCGGGTACGGCGGGGCCGTTGGCACCCGGCCGCACCTGGGCATGCACCTGCCAGCCCGCCTGGGCGAAAGCGCGGGCGGCGGCAAGGCCCAGGCGCCCTCGGGCGCCGAGGATGAGAACGGTGGGTGCTGCGGTCGGCATGGCAGGGCTCCTGAAAAAAGAAGGAATGGAGCGATTGTGGAAACGGAGCCGTAGTTACACAATTGGCTAACTGTCGATAGCAGCAATGCAAAAATGAATACCTGTACCGGCCATGAAACAACGCTTTGACTGGAGCCTCATCCAATCCTTCCTGGCTGCGCTGGACCAGGGCAGCCTGCTGGGCGCCGCGCGGGCGCTGAACGCAAGCCAGCCCACCATCGGCCGCCACATCGCCGAGCTGGAGTCGCAGCTCGGCGTGGTGCTGTTCGAGCGCACGGGCCGGGGCCTGCTGCCCACCGACACCGCGCTGCGGCTGGCGGAATCGGCCCGCGCGATGGAGACCGGCGCCGACCAATTGGCGCGCAGCGTCTCGGGCGGCGAGGCCGGGGTAAGCGGCACCGTGCGCATCACGGCCAGCCAGCCGGTGGCTTGCGTGCTGCTGCCGCCGCTGCTGGCGCGCATGCGCCAGGAGTTGCCGCTGGTGCAGGTGGAGCTGGTGTCCAGCAATGAGGTGACGAACCTGCTGCGCCGCGAGGCCGACATCGCCCTGCGCATGGTGCAGCCCACGCAGGCCAGCCTGGTGGCCAAGCGCATCGGCAAGGTCACGCTGGGCACGTACGCCCACCGCGACTACCTGCGCCGGCGCGGCACGCCGCGCCAGCCACCCGACCTGCTGCAGCACGACCTGGTAGGCAACGACCGCTATGGCGACATCGCGCGCGGCTTCGCGGCCATGGGCTACCCGGTGGAGCACCAGCACTTCGCGTTGCGCACCGATGACCTCATGGCCTACTGGCAGGTGGTGCGCAGCGGCCTGGGCATCGGCTTCGTGGCCGACTACATGGCCCGCACGGAACCGAACCTGGTGGCGCTGCTGCCCATGCTCAAGCTGCCCGAGCTGCCCATCTGGCTCACGGTGCACCGCGAGATACGCACCAGCCAGCGCATCCGCGCGGTGTACGATTTTCTGGCCGAGGCCGTTCCCGACGCGCTGTAGCCCCTCACCCCCATGACCATGCCATCCACCTCCCTGACCCGCCTCGTGGCGACCACCCTCCTGGCCTGCATGCAGGGGATCGCCATGGCCGCCGACACGGCGACTTTCGAGCCTGCCACCGGCACGCTGCGCCTGCCGACCCTGCAGCTCGATGCGGGCGACCGCTACCGCGACGTGGTGGTGCGCCTGCTCGATCCCGGGCAGATCCGGGTCGACGACCCCGCCGTGGGCGCGGAGCTGCAGTACCTGCCCACGGGCAGCGTGCTGCGCCTGCCCCAGCTGGTGATCGGCAGCTCCGCCTACCCCAGGGTGAGCCTGACCCGGCCGGGTCTGGAGCTGCTGGGGGTGGGTGGGCTGATCGGCCCACCGAGCGCGGCCGACGCCAGCGTGCCGGGCGCCGTCACCACACCCTCCCCCACGCTGGAGAACATCACCGTGGAATGGGCCTTCGCGGGCGATGCCAACCGCAATGCGGTGGTCGGCGTGCGCTACCGTGCGCAGGGCAGCAGCACCTGGCTCACCGGCATGCCGCTGCGCCGCATCCACAACGAGACCTCGGGCCAGGGCCGCACCTGGCCCCTGCGCCATTCGGGCAGCATCTTCGACGTGGCGCCGGGCACCACCTACGAGATCGAGCTCACGCTCACCGACCCGGACGGCGGCAGCACCGTGCGCACCACCACAGCCACGACCCGCAGCGTGCCCACGCCTGCGCCGGGCGCGGTGATCAAGCCCGCCACGCCGGCCACACTTGCCAGCGTGCTGGCCGGCGCGAATGCCGGTGAGGTCGTGGAACTGGGGGCCGGGCGCTACAGCGGCTTCAGCGTGGCCCGCAGCGGCGCACCGGGGCGGCCGCTGGTGATCCGGGGCACTCCGGGCGCAGTGGTGGAGGGGGAGATCAGCGTCTTCAACCAGCGCCATGTGATGCTGACCGAACTGGCCCTGAACGGCCGCGTGCGCTTCAACGGCAGCAACGACTTCAGCATGACCCGCAGCACCGTCAACGCCACGGCGGCGCTGGGCGGGCACGGCATCATCACCTTCACGCGGGCCGAGAACGCCTACATCGCCGACAACACGGTCACCGGCACGGTGGTCTGGTCCGAGGCGGCGCTGGGCGTATCGGGCGGCAACGCGGGCGAGGGCATCCTCATCACCGGCCCCGGCCACGTGGTCATGAACAACCGCGTGGCGCGCTTTCGCGACAACATCTCATTGCTCGAAGACGACGAGGCGGTGGACCAGTACAGCATCGACATCCTGAACAACGAACTTTCGGAGGCGGCGGACGACGGCGTGGAGGCCGACTTCTGCATGCACAACTGCCGCATCATGCGCAACCGGCTGACCAACGTGTTCATCGCGCTGTCATCGCAACCCGGCCTGGGCGGGCCCACCTATTTCGTGCGCAATGTGGTCTACAACGCGGTGCACGTGGCCTTCAAGCTGTACCGCAGCAGCTATGGCGACGTGCTGCTGCACAACACCGTGGTGAAGAACGGCGATGCGCTGGGCATCTACGCCGGCGCCACGGTGGGCCGGCTGTATGCGCGCAACAATTTGTTCATCGGCGGGCCGGGCGGCACGTATGGCGGCTATTCCAGCGGCACCGGGCGCGTGCTGTCCATCGCCGACCTGGACACCACGAGCGCCGACCTCGACTTCGATGCCTATGGTTCCACCGTGGGCAGCTTCACCGGCCGCTGGGGCGTGACCAGCTTTGCCAGCCTGGCAGAACTGCGCAGCCGCACCACCGAGCGCGCCGCCGTGCAAGTGGGCATGGATTCGTTCGCCGCCGTGCCCGTTTTTCCCGGCGCGCCGATCACGCTCTACACCGTGCCCGACCTGCGTCTGCAGGCTGGCTCAGCCGCGGTCGATGCAGGGCAAGCCATCCCCAACATCAACCAGGGGTTCCAGGGCCGCGCGCCCGACGCAGGCGCCTACGAGCTGGGCCAGGCGTTGCCGGTGTACGGACCCAGGTGATGCGCGCAAGCCACCGCTGCCCATGAAACTGGCGCGGCCGAAGCCAGTGCCCCCGTGCAAGGGCCGCCAAGCCGTTCAACCAGCGATTTGCGTGCGTGCACCGGGGGCGCCCCCCTCCCGACTCGCGCAGCGCGTCGGGAGGGTGTGAGGCGCGAAGCGACTCAGGGGGTGCTTCGTCTCAATACAGCGGCGAGATCGGCTTGACCACGTACAGCATGTTGCTGTCGGGCTTGCCGTCGTACAGGTACTTCTGCTTGATGCCACCCAGGTTGTCCGGCGCGATCACGAAGTCGGCATCGTTGATGATGGCCAGGCGGTTCGCGTCGATGACCCACATGCCTTCCAGCTTGTCGTGCGGGTATTTCTGCGAGGCAACGGCGTCGTAGGCCAGCACCTTGGCAATGGGCTTGATGCCCAGCGCCGCCAGCTGTGCCCAGCCGGCGGCGTAGTTGTCAGCGGTACCGCCGTCCTTGACCACCAGCTCCAGCGTCTTGCCGTCCACCAGCAGGCCGTTGGCGGCATTCACCGTGAGCGATGCGTTGGCGCTGCGCAGGGCGATGTTGGAGCGGTCCACGTTGGTCGCCTGGCTGATGTCGATCTTGTAGATGTTCTTGCGGACCACGCCGGTGTCGATGCCATAGAACTTGGTATCGCGCTCGACTGCCAGGAAGCTGGTGGCGGAGAGGGCCACGATCTCGGAGTTGGCCAGGCCCGCCGCATCCTGGCGGTACAGGTACTGCGCCGTGGCACCCGTCTCGAGGTTCACCGTGACGAGGCGCACCAGGTTGATGCTGCCCACCGCGCTGGTGGGGTTGTACAGGTTCGATTGCATCATGCCCACCAGCGTCTTGCCGTCGGGCGTGATGGTCAGGCCTTCCATGCCCCGGTTGGGCCAGCGCGTAGACAGCTCGGCCGGCAGGGTGCGCCCGGCCTTGTTGCGCGGGTCGGCCGCAAAGGGGTTGATGCGCTCGATCTCCTGGCCCGTGGCGTCGAAGTGCACGATGTGCGGGCCGTACTCGTCGCTGACCCAGAACGTGCCGTCCTTCAGTGCCACCAGGCCTTCGGAATCGAGCCCGCTTTCGTCGAACCCCTTGACGCCGTCGCCATCCGGATCCAGCGACACCACGCTGCCGTCCAGGTTGTAGGGGGTCTCGCCGGTGCCACCGAACTTGCTGTTGGGCAGGCCGGTGATCGGGCGGCCCTTGGGGTCCTTGAGCAGGATGGTGCTCACCAGTTCCGCCTTGCCGTCGGGCGTGAGCCTGAAAAGGCCGATGCGCGGCGTGTAGCTGGGTGTGATGAAGATGATGCCCGAGGGCGTGCGGCTCGGTTCCGTGGCGGCGTTCGGGCCGCGGTCGCTCAGGCCGTAGAAGTAGCCTTCCAGGGTGGGGTGCGGCGTCATGGACGAGCCGTAGCTGCCGTTGCGCAGCTCGGTCTTCTCGGCGTTGTCCACGCGGCCCATCACCTCGTAGGGCAGGCTGGTGCCGCTGGCGCCCGGGTACTGGAACCCATCGTCGGAGCCCCCGCAGGCGACCGCGCCCAGACCGAGAGCGACGATGGAGAGCGCACGGGGCACGAAATGCTTCATGTTGGTTGGAGTGAGGAATGGAAGACCTTTCGAGGATATGAAGGCTGCGTGACAATCCCATGAATCCACCAAGGTCGGTGCGGCCGGGGCCCGACCGCCCCACCACCGGCCGCGCCATCGGCGATGGGCAGCATCTGCGATACAAACACGGGAATCTGCGCCACAGCCGTCGGCGCCCCCCCAACAGGAGGCTTTCTTGAACCCTTCCACCGGAATCACCGGCCTCGCCGCAACCCTCTGCGCCAGCCTGCTGCTGGGCTGGGCCGGCGCCGCGCTCGCGCAGGACGCCACCAGCTCGCGCATCGCCCGGGTCACCGTCTACCCAGGCATCGCCACCGTGGAACGCGTGGCCAAGGTGGCTGCGGGTGCGCGCAGCTTCACCTTCACCTGCCTGCCCGCCTCCCTGGATGCGCAGAGCCTGCAGATCAATGCCGATGCCAGCGTGCGCGTGGGCGAATTCAACGTGCTCACCGAGGACCGCGACGTGGCCCCGGCATGCGCCAGCCCGCTGGACGGCCGCATCCGCGACCTGGAAGACCAGATCGCCGGCGTGAAGGCCGAATCCGGCGCGCTGGGCCTGGTGGACAGCTACCTCAAGGGCGTGGCCGGCGGCCGGGGCACTGGCGACGAGTCGCCCGGTGGCCGTGTGCAGAACCCCACGCCAGCACATATCACGGCCATGGCCGAGGTGCTGCGCAAGTCGGGCCAGGACGCACTGGCCCGCACCCACCAGCTGCAGCGCAAGCAGGAAGCGCTGCAACTGGCCCTGAAGCCCCTGGTGGCCGAACGTGACCGCGTGGCCAGCCAGCGCGCGCGTGTGGTGTCGGTCAACATCAACCTCGCGGCCGAGCGCGAGGGCGAACTGCGCCTGTCCTACCAGGTGCGCGGCCCCGGCTGGCAACCCACCTACCGCGCCACGCTGGACCCGGCCAAGGCCACCGTGCTGCTGGAGCGCCAGGCCCTGGTGGCACAGAACAGCGGCGAGGACTGGAGCAATGTGCAGCTCACCCTGTCCACCGGCCAGCCCGGCCGCGCCACGCAGGGCCGACTGCCGCGCCCCTGGACGCTGGACGTGGCCCCGCCACCGCAACCCATAACCATGGCAGCCCCCGCGATGGCAATGGCCCCTGCCGCGCCTCCCGCCCCTGTGGCCCGGGAGCGGGCCATGGCCGAAGAGGCCATGCCCAGCTTCGACGTGAGCACCACCGACAAGGGCTTTGCCACCGAGTTCGCCGTGCCCCAGCGCATCACCGTGCCGTCGAGCGGCCAGCGCTTGACGTTGGCGCTGGGCAGCCACAGCGCGGCGGCCACGCTGCTCACGCGCACGGCCCCGGCCGTGGAAGACGCGGCCTACCTGGTGGCCGACATCGCCACGCCGCCCGGCGTATGGCCTGCCGGCGCCGTGGGGCTGTACCGTGACGGCGCCTTCGTCGGCACCGGCCGCCTGGACTTCGGCGCGCCCGGCACAGCCGTTGCGGGCAGCACCAGCCTGTCGTTCGGCAAGGACGAACTGGTCACCGTGCGCGCCGAAACCCCGCAGGACCTGACCGGCGCCACGGGCTTCACGGGCTCGCGCACCGAGCGCCGCACGCGCCGCGCCTACAGCGTCGAGAACCGCCACCGGACCGGCATCACGCTGCAGGTGCTGCATGCGGCCCCGGTCTCGCGCAATGAAAAAATCGAGGTCGAGTCGCGCTACCAGCCGCAGCCTGCCGAGATGGCCTTCAACCGCACACCTGGCACGGTGGCCTGGCAGCAGCCGCTGGCGGCAGGCGCCACGGCGCAGTTCAGCGCCGAGCACACGATTCGCCATTCCAAGGAACTGCAGTTGCAGGAGCGCCAGTGACAGCACCCGCCGTGGATCCGACCTCCCGCATGCCGCCCTCTGCGCCGCGCCGCGCCACGGCTGCCTTCATGCTCTCGCACCCGGCGCATTGCATCGCGCTGGGCTTTGGCGCGGGCCTCTCGCGCATCGCGCCCGGCACCGTAGGCACGCTTTGGGCCTGGCTGTCGTTTCTGGCACTGCAGCAGTGGCTGAGCCCCCTCCACATGGGCCTCCTGATCGTGGCCAGCACGCTCGTGGGCTGGTGGGCCTGCACGGTGGCGGCGCGCAACCTGGGCATCGCCGATCCCGGCAACATCGTCTGGGACGAGGTGGTGGCCTTCTGGCTGGTGCTGTGGCTGGCCATGCCCATGGGCTGGTGGGGGCAGCTCGCGGCGTTTGCGCTGTTCCGCTTCTTCGACGCCGCCAAGCCCGGCCCGGTGGCCTGGGCCGATGGCCTGTTCAAGGGCTTCGGCTGGCGCGGTGGCTGGGGCATCCTGTGGGACGACTTCGTAGCGGCCTTCTGCACGCTGCTGGTGATTGCGCTTTGGAGGTTCTGGACATGAACGACGCGGCACACCAGGCCCGGCTGCTGGCCGACATCGCGGCCCAACTGCTCGCGCGCGGGCAGATGCTGGCCACGGCCGAGAGCTGCACCGGCGGCATGATCGCCGCGGCCTGCACCGACCTGTCGGGATCGAGCCGGTGGTTCGAACGCGGCTTCGTGAGCTATTCCAACGCGGCCAAGGCCGAGTTGCTGGACGTGCCGCCCGCACTGATCGAAGCGCACGGCGCCGTGAGCGAGCCGGTGGCGCGCGCCATGGCCGCCGGAGCCGTGGCGCGTTCGCGAGCGCAGGTGGCCGTGGCCGTCACCGGCGTGGCAGGGCCCACGGGCGGCAGCCCGGCCAAGCCGGTGGGCACGGTATGGTTCGGCTGGGCCGTGGGTGGCGCCGTGCATACCGAACTGCAGCAATTCCCGGGCGACCGCGCCGCGGTGCGCAGCGCCACTGTCGCCCACGCGCTGCAGCGGCTCCTCCAGTACCTGGGTTGACGCGGGAAACGCGTCGCCCAGGCGCCAGCAGGCCGGCACGGCCCCGGTGTAGCATCTTGCGCCCGGGCCCACAGTCCCGTCCCCCGCACCTACCGGAGCATCCATGCACCCCAACGCCCAGACCCTGCAGCGCTTCTACACCGCCTTCGGCCAGCTCGACCATGCCACCATGCAGGCCTGCTACGCCCCAGACGCCACCTTCGACGACGAGGCGTTCTCGCTCAAGGGCCGCGAGCAGATCGGCGGCATGTGGCGCATGTTGGCCACCGCGACGCGCAAGAACGGCGCCGAAAACTGGAAGCTCGAATCGAGCGGCATCGAGGCCGACGGCAAGAGCGGACGCGCCCACTGGGAGGCGCACTACATTTTCAGCGCCACGGGGCGCAAGGTGCACAACATCATCGACGGCACGTTCACCTTCACGCCCGAGGGGCTGATCGCCACGCACCGCGACCGCTTCAACTTCTGGAGCTGGTCGCGCCAGGCCCTGGGCACGCCCGGCCTGCTGCTGGGCTGGTCGCCCTCGCTCAAGCGCAAGGTGCGCAGCACGGCGGCTGGCAACCTGGCCAAGTTCCTCGCGCAGGAAAAGAAGTAACGGGCCCACGCCGGCACGCACAGCGTGCATTTGTTCACGCCACCAGCGCCGGCTACCCGCGCGGGGTGGGGCGCTGCGCTGACGCCCCCCTAGAATTCGCGGCTTCGCATGCTGCGGGCAGGCCCTCCCCGGCCGGGCGCCTGCAACCACCTGCAACCCCTTCGGTACGAGCCCGCCCTGCACGGAGCCGAACGATCCGCCCCGCTGCCATGTCGCCTTTCACCGCCACCCAGAACCAGCTCCTGATGGAGCACCTGCGCAGCTTCCTGCAGGGCATGGCGCCGGAGGCACTGGAGCTGCTGCGCTCCCACATGGAGTGGGTGGAGATTCCCGGCGGCGGCACGCTGATGAACCAGGGCGATCCCGGCGAATCCATGTACCTCACCGTGAGCGGCCGCCTGCGCGCCTATGTGCGCGGTGACGATGGCCGCCAGCGCCGCGTGGCCGACATGGGCCGCGGCCAGGCCATCGGCGAGATCAGCCTGTTCACCGATGCGCCGCGAGCGGCCACCGTGGTTGCCGTGCGCGACTCGGTGCTGGTGCGGCTGACCAAGCCAGTCTTCAAGAACCTGCTGGCGGGCAGCGCCCAGGTCTCGATCGCGCTCACGCGCCAGATCATCGAGCGCCTGCAGTCGCGCTCGGCCAACCCGGCGATGGAGCGTCCCGTGGCGATGGGTCTCCTGTCCATCAGTGCGGGGGTGGACCTGCAGGGTTTTGCGGTGAAGCTCGCGCGCCAGCTCGGCGCGCCGGGCAAAGTGCGCGTGGTGGACTCGACCACGGTGGACCGCGAGCTGCAGGACCCCGGCATCGCCCAGCGCGAGGGCGCCGATGCCTCGGCCAACCGGCGCATCGCCATGCTGCTCGACGAGATCGAGGCCCGCAACGAGTTCGTGCTGCTGCTGGCCGATGCCGAGCCCACGCCCTGGACACGCCGCGTGAGCCGCCACTGTGACGAACTGCTGCTGCTGGCCGACGCATCGGCCGAGCCCGCCATCCATCCCATCGAGGCGCAGTGCCTGGCCCAGCGCGCGCCCTTGACGGAGGCGGCCGAGATCCTGGTGCTGCTGCACCCGGCCGACACCCGCTGCCCGCGCCGCACCGAGCAGTGGCTGGCGCGCCGCACGGTGTCCGACCATGTGCACGTGCGCCCGGCCCTGGAGCGCGACATGGCGCGCCTGGCGCGCATCCAGAGCCGCACGGCCGTGGGCCTGGTGCTCGCCGGGGGCGGTGCGCGCGGCTTTGCCCACCTGGGTGTGTACCGCGCGCTGCTGGAGCAGGGCGTGGAGATCGACTGTGTGGGCGGTACCAGCATCGGCTCGGTCATGGCGGCGTATGTGGCTTCGGACCAGCCGCTGGAGGCGGTGATGGCCAATGCGCGCGAGGCCTTTCGCACCAACCCCACGGGCGACTTCAACCTGCTGCCCATGCTCTCGCTGATCAAGGGCCGGCGCCTGCGCCACATCCTCGATGAGGCTGTCGGTCGGCTGTTGGGGTTTCCGGCCCAGATCGAGGACCTGTGGAAGAACTGCTACTGCGTGGCCACCAACTACTCACGCGCCTGCGAGCAGGTGGTGCGCCATGGCAGCCTGGTCAAATCGCTGCTGGCCAGCATTTCCATCCCGGGTGCGCTGCCACCCGTGGTGCACGAGGGCGACCTGCTGTGCGACGGCGGCACGTTCAACAACTTCCCCGTGGACGTGATGCGCGGCATGCGCGGCGTGGGCACCGTGATCGGCGTGGACCTGAACTTCCGCAAGCCCCGGCACATCGACCTGGACGACGTGCCCAGCAACTGGGCGCTGCTGCGCGACAAGCTGCGCCCTCGCGCGCAGCGCCGCTACAAGCTGCCCTCCCTGGCCAGCTACCTGATGACCGTGACCATCCTGTACAGCATGTCACGCCAGCGCCAGTCACAGCAGCTCACGGACCTGTACTTCAACCCGCCCATGGACCGCGTGGGCATGCTGCAGTGGAACCGGTTCGAGCAGATCGTGCAGCAGGGCTATGTGCACGGCCTGGACGTGCTGGGCCAGCGGGATGCCGGCGACCGCCCGCCCACGCCCATGCCAGAGCCCGCGGCGGCCTGAGCGACTCAGTTTCCGCCGGCAGGCAGCGGGCCCAGCCGGTCGATGAGCACTGCACTGGCCTGGTTGAGCCCCAGAACCTCGACCGTGCAGCCGTGGTGCCGCAGGCGCTGCACCACTTTGTCGAGCGCGGCCACGGCGGTGATGTCCCAGAAATGCGCGCCCGAGACGTCGATGCGCACGGGCCGGCCTTCGGCACCGAGGATGTCGAAGGCGTCGATGAAGGCATCGGCCGAGGCGAAGAACACCTGGCCCGTGACCTGCCATGTGCGCAGGCCGCTGGCCTCGTCGTCTGTTGCGCGCACCTGCAGCATGCGCGCCACCTTGAAGGCAAAGAACACGCCGCTGAGCAGCACGCCCACGGCCACGCCGGCCGCCAGGTTGTGCGTGAAGAGGGTCACCGCCACGGTGGCCAGCATCACGGCGCTGGACAGGCGCGGGTGGCGCACCAGGGTGCCGAGCGACTTCCAGTCGAAGGTGGAGGCCGACACCATGACCATGATGGCCACCAGGGCGATCACCGGAACCTGCGAGACCCAGGGCTTGAGCGCCACCATGAGGATCAGCAAAAACACGCCCGCGAACAGTGTGGACAGGCGCCCGCGCCCCCCGTACTTCACGTTGCTCACCGCCTGGCCGATCATGCCGCAGCCGGCAATGCCACCGAACAGGCTGGCGGCCACATTGGCCACGCCCAGGCCGGCGCACTCGCGGTTCTTGGAGCTGGGCGTGTCGGTCATCTCATCCACTACGGCGGCGGTCAGCACAGATTCCAGCAGGCCCACCATCGCGATGGCCAGCGCGGGCAGGAGGATGATGCGCAGCGTATCGAGCGCCAGCGGCACCTCGGGCAGGCCGAACAGGGGCAGGGAATCGGGCAACTGGCCCAGGTCGGCCACGGTGGGCAGCGGCAGGCCCATGCCGGACGCCAGCAGGGTGAGCGCCACCACACAGATCAGCGGCGAAGGGATGGCCGTGAGTGCACGCCAGGAGAGCAGGCGCCCCAGATACGGCAGCCCGTAGATGATGGCCAGCCCCAGGCCCAGCATGGCCCAGGTGGCCGCCCCGGCACCGGCCAGGTGTGGCAGCTGGGCCGAGAAGATCAGGATGGCCAGGGCATTCACGAAGCCGGTGCGCACGGAGCTGGAGACAAAACGCATCAGCACCCCCATGCGCAGCAGCCCGAACACCACCTGCACCACGCCCGCCAGGATGCCTGCGGCCAGCAGGTACTGCAGGCCATGGGCCTGCACCAGCGGTGCCGCCACCAACGCCACCGAACCGGCCGCAGCCGATACCATGGCCGGGCGCCCGCCGGTGAAGGCGATCACCAGGCTGATGACGAACGAGGCAAAGAGCCCCACCGAAGGGTCCACCCCCGCGACGAAGGAGAACGCGATGACCTCGGGGATCAGCGCAAAGGTGGCGACCGCCCCGGCCAGCAGCTCGCGCGGGATGCTGGGCGCCCATTCGGCGCGCAGGCGGGTGAGGAAGGTGGCACTCATGGAGGGGCGGCGCGCGCCGTGGACGCGCGGTCAAGAAACAAGACGGAAGTGGGAAGGCAAGAAGCACGCCCGCCAGCGCAAGCAAGCGTGCCAGCCCGGCGCCGCGAGAGACGGCCTGGGCGCAGGGCGGGTTCAGAGGCCGGTCAGCTGGCGCCGTGGCACTTCTTGTACTTCTTGCCGCTGCCGCAGTGGCAGGGGTCGTTGCGGCCCGGCTCGGGCGCCTTGCGGATGGTTTCCACGCGCGGGCCCATGCTCTTCCAGATCTGGCGCAGGTCGTACACGGCCCAGATGGCCTCACCGAAGGCTTCCACGCGTGCCTGGCTGGTACTGGGCGGGCCGTTCTCGTCGAACATGCAGACTTCGGGCTTGCCGGTGTCGTCCTCGGTCAGGGCGACGATGCTGCCAAGCGCGTCGTCGAGCCATTGGGCGGCCTCCTTGTCGCGCGGGGCAGCCCAGTCCTCGGGCCAGTTTTCCACGGCGAACATGAAACCCAGCGCCCATACCTGGCCGAACGAGGGGATGTCCTGCTCGTCGGAGTCCATCTCGGCGCGCTGCTCTTCGGTCAGGCTGGCCACCGCGCCCCGCATGTCCATGGCCTCGGGCTGGAAGGTCTGATCGTCGTCCAGGCGGTCGACCTTGGCATCGAGCTGGCGCACCACCTCGTCCCAGCGGCGTGTCCACAACTCCAGGAACCGCGCCTGCTGGGCCGCATCGGCAAAGGCCGGCAGCAGGGGCAGGGAATCGCCCTCGGCGACCTCGAGTTCGGCGCCATCGCCCAGCAGCATGGGCAGGTATTCGGCCGGCGCGATGGTGCGACGGTTGCAGATGACGGCGGTCAGGAAACCATCGCAGAACTCCCACTGGGGAATCTCTTCGCCGCGCGAGCGCAGATCGTCGAGGATGTTGTCGATCTCTTCGAGCTCGTCAGGCCCCAGGGCAGGCGCCAGGGCGGGAGTTTCGGGGTCTGTTTCGGGCGTTTCGATGGGGTCGGTCATGGCGGGGCTCCGTGGTCGGGCTGCTGGAAGCAAAGTTTTACTTTTATGATGCGCAAGGACTGCGCCCGAGCGCAGCACCGGGGCACAGTGCGGTGGGCGGCAACGCCGCCCGCGCAAAGGCGGTCAGTGTAGCCCTCCCGCCGCGCCCCCCAAAAGAACCAGGACAAGCGATGCTCCACCAACTCAATTCCCTGTACCCGGTGCGCTACACGGCCTTTGCACTGTGCGTGCTGGGCCTGCTGCTGGCGCTGTTTGCCCTGGTGGTGTTCGGCGTGGGCCTGCCGCTGGTGCTGGTTTTCGGGGCCCTGGTGGCCGTGGGCGTGTACGACGTGCGCCAGACGCGCCATGCCATCCTGCGCAACTACCCGGTCATCGGGCACATCCGCTTCATGCTCGAGTACGTGCGCCCCGAAGTGCGCCAGTACTTCATCGAGAGCGACAGCGAGGCCGCCCCCTTCTCGCGCGCCCAGCGCTCGCTGGTCTACCAACGTGCCAAGGGAGAACCCGACAACCGGCCCTTCGGCACGCACCTGGACGTGGGGGCCCAGGGCTACGAGTGGGTGAACCATTCCATGGCGCCCACGCACCTCGCATCGCATGATTTCCGGGTGTGGATCGGTGGCAACCCCGGCGCGCCGTCCCCCTCCGTCTCGCCCTGCACCCAGCCCTACCATGCCAGCGTGTTCAACATCTCGGCCATGAGCTTCGGCGCGCTGTCGGCCAATGCGGTGCTGGCACTCAACAAGGGCGCGCAGCTCGGCGGCTTCGCACACGATACGGGCGAAGGCTCGATCTCGCAGCACCACCGCGTGCACGGCGGCGACCTGATCTGGGAGATCGGCTCGGGCTACTTCGGCTGCCGCAACGACGATGGCAGCTTCAGCCCAGAGCGCTTTGCGACGAATGCGCAGGACCCGCAGGTGAAGATGATCGAGCTCAAGCTCAGCCAGGGCGCCAAGCCCGGGCACGGCGGTGTGCTGCCGGGGGCCAAGGTCACCATCGAGATCGCGGCCGCACGCGGCGTGCCCGTGGGCAAGGACTGCATATCTCCGTCGCGCCACAGCGCGTTCTCCAACCCGGTGGAAATGATGCAGTTCATCGCCCGCCTGCGCGAGCTTTCGGGCGGCAAGCCCACGGGCTTCAAGTTCTGCCTGGGCCACCCCTGGGAATGGTTCGCCATCGTCAAGGCCATGCTGGTCACCGGCATCACGCCCGACTTCATCGTGGTGGACGGTGCCGAGGGCGGCACCGGCGCGGCCCCCGTGGAGTTCAGCGACCACGTGGGCGCGCCACTGCAGGAGGGCCTGCTGCTGGTGCACAACACCCTGGTGGGCGTGAACCTGCGCGAGCGCGTGCGCATTGGCTGCGCGGGCAAGGTGATTACCGCCTTCGACATCGCGCGCATGATGGCGCTGGGCGCCGACTGGTGCAATGCCGGGCGCGGCTTCATGATGGCGCTGGGCTGCATCCAGGCGCAAAGCTGCCACACCGGGCACTGCCCCACGGGCGTGACCACGCAGGACGCCCAGCGCCAACAGGCCCTGGTGGTGCCCGACAAGGCCTCGCGCGTGGCGCAGTTCCACCGCAGCACCCTGCACGCGCTGCAGGAGCTGGTGCAGGCCGCCGGCCTGCAGCACCCCAAGGACATCACCGCCCACCACATCGTGCGCCGCATCAGCGATACCGAGGTACGTCTCTTGTCCAACCTGATCACGCGCATGCAGCCCGGCGCCCTGCTGGGCCCGCTGGATGCCCAGCACAATGTCTTTCGCCTGTACTGGCCGCTGGCCAGCGCGCACAGCTTTGCAGCCAGCGAACCGGTGCTGGAGCCCTCGGTGCCCCACCACGTGGAAGTGGCCCATGCCGTCGTGGTCGCCGCCACCAGCGATCTTCCCGCCAACGCCGCCGTATGACGATGGACGCAGGCCGGGTCCCTGAAAGCCCCCCGGGCAACGACAACACCACCGACTACGCTGCCTACCTGCACCAGCAGCTTGCGCAGCAGCAGTTCAACGTGGCCAGCTACCGGCTCGGCGATGAGCAGGTATGGCTCAAGAAGGCCGGCGCACCCCACGGCCCAGGCCGCTACCGCGCCATGGCCGCGCTGGCCGGCCTGCTGCGCCTGGAGGTGCTGCGCCCCGTGCCCAACCCGGGTGGCCGGGAGGCCATTGCCATTGAGGTGCGGCGCCTGCGCGACCTGCAGGCACGCGGCCTGCGCGTGCCCACCGTGCTCGCCGCACAGGAAGACGGCTTCCTGATGCGCCACCTGGGCCGCCCCGCACAGCACACGCCCTCGCTGGGCAACGAGATAGACCATGCCGTTTCCGCCGGCCCCACCGCCGTGCTCGCACTGTGGCAGCAGGGCCTGGCCGCCATAGCGCAGGTGCATGCCAGCGGCACCTGCCTGAGCCAGGCCTTTGCGCGCAACCTGGTGCGCTGCCCCGACCGCGTGGTGGGCTACATCGACTTCGAGGACGACCCGGCTGCCGTGCTGCCGCTGCCGGTGTGCCATGCGCGCGATGCGCTGTGCTATGCGCATTCCACCGCCATCTACCTGCGCCTGGTGGGCGCGCTCGACGATGCCCGGGCCCTGTGGACGGCCTGGATCGCGTCGGGCAGCCCCGAGTTGCAGGCCGTGATGGCCACCAGCATACGGCGCATGGGCTGGATGCGCCACCTGCCGCAAAACCGCAAGCTCGGCCGCGACATGCAGCGCGTACGCGCCGCGTACGACCTGCTGCGGCCCTGACCCCGCCCCGCGGGCACGGGCTGCGCGCAAAGCGGGCCCGTCCTTAGTGGTCTGTAGGCATCGACTGACAAGTGTGCGTGCGGGGGCCGCCTATCGTGAAAGCGGTGCTCCCGTTTCGCGCTTTCATTTTCAGCTTTTGTCCATGCCTACCCCTGCCGCCACCTTTTCAGCACCCACCGCGCCCGCATCACCACCGCCGGCCGCGAAGAAGCCCCGTCGCCGTCGCCCTCCCACCCTGTCCCTTTCGGCATGGAAACAGTTCATGAGCGTGGCCCGTCCCTATTGGACGGGTGACAAGAAAAGGACGGCCTGGGGCCTGCTCGCGCTGCTGATCGGCCTGATGGTCTGCGAAACGCAACTGGCCGTGATGCTGATCGACAAGACCGGCGAGATGACCTCGGCCCTGGCCGCCAAGCAGGCCGACCGCTTCTGGGACGCAGTGCGCGCCAGCCTTATCGTGCTGGCCTTCGCGGTGCCCGTGTATGCCTTCTACTACTACATGCGCGATGCGTTCTCCAACCACTGGCGGCGCTGGCTCACGCACCGCTTCCTGGACGGCTACCTGGGCGAGCGCAAGTACTACGAGCTCGGTACCGGCAGCGACATCGACAACCCGGACCAGCGCATCAGCGAGGACATCAACACCTTTACCGGCCGATCCACGCACTTCCTGCTGATCTTCCTGGGCTCGCTCATGCAGCTTGTGGCCTTCAGCGCGGTGCTGTGGTCCATTTCCAAGGTGCTGGTGGGCTTCCTGGCGGTGTACGCGCTGCTGGGGACCTTCGGCGCGCTGTATCTGTTCGGCGCGCCACTGATACGGCTCAATTTCTGGCAGATCCGGCGCGAAGCGGACTTCCGCTTCGGCCTGATGCGGCTGCGCGAGAACGCCGAGTCGATCGCCTTCTACCGTGGCGAGCCGCAGGAACGCGCGCAGATCGACCACCGCTTCGAGGCCGCGTTCACCAACTATGCGCGGCTCATCAAGAAGCAGCGCGGGCTGAACCTCTTTCAGCGCTCGTTCAGCCAGCTCACGCTGGTGCTGCCGAGCATCATCTTGGCCAACGCCGTGCTCTCGGGCGAGCTGGAGGTGGGGCGCGCCATCCAGGCCGCCGGCGCCTTCGCGGCAGTGCTGGGTGCCGTGTCGCTGATCGTGGACAACTTCGAGAGCCTGAGCCGCTTCGTGGCCGGCATCGACCGGCTGCATGCGCTGTCACAAGCGGTCCTCAAGACCCCGGCCGCCCCCAACCCCTGGGCCGAGCCTGAGTCGGCAGCGGCAACAAAGCCTGCGAACTCCGGCCACGCGGACCAGACGCCCGAAGAGCCCGTACCGCAGATCGACACGCGCATCGGCGAGGCCATGGCCATCGAGGGACTCACCCTCTACACCCCGCAATTCGGCCGACTGCTGGTGCAGGACCTGTCGCTGCAGCTGCAGCCTGGTGATGCGTTGTTGATCACCGGCCCCAGCGGCTGCGGCAAGAGCTCACTGCTGCGCGCCATTGCGGGCCTGTGGCGCACCGGCAGCGGCGCGGTGCAGCATCCCCCCATGGAAGACGTGTTCTTCCTGCCCCAGCGCCCTTACATGCAGATGGACACGCTGCGCAGCCAGATCATCTACCCGAGCAAGGAGACGGAGCTCAGCGACGAGCGCCTGCTGGAGCTGCTGCGCGAAGTGCAGCTCGAATCGCTGGCCGAGCGCGTGGGCGGGCTCGGTGCCTCGCACGACTGGGAAAAGCAGCTGTCCATCGGCGAGCAGCAGCGCCTGGCCTTTGCCCGGGTGCTGGCGCGCGCGCCACGCATCGTGATCCTGGATGAAGCCACGAGTGCACTGGACAGCGCCAACGAGGCCGCGCTCTACGAGCGCCTGCGCGCCAGCGGCACCACGCTGATCAGCATTGCCCACCGGCCGGCCGTGCTCAAGCACCACACGCATGTGCTGGAGCTCAAGGGCGAGGGCGCGTGGCAGGTGCACGCGGCGGGTGACTTCACGTTCGACCGCTGAACGCTGGCGATTCAGGCCTCGGCAGGTTCACCTGCAGGCTCCAGCACCAGCGCCGTCGCTACGTGGGCATCCAGCGTGAGCAGGCGCTTGCGCATGCAGATCACGGCCTTGTCCTTGCTCAGCAGGATGGCGCGGTGCGCGGCCGCCAGGTCGATGAACTTCTGGTCGTCGGTGTCCTTGCAGACGTAAGTGACGCGCGGGGCGATGTCCACCAGGCGTGCCTGCGCGTCGAAGCCGGCCAGCACCCGTGCCGCATCCACGCGGTAGTGGTCCATGCGCGAGACGATGTGCGGGTAGGCCAGCACGCGCTCGAGTTCGTCGCGCATGACCTGTGTGGCGATCCAGGCCAGGCGCCCTTCGGCAAGCAGCTGGCGCAGCGGCACGGTGGCCGGGTCGGAGAAGATCAGCAGGTCGAGCGCGACATTGGTGTCCACCACCACGGGGCGCACGGATTCGCCGGCCGGCGCCTGGGCCGGCAGGGCCAGCTCAACCC
Organism: Pseudomonadota bacterium; assembly: GCA_040387235.1. Classification (GTDB taxonomy): domain Bacteria; phylum Pseudomonadota; class Gammaproteobacteria; order Burkholderiales; family Burkholderiaceae_C; genus Acidovorax. The sequence continues at coordinate 131,116 of JAZKEE010000016.1, forward strand.
GCATCGTGCTGGCCAGCCGCAGGGGTCTCGGACGATGGCTTGGCGCGCACCGATCCCTTGACCATGTCGAAGCGGAACATGCGGCACTCGATGGGGCCGTTCCACATGGGCACGCGGCGCGATTCCTTCAGGCGCATCTTGCCGGGCAGCTTGAGGTCGGGGGTCAGCATCCAGGCCGTCCAGCCAGAATAGTTCTTCTTCCAGTGGGTGGCCAACTGGCTGAAGAACTCGCCCCCGTCGTCGGTGTGGGCGGCCTCGCGGCCCACGCTGGCGCCCATCGCCCGCTCGGCCGCGCGCTCGTTGGCGTTCTGCCCGGCAGCGCCGGCCGCGGCAATGCGCTCGCCATAGGGGGGGTTGAGCAGCATCACACCCGGCTGCTCGCTCGGCGGCATGCGCTGCAGCGCGTCGCCGCCGCGCAATTGCACGGCATCGGCCACGCCTGCGCGCTCGGCATTGCGCTCTGCAAAGTCGACCATGCGGTGGGCCACATCGCTGCCGAAGATCGGCACGGGGCTCGCCTGGATGGCGCTCTCGGCCTCGGCCTGGATGGCCGACCACACGTGGCCCTGGAAGGGCAGCAGCTTTTCGAAGGCGAAGCGGCGCAGCATGCCGGCCGGGATGCGGCAGGCGATCTGCGCGGCCTCGATGGCGATGGTGCCGCTGCCGCAGCAGGGGTCGTACAGCGGCACGGGCGCGTCACCCAGCGGATCCCAGCCGCTGGCGGCGATCATGGCGGCGGCCAGGGTTTCCTTGAGCGGGGCGTCGCCCTTGTCCTCGCGCCAGCCGCGCTTGAACAGCGGCTCGCCCGAGGTGTCGATGTAGACCGTGGCCTCTTCGGTGGTCAGGTGCAGGTGGATGCGCACGTCGGGCCACTGGGTGTTCACGTCCGGGCGCACGCCACTCTTGGCCCGGAAGCGGTCGGCCACCGCGTCCTTCACGCGCAGGCCGGCGAAGTTCAGGCTCTGCAGCGGGCTGTGCTGGGCCGTGACCTCGACCTTGAAGGTCTGGCGCGTGGTGAACCAGATCTCCCAGGCCACCTCGCTGGCGATGCCGTACAGGTCGTTCTCGGAGCGGTAGGGCCGGTGCGCCAGTTGCACCAGCACGCGCTGCGCCAGGCGGCTGTGCAGGTTGAGCAGCAGCGCCTGGCGCCACGAGGCGCGCAGCAGCACGCCACCGCGGCCCATGAGCAGGTCCTGGCCCGTGAGGCCGGTGATGGCGTGCACCTCGTCGGCGAGGTAGCCCTCGACACCGGCGGCGCAGGGGAGAAAGAGTTGGAGTTGGTTCATGGCACTGGGCAACAGGATACGCGCTTAAACGCCGACTGCGTCGGTCGAGGCGCGCGCCAGCAGCAGCTGGCGGATGGATTCGGGGATGGGCGCCACCTTGCGGTCGCTGCGGCCGATGAAGACGATGCCGACCTTGCCGCGGGCCACTTCACGCCCCGTGGTTTTCTCCGTCATGCGAAAGACGAGGTCGAAGCCGTAGCGGTTGAGGTCCTCGGGCGCCATTTCCACCCGCATGGTCTCGCCATGGAAGCCTTCGGACTTGTACTGCGCCACGATGTCGCCCACCACGGTGGACAGGCCACCCACGTCCGCCTCGGGGTAACCGAGCGACTGGAAGAAGCGCACACGCGCCTCGGACACCAGGCTCAGCAGCTGCGCATTGTCCAGGTGCCCGCCCTGGTTGACGTGGCTGATGTAGATCTGCAGCTCGGTGGCAAAGCCGAAGTGCGTGGGGAGGTCGAAAACAATGCGGGCCATGGGGCGAGGAAACGAGGGAGAAAGGAAAGCAGCAGCAAGGCGGTGCCGCCAGGAAAGGACACCAACCCCCGCTGGGGCAGCCGGCAACAGGGCCGGGCAGGGGTATCGAGGCCGCTGGGGGCCCACCGGCGCGCCCCTGGGCAAAAAGTCTTTTATGCTCCCGGGATCCAGATTTTACCCGGAGCCCCCATGTACACGCTGCGCTGCAGCCTGGTCCTCGCCCTGATTGCGGCCGCGCTCACGGGCACGGGGCATGCCCAGACGCACTACGGATCCGTGGACTCGAACGGGAAGGTCGTCTACAGCGACCAGCCGCCGGCCTCGGGCACGCTGCAAAAGACCCTGAAGCTGGGAAGCTTCAGTGCCCCGTCCTACGACGCCGTCTTCGCCAAACGCCAATAACCCCTCTCCTTTATCACTCCATGCTCCGGACCGCCCTCGCTTCGATTGCCTTTTTCCTGTGCCTGCCGGTTCTCGCCGAAGAACTGCGCGTTCCCATGCCCGGCCGCGACGATCTGGTGATCGACCTGCCGGCACAATGGCGCGCCCAGGTCCGCCGCCCGCACGGGGAGTTACCGCCCTCGGTGGCCATCAGCGGTTCCGACGCCAAGGCGTTGCAGATGCTCCTCACGCCCATCTGGCCCGTGGGCAGTGCACCCAGGCCCCCCACAGCCGACGAGTTGCGGGGGCTGGTCCAGGCCGGGGCCACCCGGGCTCAGCCCAAGGCGGTCGAGAGCGATCTGCCCCTCAAGGACCTGGGCGCCCCGGGCAAGACGGGTTACTACTTTTCGGCCACCGACCGTGCGCCCGAACCGGATGGCTATAAACACCTGACCCAGGGTATGCTGGGCATGAACGAGCTGCGCGTGACGTTCACGGTGCTCGTCAACGGCGCTCCGCAGGAGCCCACGGCGCAGGCGCTGGAGCTCCTGCGCTCGCTGAGGCGCGCACCGGCCTCGAAAGCGCCCTGATGGCGCCCCCCGTCCTCGGCACCGTGATGGTCTATGCGCGCGACATGCAGCGCAGCGCGGCGTTTTACCGCACGCATTTCGGCTTCGAAACCACGGGAGAAGTGGTGGAGGGACTGATCGAGCTCAAGGCCCCGAACGGTGGTGCCTGCATCCTGATTCACCAGGCCGCGAAAAGCGTGAAGCTCGGCCAGGCGGGCGTGAAGCTGTGCTTTCACGTGCCGGACGTGGAGGCGTTCAAGGCGAGTGCGCTGGCGCAGGGCCTGGCCTTTGGCAGCACGCACCAGGCCAACGGCTATGCGTTCGCCAATGCCAAGGACCCGGACGGCAATGCCGTCAGCATCTCCAGCCGGGCGTTCCGCCGGCAAGCTTGATCAGAGCGCCTTGCGCAGGTTCGCCGGCGCGATCTTGAGCGCCTCGCGGTACTTGGCCACGGTGCGGCGCGCGCACTCGATACCCTGCTCCTTGAGCATCTCGGCGATCTGGCTGTCCGACAGCGGCTTGGCCGAGCTTTCGGCGGCCACGAACTGCTTGATGAGGGCGCGCACGGCCGTGCTCGACGCGTTGCCACCGGTCTCGGTGCCCAGGCCCGAGCCGAAAAAGTACTTGAGCTCGTAGGTGCCGATGGGCGTGGACATGTACTTGGCCGTGGTCACGCGGCTGATGGTGGACTCGTGCAGGCCCAGTTCGTCGGCGATGTCGCGCAGCACCAGCGGGCGCATGGCCAGCTCGCCATGGGTGAAGAAGCTCTTTTGCCGCTCGACGATGGCGCGCGACACGCGCAGGATGGTGTCGAAGCGCTGCTGGATGTTCTTGATGAACCAGCGCGCCTCCTGCAGCCGCTGCTGCATGGCCTGGTGGCCCTCGCCGCCCTTGTGGCCGCGCAGGGCACCGGCGTAGATGTCGTGCACGCGCAGGCGCGGCATCACATCGGGATTCAGGGCCACGATGAAGTTGTGCTGGCCATCGCGGCCATTGGCCCGCCCAGCCTTGCGCACGATGACGTCGGGCACGATGATGTTGCGCTCCACGTCCACGAACTTGCGCCCCGGGCGCGGCTCCAGCCGCGCGATCAGGGCCATGGCGGCGCGCGTGCGCTCCTCGCCGTCGCCGCACAGTTGCGTGAGGCGGCGGATGTCGCGGCGCGCCAGCATCTCCAGCGGCTGCTGGCACACGCGCAATGCGGTCTGCACGGTGTCGGGGTCGATCTCGCTGTCTTCGTCGGCCGCCAGCGCCGTGAGCTGCAGGGTGAGGCATTCGCCCAGGCCGCGCGCGCCCACGCCCACAGGCTCCAGGCTTTGCAAGAGGCGCAACGCCACGGTGAAGCGGTGCACCAGTTCCTCGATCTGCTCCAGATCGTCGGGGCCGGCCAGGCCCACGGCCAGCTCTTCGAGCGGGTCTTCGAGGTAGCCGTCGTCGTTGAGCGATTCGATCAGGAAGCGCAGCGCAGCGCGGTCCACCTCGGACAGGCGCAGCGACAGCGCCTGGCGGTGCAAAAAGGCGGTGAGCGATTCGTGCGTACGCGCCAGCTCGGTGGCATCGGCCTCATCGCCTTCCGAGTCATTGCGGTTGCGGGCAGGCGCATCGCCGCCCCATTCGGCATCGTTGGGGGCCACGTCCACCGTGCCATCGCCGCTCCAGTCGGGCTCGTCGCTGGTGCTGGATCCGGTCTCCGCATCGCCCGCGGAACTGTCGGCACTGGTGTCGGCCGACGTGCTGGCACTGGGCGCATTGGAATAGATGGCGTCGTCGGCGCTGTAGTCGTCAGGCTGCACCGGTGCATCGGCGGTTTCCAGGCCGAATTCCTCGCGCGGGGCCTCGTCGGCATTGCGTTCGAGGAACGGGTTCTCATCGAGCATCTGCTCGACCTCCTGGCCCAGCTCCAGTGTGGACAGCTGCAAGAGCCGGATGGATTGCTGCAGCTGGGGCGTCAGCGCCAGGTGCTGCGATACGCGCAGTGACAGGCCGGGCTTCATCGCACAGCCCCCGGGGACTGCCGCGGGGGCAGGTGCATGGCGAACAGGTGGTCCATCGGTCTGCTACATGCGGAAGTGTTCACCCAGGTACACCCGGCGCACTTCGGCGTTGTCGACGATTTCGGAGGGCGTTCCCTGGGCCAGCACGTGGCCGTCGCTGATGATGAAGGCGTGGTCGCAGATGCCCAGTGTCTCGCGCACGTTGTGGTCGGTGATGAGCACGCCGATTCCGCGCGCCTTGAGGAAGCCGATGATGCGCTGGATCTCGATCACGGCGATGGGGTCGATGCCGGCAAAGGGCTCGTCCAGCAGGATGAAGCGCGGCTGCGTGGCCA
>JAZKEE010000017.1:0-22382 GCA_040387235.1 Pseudomonadota bacterium
GCGTACAGCGAATGGCTGCTGGTCATGTACAGCCGGTTGCGCTTGGGCCCGCCGAAGGCCAGGTTGGCACAGCGCTCGGGCAGGCGGATGAAGCCGATGGGCTTGCCCTCGGGGTTGAAGATCTTCACACCGTCCATCTCGTCGGAGCGGCCCGTGGGCAGGTGCGCCTTCATGCCGCCGCCGATGTCCGTGGGCTCCGCCGCCACCGCACCGGTATAGCCCCAGCCGCACCACAGGTTGCCGTCGCGGTCGACCTTGAAGCCGTCGAACGCGCCGGGGCCGGCGGCATCGATGAGCTTGGTCTTGTTGGAGACGCTGGCCCCGTCGGCCGACACGTCGTAGGCCCAGATGCTGCGGTTGGGCGTGCCCTTCCACTCCACCACATAAAACTTCTTTTCGTCGGGCGAGAAGGCCAGGCCGTTGGGATTCACCAGGTCCGTGATCACCGCGGTGAGCTTGCCGTCGGGCGCGATGCGGTAGACGTTGGTCGTGGCCTGCTCGGGCGTGGCGCGCGAGCCCTCCCATTCGCCGTTGATGCCGAAGGTGGGGTCGGTGAACCAGACGCTGTCGTCCGACTTGACGACGATGTCGTTCGGCGCGTTCAGGCGCTTGCCCTCGAAGCGGTCGGCCAGCACGGTGGTGCGCCCATCCCTCTCGGTGCGCACCACCCGGCGCGTGACCGAGTGCTCACAGCTGATGAGCCGGCCCTGGCGGTCGCAGACATTGCCGTTGGCGTAGTTGACGTTGGTCTTGTGCACCGAGAACTGGTTTGTCTTCTCGTCGTACTTCATCAGCCGGTTGTTCGGGATGTCGCTGAGCAGCAGGTAGCCGCCCTGGGGGAAGTAGGCCGGCCCCTCGGCCCAGCGCATGCCCGTGCCCAGCTGCTCCACCGTGCTGCTGTAGATGCGGTATTTGCCGAAACTGGGGTCCAGAATGAACACCGAGGGGTCGGGGTAGCGCTGGTTGGGCTTGAAGTCGAAGGCCTGCGCGCCGGCCAGGCCGCTGAGCGCTGCCACGCCAGTGCCGGCCGCGGTCTGCAGAAACCTGCGGCGGGCGGGGACCATCGCCTGGTTCTTTGTCGTCGTCATCTCTCTTGTCTCCTGTTGTGGTTTTGAATGGAAGAAAGCGGAACGCGGCCGATTCTCAGCCGTGGGATCAGGTCACTGGCGCGGGATTGAACAGCACCAGCGCGTTGTGCAGCTTCCACTGCTCGGCCCAGGTCTTCTTGCGGCCGCTGGCCACGTCGAGCATCAGCTGGAACATCTCCCAGCCCACGTCGGCAATGGTCTTTTCGCCGGTGGCGATGGTGCCGGCGTTGATGTCCATCAGGTCGTGCCAGCGGCGCGCCAGGTCGTCGCGCGTGGCCACCTTGATGACCGGCACCTGGGCCAGCCCATAGGGCGTGCCGCGGCCGGTGGTGAACACATGCAGGTTCATGCCCGCAGCCAGTTGTAGCGTGCCGCAGATGAAATCGCTGGCGGGCGTGGCCGCGTAGATCAGGCCGCGCTGCTTGAGCTTCTCGCCCGGGGCAATCACGCCCGAGATCGGCGAGCTGCCCGACTTGACGATGGAGCCCATCGCCTTTTCCACGATGTTGGACAGGCCGCCCTTCTTGTTGCCCGGCGTGGTGTTGGCGCTGCGGTCCACCCGGCCGCGCTGCAGGTAGGCGTCGTACCAGGCCATTTCGCGGATCATGGCCTCGGCCACCTCGGGCGTGGAGGCACGCGAGGTGAGCTGGTCGATGCCGTCGCGCACCTCGGTCGTTTCCGAGAACATCACCGTGGCGCCCGCGCGCACCAGCAGGTCGGTGCAAAAGCCCACGGCCGGGTTGGCCGTGACGCCCGAGAACGCGTCGCTTCCGCCGCACTGCACGCCCACCACGAGTTCGCTGGCGGGCACGGTCTCGCGCCGGCGCGCGTTCAGTCGCTCCAGGTGCAGCTCGGCCTGGCGCAGGATGGAGTCGACCATGGACATGAAGCCCACATGCGCATCGTCCTGCAGGCACACCACGTCGAGCGGCGTTTCGGCGCTCGTGCCCGTGTCGGCCACGTTGCGCTCATCCACCAAAGGGATGCTGCCGGGCGGCAGCAGGCGCTCGGGCTGCAGCTTCTCGCAGCCCAGGCTGACCACCATCACCTCGCCACCGAAATTGGGGTTGAGCGAGATGTTGCGCAGCGTGCGGATGGGGATCACCGCGTCGGGCGCGTCGATGGCCACGCCGCAGCCGTAGGTGTGCTCCAGCGCCACCACGTCGTCCACGTTGGGAAAGCGCGGCAGCAGCTCGGCCTTGATGCGCTGCACGGCAAAGTCGGTGACGCCGGCCACGCACTGCACGGTCTGGGTGATGGCCAGGATGTTGCGCGTGCCCACCGAGCCATCGGCGTTGCGGAAGCCCTCGAAGGTATAGCCTTCCAGGGGTGGCTGCGGATCGGGCTTGACGGTGGCTATGGGCAGGCCTTCGAGCTCGCGTGCCTCGGGCATGCGCAGCAGGCGCTCGTGCACCCAGCTGCCCGCGGGGATGGGTTTCAAGGCATAGCCGATGGGCACGTTGTAGCGACGCACCTCGCCGCCTTCGGCAATGTCCACCAACGCCACCTTGTGCGCCTGCGGCACCTTGTCCACCAGGGTCAGGCCCGAGGGAAACACCGTGCCCGCAGGCAGCCCCCCGTCGTTGGCGACGATGGCGACGTTGTCGCGCTCGTCCATCTTGATGTGCAGGGGGGGCCGCGTGGCTGTCATGGCGGCCGGGGTGGAAGCGGTGCTATCGGTCATGGGGTTCTCTGTGCTGTTTTTCTCAATCTACCGCAGATGCATCAAGGGCGATGGCCCGCCTCTGCCGTTTCGCGCGTCCAGGCGCGCGCCTGCTCGCTCAGGCTCAGGCCCAGGCCGGGGCGCGTGGGCACCAGCATGCGGCCGTCCTTGATCTCCAGGCGTTCGTTGAACAGCGGCTCCAGCCAGTCGAAATGCTCCACCCAGGGCTCGGTGGCATACACGGCGGCCAGGTGCACGTGCAGCTCCATCGCGAAGTGCGGGCCCAGGCTCAGGCCGGCATGTTCGGCCTGCCCGGCGATCTTGAGGAAGGGCGTGATGCCGCCCACGCGCGGCGCATCGGGCATCAGGTAGTCGGCCGCACGGTGGCGGATCAGCTCGCCGTGTTCGGCGGCACTGGTCAGCATCTCACCGGTGGCAATCGGCGTGTCAAAGGTGGCGGCCAGTGCGGCGTGGCCCTCGAAGTCGTAGGCGTCGAGCGGCTCCTCGATCCATACCAGGTTGAATTCTTCGAAGATGCGGCACATGCGCTGGGCCGTGGGGCGGTCCCACTGCTGGTTGGCGTCCACCATCAGCGGCACATGCTCGCCCAGGTGCTTTCGCACGGTCTCCACGCGCGTGATGTCCAGCGCCCGGTCGGGCTGGCCCACCTTGAGCTTGATGCCGCCGATGCCGCGCTCGATGGAGGCGCCCGCGTTCACCACCAATTGGTCGATGGGGGTGTGCAGAAAGCCCCCAGAGGTGTTGTAGCACTGCACCGAGTCGCGCTGCGAGCCCAGGAGCTTGGACAGCGACAGCCCCGCACGGCGGGCCTTGAGGTCGTACAGCGCCACGTCGAAGGCACCGATGGCCTGGGTGGACATGCCGCTGCGCCCCACCGAGGCCCCGGCCCAGCACAGCTTGGTCCACAGGCGCGAGATGTCGCTCGGGTCCTCGCCGATCAGCGCGGGCGCGATCTCCCTGGCGTGGGCGAACTGCCCCGGCCCGCCCGCGCGCTTGGAATAGCTCAGCCCCAGGCCCTTGTGGCCGTCCCGGGTCTCGATCTCGGCGAAGAGCATCGCGATCTCGGTCATGGGCTTCTGGCGGCCGGTGAGCACCTTGGCGTCGCTGATCGGGTTGGCCAGCGGCAGGTAGCACGAGGAAACGCGGACCCAGGCGATGGAGTCGTTGGCGGCGGACGGGGTAGAGGCAGTCATGGGCAGGGGCTGGGAAACGACAGGGAACACAGAGGCCCCAAGGCAGCGCCTTGGGGCAGGGAGGCATCAATCAATAGAGATCTTGCCGGTCTCGATCACCGTCTTCCAGCGCGCGTACTCCTTCTTCTGGAAGTCCGCGAACTGGGCCGGCGTGTTGACCACCATCTCGAAGCCGATGCCGACGAACTGGTCCTTGACCTTGGGGTCATTGAGCGCCTCGGCAAACGCGGCGTGGGCCTTCTCGCGCACGGCGGGCGGCAGGCCCTTGGGGGCGACGATGGCCTGCCAGGAGGTGACCTCGACGTTCTTCACGCCGGCTTCGGTCAAGGTGGGCACGTCCGGCAGCACGGGCGAGCGCGCGGCGCTGGTGACGGCCAGGGCGCGCATCTTGCCGCCCTTGATGTACTGCACCACCGAGTTGACGTTCTGGAACGAGGCATCCACCTGCCCGCCCATGATGTCGGTGTGCGCAGGCGCGCCGCCCTTGTAGGGCACATGGATGGCGGTGGTGCCGGTCTGCTGCCAGAACAGCTCGGCCGTCAGGTGGTCGCTGGAGCCGTTGCCCGCCGAAGCAAAGGTCATCTTGCCGGGGTTGGCCTTGAGGTGGGCGACCACGTCGGCCACGGTCTTGAAGGGAGAGTTCGTGGGCACGACGAGCACATTGGGCGACTGCACGGCCACGGTGATCAGGTCGAAGTCCTTGAGCGCGTCGTACTGCATGCCCTTGAGCAGGTGGGGCGTGATCACCAGTGGCCCGAGTGACGTGACCAGGAAGGTGTACCCATCGGCCGCTGCGCGCTTGACGAAGGTGGCGCCGATGGTGCCCGTGGCCCCGGCCTTGTTCTCCACCAGGAAGGACTGCTTGAACTTGTTGGTGAGCAGCGGGCCCACGGCGCGCGCCACCTGGTCGGTGGAGCCACCGGGCGGGAACGGCACGACCAGCGTCACCGACTTGTCGGGCCAGGTCTGCGCGTGCGATGCAAGAGCCGCCAGGCCGATGCACAGGGCGGTGAGTGTCTTTTTCATGCGTTGTCTCCTTCTTTATGAAAATGGTCCCGATGGCCTGCCCGCGCAGTTGCTGTGGCCTTGGGTGAAAAGGTCTAGTGGCACGATCCAAAATGACAACGTTGTCATTTCACTGTCAGAGCTACATGGTCGGGCGATTTTTGCATGTTCGTATATCGTATCCACCAGCTGCTCATTGCCACAGTCCGGCCTAAATGATATCGTTGTCATTTTGAGCCGTCAACCCGATTCAGGGCAGGGTTTGCCCGAAGAAGACAGGCCACAAACCACCGCCCGCACGACCCATCGGCTCCACCAGCGAGAGCCCCTACCCGTCGTCACCGCGCCACGCGCCACCTTGCCAGTGCCGGAGCCTTCCCAGATTTTTGGTAGGGTATGACCCCACTTACCACTCGCTTGCCATCGCCCGCCCCATGACCACCCCCTCCCCTCACAAGCCCGTCACCCTGCACGACGTGGCCAAGGTCGCGGGCGTGTCGCTCATCACCGCGTCGCGCGCGTTGAGCAACCCGGGCGTGGTGTCGGACAAGACCATCGCCAGGGTGCGCGAGGCCGTGGAGGCCACGGGCTACCTCCCCAACCTGCTCGCGGGCGGCCTCAAGTCCAAACGCAGCCGCATGGTCGCGGCCATCGTGCCAGCGCTGTCGGTATCGCAATTTTTGCCCACCGTGCAGACCCTCACCTCGGCCCTGGCCGCAGGCGGCTACCAGGTCATCGTGGGGCAGACCAACTACGACGCAGAGCGCGAGGAGGCCGTGCTCAACACCATGATCAGCCGCCAGCCCGACGGCATCGTGATGACCGGCCTGGTGCAGTCGCAAAAAGCACGCGACCGGCTCAGGCGCTCCGGCATTCCCGTGGTGGAAACCTGGGACCTGAGCGATCGGCCGGTGGACATGGTGATCGGTTTTTCGCACCTCAAGGTGGGTGGCGCGGTGGCCGGCTATTTCCTCTCGCGCGGCTGGAAGAAGGTGGGCATCGCCACCGGCAGCGACCACCGCGCCATGCTGCGGCGCGAAGGCTTCCTGGCCACGCTGGGCTGCGACGACGTGCCCACCGCCGTGGTGCCCGCCCCCAGCAGCCTGGCCCTGGGCCGCCGCGCGCTGGCCGAGTTGCTCGACAAGGAACCGGGCCTTGAGGCCGTGTGCTGCAGCTCCGACACCCTGGCCCACGGCGTGCTGGTGGAAGCCCAGGCGCGCGGCCTGCGTGTGCCCGAGGACCTGGCGGTGGTGGGCTTCGGCAACGCCGAGTTCGGCGCGCACATGCTGCCGTCGATCACCACCGTGCACGTGGACGGCCCCGAGATCGGCCGCCTGGCCGCCCAGCTCATCATGGCCCGCTGCAATGGTGAAGCCGTGGCACAGCCCATTGTCGATCTGGGGTTTCGGCTGATTGAGCGGCGCTCCACGTCGGTGGATGCGGCGTAACCGCCGGGTGCCCGGACCTACGCCCTGCGCCCCAGCCGCACAGTGGCCAACAAGGCCAGCGCCACACACGTGGCTCCTGCCCCCACGAGGAAGGCGGTGCCGATGCCGAACCAGTGCGTCGCCATGCCCACCACCGGCCCCGTCACGCCCAGCGCAATGTCGGCAAAGGCGATGAAGTTGCCCACCGCACGGCCACGCTGCTCGGGCGGCACGGAGCGCGTGGCCAGCACGCCCATGGCAGGGAACACGAGCGAGAAGCCCAGGCCGGTGAGCGTGGCGCCCAGCACGGCCATGGCAGGGGTGCCCGCCTGCCAGATCAGCACCTGGCCCACGGCCTCGAAGGCCAGCGAACCCACGGCCACTGCCGAGGCACCCAGGCGGTCCGGCAGGCCCGAGCCCAGCAGGCGCACGAGGATGTAGGCCGCACTGAAGCCCAGCAGCGCCGTGCCCGCATGGGCCCAGCCGTGGACCGCGTAGTTGAGGGTGAGGAACGCCGCCATGGCTGCATACGGCACGGTGGCCAGCGCCAGCACCAGGCCCGGCCGCCAGATGAGGCCCAGCACGCGGTGGAACGGCACGCGCTGCGGCCCACCCGAGGCCGGCACGGCCGGCAGCCGCAGCGCAATGGCCCAGGCCAGCAGCGGTGTGATCAGCGCGATCACGCCCACACCGGCAAAGCCGAAGCATGGCTGCACCGCCAGCCCGAGCGGTGCGCCCAGGCCCAGCGCGGCATAGATGGCAATGCCCACCCAGGACATGACGGAGCCCGTGCGCGCCGGCCCCACGCGCGCAATGCCCCAGCTCATGAGGCCGGTGAGGAACAGGCTTTCACCGAGGCCCGCCACCAGCCGGCCCACGATCAGCACGGCCAGGCTGGTTGCGGCACCCAGGGGCAGCACACTGGCCAGCACATACGCCAGCCCAGAGCAGGCCGTGAGGGGCAGGCCCAGGAGCACGGCAAAGCGCGGCCCGCGCTGGTCGCACAGCGTGCCCGCCTGGTGGCGCGTAAGCAAGGTGGCCAGCGACTGCAGGCCGATGGCCCAGCCGACGGTGGCCGCGCCAAAGCCCAGGTGGTCGCGCACCTCCAGCGCCAGGGCGCCAAGCGGAATGCTGATGGACAGAAAACCGAGGAAGACTGCCAGCACCACCGGCGCCAGCACCGCGAACAAGGCAGGCGCAGGTGCAGAAACGGACCCGAGCGGGCGAACTACGGAAGAAACAGAGGGGGATGGAGAAGAAGAATGCGAAATGCGTGACGTCATGGAGAGCGCGCCTTTAAAACGCCGAGACACGCCCTTACTGGGCTCCTCTCGACAAAGGACGCGTTGGATGACGGTAACGCTTACGACAGGCTGGCTGGCAGCTGCGGGGCGGATTATGGCGTGGTGTTTCGCTGCCCGTCAACCGCATCGCAGAAAAATTTCCCGATGCACCAGCGGACCTGCGCGCGACCAGGCTCAGCCGCGAACGGCCTTTTCTATCGCCGCCACATCGATCTTTCTCATCGGCATCATGGCCTGGAACGCACGCTTGGCCCCATCGCCACCCTGGGCCATCGCATCGGTCAACACGCGCGGCGTGATCTGCCAGTTGATGCCCCATCGGTCCTTGCACCAGCCGCACTGGCTCTCCTGCCCGCCGTTGCCCACGATGGCGTTCCACAGGCGGTCGGTCTCGGCCTGGTCGTCGGTGGCGATCTGGAACGAGAAGGCCTCGCTGTGCTTGAACTGCGGGCCGCCGTTGAGGCCAATGCAGGGGATGCCGGCGACGGTGAATTCCACCGTCAGCACATTGCCCTTCTTGCCGCCGCCCGGGAAGTCCGAGGGTGCCTGGTGCACCGCAGTCACCTTGCTGTCCGGGAAGGTCTTGGCGTAGAAATTGGCAGCGGCCTCGGCTTCGCTGTCGTACCAGATGCAGACGGTGTTCTTGGGCATGGGCATGCGGTGTCTCCTGAGATGGATGGGCGTATGCAGGAACACGAAGCAAAGCAGCCCCTGCGCGGATCGAACGCCGGCCAGTGTGTCGGGTTCGGCGCCAACCCGCAAGGCATTGCCTGTAGGACGCCATCGCGACCCTGCGCGTCTTTGCATTTGATCGGATTGGCACAGAATGCGATTGGCGCTGCACCCTTTGAAAGGTCCTCGAAACCTAGACTTTCCGCACACCAACCACCGGGATTCGATATGCCTTTCACCACCTCTTTTTCAACCCTGCGCACCTGGCTGGCCTTGCCGCTGCTCGCCCCCCTGGCCGCCTGCACCACCATCGTCGCGCCGGGCCCTGGCGGCGGCGCTGCACCCCTGCCACCGTTCACCGTGCACAGCCCGGACATGGCCGATGGCCGGGTGGCCCGCGCGCAGTTCGCCAGCGCCATGGGCGGCCCGGGCGACAACCTGTCGCCGCAGATCGAGTGGCAGGGCGCGCCGGCTAGCGCGCAGAGCTTCATCGTCACCCTGTACGACCCCGACGCACCCACCGGCTCGGGCTGGTGGCACTGGGCCGTGGCCAACCTGCCGGCCAGCACCCGCGCACTGCCACGCGGCGCCGGGGTGGCAGGCACCGGCGCCCTGCCGCCAGGCGCCGTGGAAATCAACACCGACATGGGCGTGCCCGGCTATGTGGGGCCCCTGCCCCCGCCAGGCGAAACGCATCGCTATGTGGTCACCGTGACGGCGCTCGACGTGCCCCGGCTCGACCTGCCGCCCACGGCCACGCCAGCGCTGCTGGCCTTCATGGCCGGCGCCCACACGGTGGGCAAGGCCAGCTTCACGGCCATGGGCGCACGCTGAGCGCGGTATCGATGAACCACAGCCCCCTGCGCACACGCCCCGCTGCACCCGACGGCGCAGCCCCGGCCCGCAGCATCCACGCCCTGCCCGGCGTGGGCATGGCGGCCCACGTGCTGCAGGGGCGCGGGCTGGAGATACTGCGCATGCGCATGGACCAGCCCGCGCTGATCCTGGTCGACCAGGGCACCAAGACCGTTCGCGCCGAGCGCGGCGCCACGGCCCGCGCCATGCCCGGCCAGGCCATCGTCATCGACGGCCAGCAGACGGTGGACTTCACCAACGCCGTGCCCAGCGGGGTGGACCACTACGAGGCCCGCTGGCTGCTGTTCGACACCGCCCTGCTCGACGACCCCTACTACCTGGCCCGTGCTGCGCAGGCCGAGCGCTCCGGCACCGCGAGCGCATCGGTGCGCCTGGTGCCCAAGGTCTCACCAACACTGGACGGCGCGTTCGAGCGCGCCGCGCAATCCCTGACGCCGGACCAAGCCCTGCCCGCCTCCGTCGCGCGCCAGCGGGTGCTGGAGGTGCTGCACTGGCTGCTGGAGCAGCACGGCATCGCCGTACACGCCCCACCAGCGAATCCCGGCGTATCGGTCAAGGTACGCGCGCTGATCGCGGGCCGGCTCGACGCCGACTGGACCGCCGGCCGCATCGCCAGCGAACTGGCCGTGTCCGAGGCCACGCTGCGCCGCCGCCTGGTGGCCGAAGGCGCATCGCTCACCCAGCTGCTCGTGGACGCGCGCATGGCCACCGCGCTCACACTGCTGCAGGCCACCGCGCAGCCGGTGTCGTCCATCGCGCTGTCGGTGGGCTATGAATCGCCCTCGCGCTTTGCGGTGCGGTTTCGCCAGCGCTTTGGCTTTGCACCCACGGCCGTGCGCGGCCATGAGCGCGGGGCCCACTGATCCCTTTTCCAAACCCTTAACCAACCACTACCCCATGCTCAAGATCCACCACCTCGGCCACTCCCAGTCCGAACGCATCGTCTGGCTCTGCGAAGAACTGGGCCTGCCCTACGAACTGGTGCACTACACGCGCGATGCCGTCACGCGCCTCTCGCCGCCCGAACTCAAGGCCTTGCACCCGCTGGGCGCCGCGCCGCTCATCGAGGACGGCAGCCTGCTGCTGGCCGAGTCGGCTGCCATCGTCGAGTACATCATCGCCAGGCACGGCGGCGGCCGCCTCAAGCCCGGGCCGGAGCATGCCGACTACGCGCAGTACCTGTACTGGTTCCATTTCTCCAACGGCAACCTGATGCCCGTGCTGGGCCGCATGATGGTGGTCAACCGCGCCCAATTGCCAGCGGACCACCCGGTGCAGCAGAACGCGCAGGTGCGCCTGGACCGGGTGCTGGCGCTGGTGGTGGCGCGCCTGGGCGAAGTGCCCTACCTTGCGGGCCACGAGTTCACGGCCGCCGATGTGATGAGCGTGTTCTCGCTCACCACCATGCGGCTGTTCCAGCCGCTGGACCTTGCGCCGTACCCGAACATCCGCGCCTACCTGCAGCGCATCGGCGCGCGGCCTGCGTACCAGCGCGCGATGGCCAAGGGGGACCCGGATCTGGTGCCGATGCTGGACTGACAGCGCGGTTCATCGGTGCTTGCGCACGGTCACAACCGCCCCTTCGCAAACACCTCGATCCGCTGCGCCGTGTCCGGATCCGCAAAGCAGGCATTCGCCGCCTTGCTCTCCGCCACCAGCGCCTCTTCGATGCGCGGCCCCAGGCCCGATGTGAGCACGCGCTTGAGCCGGGCGGTGGCGCCGGCCGAGCGGGTGGCCACTTCGGCGGCCAAGGCCATCGCTGCGGGCAGCATCTCGGACGCCGGCACCACGCGGTTGACCAGGCCCAGGGCCTTGAGGTCCGCGGCGCTCTGGCGTTCGCCCAGCACGATGAGCTCCATCGTGCGCTGGTGGCCCAGGGCCTGGGGCAGCAGGTGGGTGACGCCGCCGGTGACGAAGTGGCCCAGCGCCATTTCGGGGAAGAAGCAGACCAGGGTGTCGGCGGCGACCACCATGTCGCAGTTGAGCACCCACTCGAAGCCGCCGCCCACGGCATAGCCGTGCACGGCGCCGATGACGAGCTTGGGGCCGAACATGATGTCGCGCGTGATCTGCTGGATGCGCTCGCAGTGCTCGGCGATGGCGGCGGGGCTTTCGGACTGCTCGGCGAATTCCTTGAGGTCGTCGCCCGCACAGAAGGCGCGGCCGGCGCCGGTGAAGACGATGGCGCGTGTGGCGGGCTCGTTCTGCGCGGCCTGCAATGCGGCGTGCAGGTCCACCAGCAGGGCGCCGCTGATGGCGTTGAGGCGCTCGGGGCGCTGCAGGGTGACGATGCTGACGGCGCCGTCCGTCGTGTGGGTGGCAAAGCTCATGAAGGTGTCTCGCTTTCTTCGTTCGTTGGATGGATGATCAGTGAGCGGAGCGCAGCGCCTCGGCCTCGCGGTCCCATGTGCCTGGCGCAATGCCTTCGGCCTGCAGGCGGAATTTCTCGACCTTGTCGGTGGGGGTCTTGGGTAGGGCGGGCAGCAGGCGCACATAGCGCGGCACCATGAAGCGGGCCATGTGCTGGCTGCAATGCGCGGCCAGCGCGGCGGGTGCCAGGCGTGCGCCGGGGCGCAGCACCACGCAGGCCATGACCTCTTCCTCGGTCATGTCGCTGGGCACGCCGAACACGGCGCATTCGAGCACGTCGGGGTGGGTCTCGATGCCCATCTCGACCTCGGCGGCGGAGATGTTCTCGCCGCGGCGGCGCACGATGTCCTTGGTGCGGCCCACGAAGTACATGTACCCCTCTTCGTCCTGGCGCAGCAGGTCGCCGGTATGGAACCACAGATCCTTGAAGGCGGCGAGCGTGGCCTCGGGCATGCCGTAGTAGCCCTGCATGAGCAGGCCGGGCTGCTCGGGGCGCAGCAGCAATTCGCCGGGCTGGCCCACGGGCACTTCGAAGCCCTGCGGGTCTGCCAGCCGTGCACGGAAAGCAGGGGCCACCTTGCCGCAAGAACCCATGCGCCGCGGTTCGTGCAGCGGCGCGTACATGACGCCGCCGGCCTCGGTGGAGCCGTACAGCTCCACCAGGCGGCAGCCGAAGCGCTCTTCGAACTGCGGGGCGAAGGATGGCAGGGGCACGCCCCACCCCAGGCGCGCGCGGTGGTCGCGGTCGCGGGGTGATGGCGCTTGCTTCCACAGCATGGTGACCGTGGCGCCCATGAAGTCGAACACGGTGGCCTGCAGGGCGCGCACCTCGTCCCAGTAGCGCGAGACGCTGAAGCGCTCGCCGATGGCGGCCACTCCGCGCAGCAGCAGCGCGGGCACGATGGTCATCACCGTGGCGTCGAGGTGGAACATCGGGTACGGGCAGTACAGCACGTCGTCGGGTCGCAGCTCGAGCCCCTCTGTGAACAACTTCGCCTGCGCGAGCACGAAGCGGTGCGCGATCATGGCCGCCTTGGAGCGGCCGGTGGTGCCCGAGGTGTAGAGCAGCAGGCACAGTGCATCGCAAGCGACTTCGGGGCGCGGCAGGGTGTGCTCCGTGGGCTCCACGCTGCGCAGCAGGGCGTAGGGTGAGCATCCTGCGGCATCGGCCGCATCGGCCCCCACCACGAAGACCTGGGTGGCCGTGGCCACCCGGGCCTGCACGTCGGCCCACTGGGGGTGCAAGCTGGCGTGCACCACGGCCAGGCGGCTTTCCACGAGGTTGACCGCATCGGCCAGCACCGTGCCGCGAAACGAGGTGTTGACCGGCGCGGCCACCGCACCCAGCTTGGCCAGCGCGAACCAGAGCACGGCCATCTCGATGCAGTTGGGCAGCATGAGGCTCACGTGGTGGCCCGCGCGCACGCCCTGGGCATGCAGGCCGGCAGCTAGGCGGTCGCTTTCCTCGTCGATCTGGCGGTAAGTCCACTCCCCCACCGCCATGCGGATGAAAGGCTGGTCGGGCACCTCGGCGGCCGCACGGCGCAGCTCGGCGCCAAGGGACGGGGCGAATTGATTGGTAGCGGGGGAAAGAACGTGGGCCATGGGTGTTGCAGGATAGGAAGGCCCTGCTCACAGGGCAAGCTCCGTGCCACGTGCAGCAGCGCGGGTTTGCCTGGGAGCGCCTCACACCGACCCAACTGCGAGCGATATGATTCACAACGACCGTTCAATTATTGAACGTTTCATATTGCAACACCATGCCTGCCAAGCGACCCCCTTCTCCCGTGCCTGCCGCCGCCGCCAAGCCCGACGATCTGCTGGAGCGCCAGGGCCAGCTCATCGAGGAACTGCAGACCCTGGTGAACCATGTGCCCTATGGGCTGATGGTGCTGGAGCCCGGCGGCGTGGTGCGCCACCTCAATGCCGAGGCGGCGCGCCAGCTGCGGCTGCCGCGCCACCTGGCGCAGGGGCGCACGCTGGGCTCGCTGCTGGACTTCGACACCATGGTGGAGCAGGTGTTCCTGACGGGTGAGGGCTACACCGACCGCGAGCGCGTTATCTCCACCCCGCGCTTTCAGCTGCATGTGCTGGACACGGCGGTGCCCGTGAAGGCGGCGGACGGGCGCGTGCTGTCCGTGGTGAACACCTTTCGCGAGATCAGCGGCGTGCACCGGCTGGCGGACCGGCTGGCCGGCAGCCAGGCGCGCCATACCTTCGACACCATGGTCGGGCAGAGCCCGGCGCTGCGGGCCACCATCGCCGCAGCACGCAAGGCGGCGGCCGGCCAGGCCAATGTACTGCTGTGCGGCGAGAGCGGCACGGGCAAGGAGGTGCTGGCCCAGGCCATCCACAACGCGAGTGCGCGGCGCGAGGGGCCCTTCATCGCCGTGAACTGCGCCGCGCTGCCGCGCGACCTGATCGAGAGCGAGCTGTTCGGCCATGCGCCGGGCGCCTTCACCGGGGCGCAGCGCGAGGGGCGGCCGGGCAAGTTCGAGGCAGCGAGCGGCGGCACGATTTTCCTCGACGAGGTGTCGGAGTTGCCGCTCGACGTGCAGGCCAAGCTCCTGCGCGTGCTGCAGGAGCGCGAGGTGGTGCGCCTGGGCAGCACGCGTGCGGTGCGGGTGGATGCGCGGGTCATCACCGCCAGCAACCGCGACCTGCATGCCATGGTGGCGCGCAAGGAGTTTCGCGAAGACCTGTACTACCGCTGCCATGTGATCGCGCTGACCCTGCCCCCACTGCGCGAGCGCCCGGCCGATGTGGCGCTGTTGGCCACGCACTTCCTGGCACGCTATGGCGCGGCGCTGGGCAAGCCCGTGCATGAATTGCCGCCCGCCGTGCTGGCCGCGCTGCTGCAGCACCCCTGGCCGGGCAACGTGCGCGAGCTGGAGAACGCGGTGGAGCGGCTGGTGAACCTGAGCGAGGGGGGCACGCTGGATGCCGCGGTGCTGAGCCTGGTGCCGGCGTCGCACGGCGCGCAGACCCCTGCGGATTCAGCCCCCGGCACCGAGGTGCGCAGCCTGCGCGCGGCGGAGCGCGAGGCCATCGTGCACGCGCTCAAGGCCCACCGCTACAACGTGACGCGCACAGCGCAGGCCCTGGGCATTGCCAAGCCCACGCTGTATGCCAAGCTGCGCCTGCATGGCATAGCGCTGGAGCGACCCCTGGCGTAGCAGGTCGAAGTCCGGCCTACTTGGCCACGTAGTCGTGCGGGGGGTGCAGCGGGTCGGCGGGCTCTTGGGCTGCCACGGCAGTGTTGGGCCCCGGCACCACCTTGCGCGCGAACAGGGTGTACATGGTGGGCACGACGAAGATGGTGAGCAGCGTGCCCAGCGACATGCCGCCCACGATCACCCAGCCGATCTGCGAGCGCGTTTCGGCACCGGCGCCCGAGGCCAGGGCCAGCGGGATGGCGCCGAGCACCATGGCCCCCGTGGTCATGAGGATGGGGCGCAGGCGCTGGGCCGAGGCCTTGACGAGCGCATCCACCATCTCCATGCCCTGCTCGCGCAACTGGTTGGTGAACTCCACGATCAGGATGCCGTGCTTGGTGATCAGCCCCACCAGCGTGATCAGGCCGATCTGCGAGTACACGTTGAGCGAGCCCCCGCTCCACTTGAGCGCCAGCAGCGCCCCGATCATGGACAGCGGCACCGAGACCATGATCACCAGCGGGTCGATGAAGCTCTCGAACTGCGCGGCCAGCACCAGGAAGATGAACACCAGCGCCAGCAGAAACACGATGCCCAGCGCACCCTGCGAGCTGCGGAACTCGCGCGAGGTGCCGTTCAGGTCAGTGGTGTAGCCGGGCTTGAGCACCTTGGCAGCTGTGGTGTCCATGAAGGTCAGGGCCTCGCCCAGCGAATACTCGGGCGACAGGTTGGCTGTGATGGTGGCCGAGCGCCGCTGGCCGAAGTGGTTGAGCTCGCGCGGGCTCACGCTTTCCTTGACGTTGACCAGGCTGGAGAGCGGGATCATCGCGTCGTTGCGGCCGCGCACGTAGATGCTGTCGATGTTCTCGGGCGTGGTGCGGCCGCTGGCCTGGGTCTGCACGATCACGTCGTACTGCTCGGAGTCGCGCTTGTAGCGCGTGACGGTGCGCCCGCCCAGCATGGTCTCGATGGCCTTGGCCACCACGTCCACGCTCACGCCCAGGTCGGCGGCGCGGTCGCGGTTGACGGCGATGCGCAGCTCGGGCTTGTTCAGGCGCAGGTCGGCCTCGGGGGAGACGATGCCGGGGTTCTTGGCAATCTCGGCCATCATGGCGTTGGCCACTGCGTTCAGGTTCTCGTAGCTGTCGGAGGTCTGGATCACGTAGGTGAGCGGGCGCGCGCGAAACGGCTGGCCCAGCGAGGGCGGCGTGATCAAAAAGGCATTGACGCCCGGCAGGCCGACCACCTTGGGCTGCAGCTCACGCACCATGTTGAGCGTGCTGCGCGAGCGGTTTTCCCAGTCCACCGTGCGGTAGATCACGCTGCCCTGTGCCACCGTGGGGTTGCCGATGTTGGCGAAGATGCGGTCGAACTCGGGGTAGTCGCGGCCCACCTTTTCCAGCTCCAGCGCATAGCGGTTGGTGTAGTCCAGCGTGGCGCCATCGGGCGCGGTGACGTTGACCAGGATGGTGCCGCGGTCTTCCAGCGGCGAGAGCTCCTGGCGCATGCCGGGGTAGACCAGCACCAGCGCGGCGCCGCTGACGGCCATGGCCAGGACCACCAGCCAGCGCGCCTGGAACAGCAGGCCGCGCACGCCACCCGCCCGGCCGCCCCAGCGCGCGGTGACGATCCAGCGCAGCAGCCGTCCATAGGCGTCCGACAGGGCCGTGAGCCAGCGCTCCATGGAGCGGTCGAACCAGTTGGGCTTGGGGTTGTGCTTGAGCAGCAGCGAGCACATCATGGGCGAGAGCGTGAGCGCCACGAAGCCCGAGACCACCACCGCCCCGGCCAGCGCCAGCGCGAACTCGACGAACAAGCGGCCTGTGCGGCCGGGCGTGAAGGCCAGCGGCGCATACACGGCCACCAGGGTCAGCGTCATGGCGACGATGGCAAAGCCGATTTCGCGCGCGCCCTTGATGGCGGCCGAGAACGGATCGAGCCCCTCCTCGATGTGCCGGTAGATGTTCTCCAGCATCACGATGGCGTCGTCCACCACCAGGCCGATGGCCAGCACCAGTGCCAGCAGCGTGAGGGTATTGATCGAAAAGCCCGCCAGCGACATCAGCGCGAAGCTGCCCACCAGGCTCACCGGGATGGTGACAATGGGGATGATGGAGGCGCGCGCCGTGCGCAGGAAGACGAAGATCACCAGCGCCACCAGCACCACGGCCTCGGCGATGGTGGTGTAGACGCTTTTCACAGAGCGGTCGATGAACAGCGAGTTGTCGTTGGCGATGTCGATGGCGATGTCGGGCGGCAGGTCGGCCTTGAGCGTGGGCAGCATGGCGCGCACGCCGGCGGACAGCTCCAGCGGATTGGCCGTGGCCTGGCGGATCACGCCCAGGGAGATGGCCTCGCGCCCGTTCAGGCGCACGCGGCTGCGGTCGCTGGCGGCGCCCTCCTCCACCCGCGCCACGTCGCGGATGCGCACCGGAAAGCCGTTGACGGTGCGAATCACCACGCTCGCGAACTGCGCGGGGCTGGCCAGGTCGGTCTGCGAGGTGACGCTGAACTCGCGCTGCTGCGACTCGATGCGGCCGGCGGGCAGCTCCAGGTTGTTGCGGCGGATGGCGTCTTCCACGTCCTGCGTGGTCAGGCGGTAGCCGGCCATGCGCTCGGGGTCGAGCCACACACGCATGGCGTAGCGGCGCTCGCCGTAGATGGGCACGTCGGCCACGCCGGTCACGGTCTGCAGGCGCGGCTTGACGATGCGGTTGAGCAGGTCGTTGATCTCCAACGGTGTGCGCGTGTCGCTGCTGAAGGCCAGCCACATCACGGGCGAGGCGTCGGCCTCGACCTTGGCGATGACGGGTTCGTCCACCGCGTCGGGCAGGCGGTTGCGCACGCGGGCCGTGCGATCGCGCACTTCGGCGGCGGCATTGTCGGCGTCTTTCTCCAGGCGAAAGCGCACGCTGATCTGGCTTTGCTCGGCGCGGCTGATGGAGGTGATCACATCCACCGCGTCGATGCCTGCGATCGAGTCTTCGAGCGGCTTGGTGACCTGCGATTCGATCACCTCGGCCGAGGCCCCCGCATAGCGCACGCTGACCGTGACCACGGGCTCGTCGATCTTGGGATATTCGCGCACCGACAGGCGCGTGAAGCTCACGGCGCCGATCAGCAGCACCAGGAGCGACAGCACGGTGGCGAACACCGGCCGGCGGATCGATAGTTCGGCGAGTTGCATGGCAGTGGCTCAGCAGGGTGCGGTGGATGGGGGCGCCAGATCGCTCAGCCGCGCTGGCGCGACGCTGGCGGGGCGGGGCGGCCCGGCGAGCTGCCTGTCACCTGGCAGGGGTTGGGTCCGGGCAGTGGTTCCGCCAATGCAGCCACGGGGGCCGCAGCCGGTGCCGCAGGGGTGGGCACGGGGGCGCGTGCGGCAGACGCGGGCACATCGGGTGCGGCGACCGTTCCCGATGCAGCGCCCGAGGCCGCGCGCGCAGGCCCGGCGGCGCCCTTGGCCTTGCCGGCCGCCTCGGGCTGGCCGAGCACCACCACGCGCACGGTAGTGCCGTCGCGCTGGATGCGCTGCTGGCCGGCGGTGACGACCAGGTCGTCGGCGGCCAGGCCATCCACCACCTCCACCAGGCCCGGAGCACGCGCGCCCAGCTTCACGGCGGTGCGCTGGCTCACGCGGGTGCCAGGCTCCTTGCCGTCGATCACCCTGTAGACGAAGGCATTGCTGCCCTCGGGCACGATGGCCTCCTCAGGGACCACGCGGGCGTTGGCACGTTCGGAGAACACCGTGGTCACGCGCGCGAACATGCCGGGGCGCAGTTGCAGGCGGCGGTTGTCGATGCAGCCACGCACGGCCACGGAGCGGCCATCGGCATCGATCTGCGGGTTGATGGCCTGGACCACGGCGGCGTAGCGCACTCCGGGCAGCGCATCGAACACCACGCGCGCCGTCTGGCCGGTGCGGACCTTGCCTTGCAGGCGCTCGGGCAGGCGAAAGTCCACATACACCACGTCCAGGTCTTCCACGTTGACGATGTCGGCACCGTCCTTGAGGTAGTCGCCCACGTTCACGCCGCGGATGCCGGCAATGCCGTCGAACGGCGCCAGGATGCGCAGCCGCGAGGCGGTGGCCTGCGACAGCGCGAGCTTGGCCTGGGCGACCTCGAGGTTGGCCGCACTCTCGTCGACCGAGCGCTGGCTGATGAAACCCTGGGCCACCAGTTCCTGGTTGCGCTTGTGGTTGGCCTGGGCGATGGAGAGTTCTGCCTGGCTCTGCTGCACCTGGGCGCGGGGCAGCTGGTCGTCGAACTGCACCAGCACCTGGCCCTGGCGCACCCGCTGGCCATCGGTGAAATTGAGTTGGGTGATGCGCCCGCTGACTTCAGGGCGCAGCACCACGCTGCGACGCGAGCGCAGGCTGCCCACGGCCTCGGCATCGTCGCGCAGCGCCATCTGGCGCACGGGCGTGGCCTCGACGGCCACCACCCGGCCCGCGCCGCCCTGCCCGCCCGGGCCCCGCGCCCCGGCCGCGGGGCCGTTGCCCCCTGCGGTGGCAGCGGCGCTGGCGCCGTCTGCCTTTGTCGGCGCAGCAGGACGTTGAAGCCACCATGCAGCCCCCGAGGCGGCGGCAATGCCGACGACAGCAACAACGACGTAACGGATTTTGGACGCCATGGATCAGCACCAGTGAAATCGGGGGAGCCCGGGGGTTGGGCAATCCGCCAATGTATCAGTGTGTATCCAAACCCGCAGCCCCCGGCTGCTTCAGGGGTGGGGGATTGGAGACAGTCCGCCGCCCCCGCCACCCCGTCGTGCGCCTGGGTCTCAGCCGCGCCCCAACGCCTTGTCCACGCCCTTGTTGGCCAATTGGTCGGCGCGCTCGTTGCCGGGGTCGCCCGAGTGGCCCTTGACCCAGCGCCAGTCGATGCGGTGGCCGCCATTGGCGACCAGGGCGTCCAGGCGCTGCCACAGCTCCACGTTCTTCACCGGGGCCTTGCTGGCAGTGCGCCAGCCGCGGGCCTTCCAGCCGTGGATCCACTCGGTGATGCCCTTGCGCACGTATTCGCTGTCCAGGTACAGGGTGATGGCGCAGGGGCGCTTCAAGGCCGCAAGCGCCTCGATCACGGCCAGCAGCTCCATGCGGTTGTTGGTGGTGCCCAGCTCGCCGCCGAACAATTCCTTCTCCGACGTGCCTGCGCGCAGCAGCACGCCCCAGCCGCCAGGGCCGGGGTTGCCCTTGCAGGCGCCATCGGTGTAAATCACGACCTCGTTCAAATTGGATTCCTGTTCTTTTCTTTCATGGCCATCGCCATCAGCGCCTATGGGTAGCGCCTGGTGGCGAAGGGGTGCGGTGCGCCACGGGCACGGTGGCCGCGTTGCGCTGGCGGGCGGTGCGCCAGCCCGGCTCCAGCAGGCGCATGCCATGCACGCGCTTGACGGCCACCAGGAAGTACCCGGCCCCGAAAATCGGCCACCACTTCTCGCCCAGCGGGTCCAGCCAGCCAAAGCGCTCGATCCACTGGCTGCTGCGCACCGCAGGACAATAACAGCCAAACCGGGCAGATTCGACTTCGAAACTCAACAATCGCAGCCAGTCACGCAGGCGCCGGTAGCCAATGAATTCCCCCACATCGGGCAGGTAGAGCGAGCCACGGCCAAAGCGGCTGTACAGCCGCGCGCGCCGCTGGCGCAGGCCCCACAGGCTCACGGGGTTGAGGCCGCTGATGACCACGCGCCCTTCAGGCACCAGCACGCGCGCCACCTCGCGCAACGCGGCATGGGGGTCGATGCTCAACTCCAGCGTGTGGGGCATCACCACCAGGTCGAGGCTGGCCTCGGCGAACGGCAGGGCCACAGGCTCGGCCAGCAGGGCGATGGCCTGGCGCGGCGTACCATCCTCGCGCAAGCCGGGTTCTGCGGCCAGGCCGCCCTCGCCCACGGCCTCCTGCCCCAGCGCCAACCATTGGTTGGGCATGCGGTTGGCACGCAGGCCGTCCAGCAGGGGCATGCCCAGCTGCACGGCGTGGTAGCCAAAGAGGTCGGCGACGGCCTCATCGAGGCGTGCCTGCTCCCAGGCCAGCAGGTAACGGCCGGGCGGGGAATCGAACCAGTGGTGCAAACCTATAATTTGATCGCTCATGAACCTGCTACCGCTGCCCGCCTTTGCCGACAACTACATCTGGATGCTGCACGACGCACGCCAGGCCATTGTGGTCGACCCGGGAGATCCCGTACCGGTACAGAAGGCTTTGCATGACCTGGGACTGCGATTGCAGGCCATTCTAGTCACGCACCACCACAACGATCACGTGGGCGGGGTGGACGTGCTGCGCGAGGCCACGGGCGCCGCCGTGTACGGCCCGGCACGCGAGAAGATCCCCGAGCCGCTGGCGCGCCTGGCCGGGGGCGACAAGGTCGACGTGGCAGGCCTGCACTTCACGGTGCTGGACGTGCCGGGCCACACGGCGGGCCACATTGCCTACTACTGTGCTGAGCTGGGGGGCGGGCCCGTGCTGTTCTGCGGCGACACGCTGTTCTCGGGCGGCTGCGGACGCCTGTTCGAGGGCACACCGGCGCAGATGCTCGAGTCGCTCGACCAGTTGGCGGCCCTGCCCGGCAACACCAGGGTGTGTTGTGCGCACGAATACACACTATCGAACCTCAAATTCGCGCGTGCCGTGGAACCAGGCAACCAGGATCTGGTCCACTACCTCGGCTGGTGCGAGGCGCAGCGGGCGCTTGGCCTGCCCACCCTGCCCTCCACCATTGCGCAAGAGCGCGGTATCAACCCCTTCCTGCGCGTGCGCGAAGCCGAGGTGTGCCAATCGGCACAGCGGTTCGAGCCGCAGGCAGATCAACACGACGCGGTGGCCGTACTGGCGGCCCTGCGTCAATGGAAAAACGAGTTTCGATGAAAATTGTGCACATCGCGTGCCTGGCCGGCATGCTCTGGCTGACTGGCTGCGCCACCACCGGAACCGACAACACCGTGGCGAGCGGCGCGTCAGACAGCCCCTCCACTCCCACCAACAACAAGACCCCGGCACGCCCTGCGCACACGCCGCTCATCCCCAACGGGCCGCTGCAGCCCATCATGGCGGTGAACGCCTTCAACGGCGGCGGCGTGGCATCGCTGTCGGCGCCGGCCGACCTGTGGGACCGCATCCGCCGCGGCTTTGCCATGCCCGACCTGCAGCACGAGCTGGTGCAGGACCGCGAGCAGTGGTATGCCACGCGGCCCGACTACATCCAGCGCATGACAGAACGCTCGAGCAAGTACCTGTTCCATATCGTTGAAGAGCTGGAACGCCGCGGCATGCCGACCGAGCTGGCGCTGCTGCCCTACATCGAGAGCGCGTTCAACCCCCAGGCTGTGTCGAGCGCCAAGGCTGCCGGCATGTGGCAATTCATGCCGGCCACGGGCAGCTATTTCGACCTGAAGCAGAACGCCTTTCGCGACGACCGGCGCGACGTGCTGGCATCGACCCGCGCGGCGCTGGACTATCTGCAGAAGCTGCACGGCATGTTCGGCGACTGGCACCTGGCGCTGGCCGCCTACAACTGGGGCGAGGGCAGCGTGGGCCGCGCCATTGCACGCAACCAGAAGGCGGGTCTGGGCACCAGCTACACCGACCTGAACATGCCGGCCGA
>JAZKEE010000018.1:0-9955 GCA_040387235.1 Pseudomonadota bacterium
ACCATGGACCTGCAGCACATCGGCCTGATCGGCTACGGCGAAGTCGGCAAGACCTTTGCCCTGGGGCTGCAGCCGCAGCCCGGTGTGGCCGTTGTCGGCGCATGGGACCTGAAGTTCGCGCAGGCAGCGACGCGCCATGCCGAGCTGGCGCATGCTGCGCAGCACGGCGTTGTCGTCCACGACTCGGCGGTTGCACTGTGCGCGGCGAGCGACCTGGTGATTTCCGCTGTCACCGCATCGCGCACGCTGGAGGTGGCGCAGCAGGTGGCAGGTTTCATCCGCCCCGGCACCGTGTTCCTGGACCTCAACTCCGCCTCGCCCGGCACCAAGCAGCAGGCGGCCGCGTTGGTCGAGGCCAGGGGCGCGCATTATGTGGAGGCGGGTGTCATGACCTCGGTGCCGCCTTACGGCATCCGTGTGCCGATGCTGCTGGGCGGTGCACAGGCCGCTGCGCTGGCAGCCGTGCTGCAGGCCTGGGGCATGGATGCCACGCCGGTCAGCGAGCAGCTCGGCGTGGCCAGCGCCATCAAGATGTGCCGCAGCGTGATGATCAAGGGGCTCGAAGCCTTGGTGATCGAAAGCTATGCGACCGCCCGACAGTACGGTGTGGAGGCGCATGTGCTGCCCACGCTGGCCGAGACCTTCCCGTCCATCGACTGGGAAAAACAAGGAAGCTACTTCTTCAGCCGTGTGGTTCAGCACGGCCAGCGCCGCTCCGAAGAGATGCACGAGGCCGCGCGAACCGTGCGCGAGGCCGGTGTGGAGCCGCTGATGGCCAGCGCCATTGCACACAAGCAGGCGGCGGTGGCGGCCATGGCGCGCGAGGGCGTCTTTGCGGGCCTGCCCAAGGATGCACCATGGCAGGACCATGCCGACCGGCTGCTGGCGCACATTGCTGCGCCTGGGAAAGATCAAGGCGCCTTGTAGATCGTCTGCAGCGTGCTGCGGATCAGCTCTGCCATGGCCTGCTGCGTCAGCGTGGCCGGGCGTTGCGAACTCACGGCCATGGACAGCTTGCTGCGCAGCCGGGGCTCACCTGCCTGGCCGATGGGCCGGGTGCTGAACACTTCGGGCTTGCCCGAAGTCGTGACTGCATTCATGGGCAGCACCGCACTGCCCGCGCCATCGGCCACCAGGTCCAGGATGGCGGCCACGCCGTCGATTTCCAGGCTGATCTGGGGGCGCAGGCCCAGCGCCGCCAGTTCCGACTCCACCAGCATGCGGATGGAGTTGGGCCGGGTGGGGATCACCAGCGCAAAGCGCGTGAGTTCCTCCAGCGCCACGGGCTGCAGTGCCTGGGCATCGGCCTCGGCGTCGCTCTGCGCCACGGGCCGGCGCTGCACGAGGAACAGGTCTTCCTCCAGCAGCGGCATGATCTCGATGCCCGGCGAAGCCGGCGTGTTGTAGAGCAGGGCGATGTCCAGCAGCCCCGTGGTCAGCGACTCGCGCATGGCCACCGTCAGGCCTTCGCTGATGGCCAGGGCCGCATCCGGCATCTGCACGCGAAAGGCGCGCGTGAGCGGCACCGTGAGCACCTTGGCCATGGTCGGCGGCAGGCCGATGGCCACGCGCCCGGCGAGGGCCCCGCGCACGCGCCCGAGTTCTTCGCGCGCGCGCTCCACTTGGTGCAGGATGCCGCGCCCGTGCTCCAGCAGCAGCTTGCCCGCCTCGGTCGGTATGGCCCCCCGGCCATTGCGCACCAGCAGGTTCTGGCGCAGCTCCACCTCCAGCAGGCGCACCTGGCGGCTCAGGGCCGGCTGGGCGATGTCCAGCACCACCGAGGCACGGGTGAAACTGCCCAGTTCGGCCACGCGCACAAAGTACTCGATCTGCTTGAGGTCCATGGGGGTGTGCTCTCTGCTATTTGCAATAGCTCCAATTCGACAATAGAAGAATGATATATCTGGTAGTGCCCCTGCCGGCTTTGTATCGGGGCCCGCACTGTCCACAATCGGCGGCATGTATACAGCGACTGCCACCCTCCCATGAGTGCGCCCCCCCTTCGTGGAATCTCCTCCATGGCCACGCGCCAGGTGCTGGCCGAGCTGCTCGCCGCCTATGAGCAGCAGACTGGCCAGCGCGCGGTCATCGAAGCCGTGGGCGGCGTGGACGCCGCCAAGCGCGTGCAGGCCGGCGAGGCCTTCGACGTGGTGGTGCTGGCCTCGGACGCCATCGACAAACTCGCCGCCGCAGGCACCATCGACGCCACCAGCAAGACGGACTGGGTGCGCTCCGGCGTGGCCGTGGCCGTGAGCGCCGGCGCGCCGCTGCCCGACATCGCCTCCGAAGACGCAGTGCGCAGCGCCGTGCTGGCCGCGCGCAGCATCAGCTACTCCACGGGCCCGAGCGGCGTGGCACTGGCCAGGCTGTTCGAGCGCTGGGGCATTGCCGACGAGGTGGCCGGCCGCATGGTGCAGGCCCCGCCCGGCGTGCCCGTGGGCTCGCTCGTGGCGCGTGGCGACGTGGAACTGGGTTTCCAGCAACTGAGCGAACTGTTGAACGTGGAGGGCATCACCGTGGTGGGCCCGCTGCCGCCAGCGATCCAGATCACGACCATTTTTTCATCGGGCGTCGGTGCCACCAGCCAGCAGCCCGCGGCGGCCAAGGCCTTGCTCGATTTCCTGGCCTCCCCCGCTGCCGCAGACGCAAAGAAGCGCCAGGGCATGGACCCCGCCTGATACCGCATACCAAGATCCAAGGAGCACACCACAATGAGCCTCATCATCGACTGCCATGGCCACTACACCACGGCACCCAAGGCGCTGGAGAACTGGCGCAACCAGCAGATCGCCGGCATCAAGGACCCGGCCGCCATGCCCAAGGTGGCGGATCTCTCGATCAGCGACGACGAGCTGCGCGAGTCCATCGAGAGCAACCAGCTGCGCCTGATGAAGGAGCGCGGCAGCGACATCACGCTGTTTTCACCACGCGCGAGCTTCATGGCGCACCACATCGGCGACTTCAATGTCTCCAGCACCTGGGCGGCCATCTGCAACGAGCTGTGCCACCGCGTCTCGACGCTGTTCCCCGAGCACTTCGTGCCCGTGGCCATGCTGCCACAAAGCCCCGGCGTGGACCCCGCGACCTGCATCCCCGAGCTGGAGAAGTGCGTCAAGGAATACGGCGCCGTGGGCATCAACCTGAACCCCGATCCGTCGGGCGGCCACTGGACCAGCCCACCGCTGACCGACCGCCACTGGTACCCCATCTACGAGAAGATGGTGGAGTACGACCTGCCCGCCATGATCCACGTGAGCACCAGTTGCAACGCGTGTTTTCACACCACGGGCGCGCACTACCTGAACGCCGACACCACGGCCTTCATGCAATGCATCCAGGGCGATCTGTTCAAGGACTTTCCCACGCTCAAATTCCTGATCCCGCACGGCGGCGGCGCCGTGCCCTACCACTGGGGGCGTTTTCGCGGCCTGGCGCAGGAGATGAAGAAGCCGTTGCTCGAAGACCACCTGCTGAACAACATCTTCTTCGACACCTGCGTGTACCACCAGCCCGGCATCGACCTGCTGAACACCGTGATCCCGGTGAAGAATGTGCTGTTCGCCTCGGAAATGATCGGCGCGGTGCGCGGCATCGACCCCACCACCGGAAACTACTACGACGACACCAAGCGCTACATCGAGGCCAGCAAGATCCTGAGCGGCGACGACAAGCACCAGATCTACGAAGGCAATGTGCGCCGGGTGTTCTCCCGACTCGATTCACGCCTGAAGGCAAAGGGGCTCTGACATGTACGAACTAGGCGTTGTCTACCGCAACATCACCCGCGCCGACCGCGCGGCCGCCGACGGCCTGGCCGCCCTGGGCTCGGCCACGGTGCACGAGGCCATGGGCCGCGTGGGCCTGCTCAAGCCCTACATGCGCCCCATCTACTCCGGCCAGCAGGTGTCGGGCACGGCGGTCACGGTGCTGCTGCAGCCCGGCGACAACTGGATGATGCACGTGGCGGCCGAGCAGATCCAGCCCGGCGACGTGGTGGTGGCGGCCGTCACCTCCGAATGCACGGACGGCTATTTCGGCGACCTGCTGGCCACCTCGTTCCAGTCGCGCGGTGCGCGCGCGCTCATCATCGATGCCGGCGTGCGCGACGTGAAGACGCTGCAGGAGATGAACTTCCCCGTGTGGAGCCGCGCGATATCGAGCAAGGGCACCATCAAGGCCACGCTGGGCTCGGTCAACATCCCCGTGGTCTGCGCCGGCATGTGGGTCACGCCGGGCGACGTGA
Source organism: Pseudomonadota bacterium (assembly GCA_040387235.1). Classification (GTDB taxonomy): domain Bacteria; phylum Pseudomonadota; class Gammaproteobacteria; order Burkholderiales; family Burkholderiaceae_C; genus Acidovorax. The sequence goes on from JAZKEE010000018.1 coordinate 4,244, forward strand.
TCGTGGCCGATGACGACGGCGTGGTCTGCGTGCCTGCCGCGCGGGCCGTGGAAACGCTCGAAGCCGCGCAAAAGCGCGAGAGCTTCGAGGGCGAGAAACGCGCCAAGCTCGCCTCGGGCGTGCTCGGTCTGGACATGTACAACATGCGCCCCGGGCTGGAGAAGGCCGGGCTCAGGTACATCGACTGACCGCCCCGCGCGGCAGTAACACCCCTGCGACGTCAGCCGTGCGGCAGATGTCGCACCGCTGCGCACGGCGCAGCACCCCTTTTGATATTGACGAGACACACCATGCGCATTCTCTCCTCCTCCCTCTCCCGCCGCGCCGCCCTGGCACTGGGTGTGGCCGCCGCCGCTGGCCTGGCACCGCAGTTCGCTGCCGCCCAGCAGTTCCCCACCAAGCCCGTGCGCATCATCACGCCTTTCCCGGTGGGCGGTGGCCCGGACGGCGTGGCCCGCCTCGTGGCCGAGAAGCTTGGCCGTGCCTGGAACCAGCCCGTGGTGGTGGAAAACCGCCCCGGCGGCAACGGCTTCATCGCCATCGATGCCTTCAAGCGTGGCGCCAAGGACGGGCATGACCTGATCGTGCTGGACAACGTGCACCTGGCCGCCTACCCCAGCCTGTTCAAGAAGCTGCCCTACGATCCGGTCAAGGACTTCGATGCGCTGCTGCCGCTGTTCAAGACCTACTTTTTCTTCACCGTGGCCGGCGACAGCAAGTACAAGAGCGTGGGCGACCTGATTGCCGATGCCAAGGCGAACCCGGGCAAGCTCAACTACGGCTCCTGGTCCGTGGGCAATCCGGTGCACCTGGGCTCCGAGCTGTTCGAGAGCGCCACCGGCACGCAGATGGAGCATGTGATCTACAAGGAAACCACGCAGCTGTACACCGGCGTCTCCACCAACGAACTGGCCTTTGCCCTGGGCAGCGCCGCCACGGCCGGGCCGCTGCAGCGTGCCGGCAAGCTGCGCTTCCTGGCCGTCGCCGCACCCCAGCGCGTGACGAGCTTCCCCGATGTGCCGACGGTGGGCGAATCGGGCGGGCCCAAGGGCTTCGAGGTCACGGGCTGGAACACGATCGCCGTGCCGCCCGGCCTGCCCGCGGCCGTGACCGACAAGATCCGCAAGGACATCGAGCAGGCGCTGACCGGCACCGACGTGCAGGAGAAGTTCAAGAGCTTCGGTTACGAGCAGTTCCCCACCACGCGCGCGCAATTCACGCAGTTCGTCAAGGACGAGAGCCAGCGCTTTGGCGAGGTGATCAAGAAAGCCAACGTCTCGCTCGACTGAACCGCAAGGAGCACACCGCATGAGTGAATTCACCAAGACCCCCGGCTGGCTCGACTGGTACGCCGGCCCGAGCAAGCCCCGCTTCCAGGTGCCCGCGGGCGCCGTGGATGCGCACTGCCACGTGTTCGGCCCCGGCGCAGAGTTCCCCTACGCGCCCGAACGCAAGTACACCCCGTGCGATGCGAGCAAGGCGCAGCTCTATGCACTGCGCGACCACCTGGGCTTTGCGCGCAACGTGGTGGTGCAGGCCACCTGCCACGGTGCCGACAACCGCGCCATGGTCGATGCGCTGGTGCACTCGGGCGGCAAGGCGCGCGGTGTCGCCACCGTGCGCCGCTCGGTGACCGATGAAGAGCTGCAGGCCATGCATGACGCTGGCGTGCGCGGCGTGCGCTTCAACTTCGTCAAGCGCCTGGTGGATTTCACGCCCAAGGACGAGCTGATGGAGATCGCCGCGCGCATCCACCAACTGGGCTGGCACGTGGTGATCTATTTCGAGGCGGTGGACCTGCCCGAGCTGTGGGACTTCTTCACCCAGCTCCCCACTACCGTGGTGGTCGACCACATGGGCCGCCCTGACGTGACCAAGCCCGTCGATGGAACCGAGTTCGAGCTGTTCCTGAAGTTCATGCGCCAGCATCCCAACGTGTGGAGCAAGGTCAGTTGCCCCGAGCGCCTGAGCGTGGCCGGCCCCAAGGCCCTGGATGGCGAGCAGGCTGCCTACCGCGATGTGGTGCCGTTCGCGCGCCGTGTGGTCGAGGAGTTCCCCGACCGCGTGCTCTGGGGCACCGACTGGCCGCACCCCAACCTCAAGGACCACATGCCCGACGATGGCCTGCTGGTGGACTTCATTGCACACATCGCGACGACGCCCGAGTTGCAGCGCAAGCTGCTGGTGGACAATCCCATGCGGCTGTACTGGCCGGATGAAGCAAAAGGCTGACGCCATGTCCCTCGACAAACCCTACCTGGACGTGCCCGGCACGACCATCTTCGACGCCGAGCAAAGCCGCAAGGGCTATTGGCTCAACCAGTTCTGCATGAGCCTCATGAAGGCCGACAACCGCGTCCGCTTCAAGGCCGACGAGCGTGTCTACCTCGACGAGTGGGCCATGACCGAAGAGCAGAAACAGGCCGTGCTCGCGCGTGACCTCAACTGGTGCATCCGCCTGGGTGGAAACATCTATTTCCTGGCCAAGATCGGCGCTACCGACGGCAAGAGCTTCCAGCAGATGGCCGGCTCCATGACAGGCATGACCGAAGACGAATACCGCGCCATGATGATCGGCGGCGGCCGCTCGGCCCAGGGCAACCGCGTGGTCGGCGAAGACGGCGATGCCCAGGCGCACCGCCAGCCGCAGGGTGCTGCGGGAAAGAAAGGAAACTGATCATGGCGCGTATCACCGCCTCCGTCTTCACCTCGCACGTGCCCGCCATCGGCGCCGCGCTCGACCTGGGCAAGACGCAAGAGGACTACTGGAAGCCGCTGTTCGCCGGCTACGACTTCTCCAAGCAATGGATGAAGGACAACAAGCCCGACGTCGTCTTCCTGGTCTACAACGACCACGCCACGGCCTTCAGCCTGGAGATGATTCCCACCTTCGCCATTGGCACCGCGGCCGAGTACCTGCCGGCCGACGAAGGCTGGGGCCCGCGCCCGGTGCCCAAGGTCATCGGCCATCCGGACCTGGCCTCACACATCGCGCAGTCGGTGATCCAGCAGGATTTCGACCTGACCATCGTCAACCGCATGGATGTGGACCACGGCCTCACGGTGCCGCTGTCGCTGATGTGCGGCCAGCCCGACCCGGTGGCCGGCGCATGGCCCTGCCCGGTGATCCCGTTCGCGGTGAATGTGGTGCAGTACCCTGTGCCCAGCGGCCGGCGCTGCTACAACCTGGGCCAGGCGATACGCAAGGCCATCGAGAGCTACGATGAAGACCTCAACGTGCACATCTGGGGCACGGGCGGCATGAGCCACCAGTTGCAGGGCCCGCGTGCCGGCCTGATCAACCAGGACTTCGACAAAGCCTTCCTCGACAAGCTCATCAGCGACCCCGAGGCCGCCGCCAGCATCCCGCACATCGACTACGTGCGCGAGGCCGGCAGCGAGGGCATCGAGCTCGTGATGTGGCTCATCGCGCGTGGCGCCATGGCCGACGTGGCCGGCGGCAAGCCGCCCAGGCTCGTGCACCGCTTCTACCATGTGCCCGCGTCCAACACGGCCGTGGGCCATCTGATCCTGGAGAACTCCTGACATGACTACGAACAAGACCATCAAGGTCGCCCTGGCGGGCGCCGGGGCCTTTGGCATCAAGCACCTGGACGGCATCAAGAACATCGACGGCGTCGAAGTCGTCTCGCTGATCAGCCGCGACCTGGACAAGACGAAGGAAGTGGCAGCCAAGTATGGCATCGGCCACGTCACCACCGACCTGGCCGACAGCCTGGCCCTGCCCGAGGTGGACGCCGTGATCCTGTGCACGCCCACCCAGATGCACGCCGAGCAGAGCATTGCCTGCATGAAGGCCGGCAAGCACGTGCAGGTCGAGATCCCCCTGGCCGACAGCCTGAAGGGCGCGCAGGACGTTGTGGCGCTGCAGAAAGAGACCGGCCTGGTCGCCATGTGCGGCCACACACGCCGCTTCAACCCCAGCCACCAGTACGTGCACAAGAAGATCCAGGCCGGCGAGTTCAACATCCAGCAGATGGACGTGCAGACCTACTTCTTTCGCCGTACCAACACCAATGCGTTGGGCCAGGCGCGCAGCTGGACGGACCACCTGCTGTGGCACCATGCAGCGCATACCGTGGACCTGTTCGCGTACCAGGCCGGCAGCCCGATCGTGAAAGCCAACGCCGTGCAGGGCCCGATCCACCCCGTGCTGGGCATTGCCATGGACATGAGCATCCAGCTCAAGGCCGCCAACGGCGCCATCTGCACGCTGTCGCTCTCGTTCAACAACGATGGCCCGCTGGGCACTTACTTTCGCTACATCGGCGACACCGCGACCTACCTGGCGCGCTACGACGACCTGTACAACGGCAAGGACGAGAAGATCGACGTGAGCCACGTCGACGTGTCCATGAACGGCATCGAGCTGCAGGACCGCGAGTTCTTTGCCGCCATCCGCGAAGGCCGCGAGCCCAACTCCAGCGTGGCCAGCGTGCTGGCCTGCTACCAGGTGCTGCACGACCTGGAGCAGCAGCTTCAGTAAGATCAGCTTGCAGGCACCCAGCAACAACCCGCCCGCAGATGGAACGCTGCGGGCGTTTTTCATGGAGCAATGACCACCATGCAGACACGCCAACTCGGCCCCTTTGAAGTCAGCGCCATCGGCCTTGGGTGCATGAACCTGAGCCATGCCTACGGCGCCCCCGTGTCTCCCGAGCAGGGCGAGCGCGTGCTGCTGGCCGCGCTCGACGCGGGCGTGACCCTGTTCGACACGGCCACGCTCTATGGCTTCGGCGCCAACGAGGCGCTGGTGGGCCGCGTGATGAAGACGCACCGCCAGCGCTTCACCCTGGCCAGCAAGTGCGGCATGCAGGGAGTGGACGTGGCTGGCGATGGCAAGCTGGTGCGCGTGATCGACGGGCGCCCCGCCACCCTGCGCCAGACCTGCGAGGACAGCCTGCGCCGCCTGCAGACCGACGTGATCGACCTGTACTACCTGCACCGCTGGGACAGGCAGGTGCCCATCGAGGACAGCGTGGGAGCGCTCGCCGACCTGGTGCGCGCGGGCAAGATCCGCAGCATTGGCCTATCGGAAGTGTCGGCCTCCACCTTGCGGCGCGCCCATGCTGTGCACCCCATCGCCGCGCTGCAGACCGAGTACTCACTGTGGACGCGCAACCCCGAGATCGCTGTGCTCGACGCCTGTCGGGAACTGGGCGTGGCCTTCGTGGCCTTCAGCCCTGTGGCGCGGGGCTACCTGTGCGGCGACCTCAGGGATGTGTCCACCCTGGACGCCAAGGACATCCGCCGCGCGATGCCGCGTTTTGCACCCGAGGCCTATGCCGCCAACCTGGCGCTGCTGGACGGTTACTTCGCGATGGCACGCCAGGTCGGGTGCAGCCCGGCGCAACTGGCCTTGGCCTGGCTGCTGCACAAGGGCGAGCACATCATCCCCATCCCGGGCACGACGAGTGTGGAACACCTGCATGACGACCTGGGTGCCGCCAGCGTGCAAATCGACGCGGCAACCATGGCCGCGCTCGACGCGGCCATCAACCAACAGAACGTCGTGGGTCCCCGCTACAGCGCCCAGAGCGCCAGCGAGGTGGATACCGAGACATTTGCCTAGAGCGATGCGACGCCCTGCACCATCGCAGGGCGGGGCCGCATCAACGGCGTGTCTGTGTGTCGGCGTGCAGGCTGATCTGGGCGGTGCCGGAGTTGGCGGTGCGGATGTTGGCCGCCAGC
>JAZKEE010000019.1:0-44918 GCA_040387235.1 Pseudomonadota bacterium
CTCTCCGCCGTCAACAACACCCAGGTCGGCCTGTTCTACATCGCCACCGCCCTGATGTTCTTCGTCCTCGCCGGCGTGCTCGGCCTCATCATGCGCGCCCAGCTGGCCGTACCCCAGGCCGGCCTGGTATCGGCCGCCACCTACAACCAGATCTTCACCATGCACGGCACGGTGATGATGTTCCTCTTCGCCGTGCCCGTGGTCGAAGCCATGGCCGTGTACCTGCTGCCGGGCATGCTGGGCACGCGCGACATGCCGTTCCCGCGCCTGTCGGCCTATGGGTTCTGGGCCTATGCCATCGGGGGCACCGTGTTCTTCGGCACCATCTTCTTTGGCGCCTCGCCCGACGGCGGCTGGTTCATGTACCCGCCGCTCACGGGCAAGGAGCATTCGCCCGGGGTGGGGGCCGACTGGTGGCTGCTGGGCATCGGCTTCATCGAGATATCGGCCATTGCGGGGGCCATCGAGATCATCATCGGCATCCTCTTCACGCGCGCGCCGGGCATGACGCTGATGCGCATGCCCATCTACGCCTGGGCCATGCTGGTCACGGCGCTGATGATCGTGTTCGCCTTCCCGGCCATCATCGCCGGCACGCTGCTGCTGGAGATGGAGCGCGCGTTCGACTGGCCCTTCTTCATCCCCGCGCGCGGGGGCGATCCGGTGCTGTGGCAGCACCTGTTCTGGTTCTTCGGCCACCCCGAGGTGTACATCATCTTCTTGCCCGCCGCGGGCATGGTGTCGATGATGGTGCCGGCGCTGGCGCGCACGCACATCGTGGGCTACCGCTGGGTGGTGGCCGCGCTGCTGGGCGTGGGCCTCCTCAGCTTCGCGCTGTGGGTGCACCACATGTTCACGGCCGGGCTGGGCTCGTTCACCATGCACCTGGTGTCGGCCGCGAGCTTTGCCGTGGCCGTGCCCAGCGCGGTGCAGGTGTTCGCGTGGATCGCCACCTTCTGGCGCGGGCGCGTTGAGGCCAATGCGCCCACGCTGTTCCTCGTGGGCTTCCATGCCATCTTCGTGCTGGGCGGGCTCACGGGCATCATGGTGGCGGTGCTGCCGTTCGACTGGCAGGTGCACGACACGTATTTCATCGTGGCCCACCTGCACTACGTGCTGATCGGGGGCATGGTGTTCCCGGTGTTCGCGGGGCTGTACTACTGGCTGCCGCTGATCAATTGCCACCGCATGTCCGAGCGCCTGGGGCGCTGGGTGTTCGGCCTCATGTTCGGCGGCTTCAACCTGGCCTTCTTTCCCATGCACATCGCCGGGCTCATGGGCATGCCGCGCCGGGTCTACACCTACGACGCGGGCCTGGGCTGGGAGTGGCCCAACCTGCTGTCCAGTGCCGGGGCCTTTGTCTTCGCGCTCGGCGTGGTGCTGTGCTTTGGCGACCTGGTACGCGCCTTCCTGCGCGGGGGCGGGCCACCCGCCAACCCCTGGAACGCGCCCACGCTGGAATGGGCCTCGGGCGGAGAGTACGGGCTGCGCAGCATCCCGCCCGTCAGCTCGCGCGAGCCGCTGTGGCAGCACCCGGGCCTGCGCGAAGCGGCGGAGCAGGGCGCCTACTGGCTGCCGCGCACCATCTTCGGCGGGCGCGAGTCGCTGGTGACCAGCCCGGTCGATGCCACGCCGCGCCAGTTGCTGCTGCTGCCGGGAGACGGCTGGTCGCCCTTCATCGCGGCGGCGGGCACGGCAGGGTTCTTCCTGCTGCTCACGGTCTCGATGGTGGTCCCAGCCGTGTTGTGCGGGGTGGTCGCGCTGGTGGCCATGGTGGTCTGGCTCTGGCAGTCCGACCGGGCGGTGCCTGCGGCCACGGCCGAGGTGGCGGCCGGCATCTTCCTGCCCACGCGCCGGGTGGGCCGCCATTCGCACTCGTGGTGGGCGGTGGTGGTGCTGCTGTGCGTGGACGCGAGCGTGTTCGCATCGGCCACCTTTGCGCACCTGCATGTCTCCATGGCGGCGGACATCTGCCCGCCGCCCGGCGCGGCCTTGCCGCAGTGGGCGTGGCCGGCATCGTCGGCGGCGCTGTGGCTGCTGGGCTCGGGGCTGCTGGGGGCGGCCCAGCGGTCCTTCGCCCAGGCTTCGTCCGCGCAGGGCTGGCTGCGGGTGGCCACGGTGCTGGCCACGGCCTGTGCCTGTGGGGCCATGGCGCTGGAGTTCATGGGGCATTTGCAGGCGGGCCTCCATCCGCGTGCCGATGCGTGGAGCGCCACGGTCGCCGCGTTGCTGGGCTGGCAGGGGATGCACGTTGGCATCCTGCTCATCATGGGGGCCTACCTGCTGGCCCGCTCGCTGGCCGGGCACCTGCAGCAGGGCGCACGCGCCACGCTCGACAACACGGTGCTGTTCTGGCACTACGTGACGGTGCAGGGCATCGTGGGGGCCCTGGTAGTGCAGGTGCTTCCATCGCTGATGTGACCGGTGCCACAGGCGGATGGCCGCCCCGCCGGAATCCCACGCGCTCACGGGGTGCTGTCTGGCAGTCTCCCTCGGGGCGGGTGTCCATGCTGGTTGCATGACTGCATCCCGAACTGTCACTGCCGATACCGCGGCCACTGCGGCCACCGCGGCCACTGCGTCCGCCAGCCCCGACACCCTCGGCGAGATCCTCGACGAATTCGACGGCCTGGCGCAGACCCACGGGCGTGTGACGGTGGCCGACATGGTCGACGCCATGGGCCCGCGCAGCTACGGACCGTTTCTGCTGGTGCCGGCGCTGATCGAGATATCGCCCCTGGGCGGTGTGCCGGGCACGGCCACGGCCCTGGCTGCCGTGGTGGTGCTGTTCGCCGTGCAGATGCTCAGCGGCCGCAAGCGCCTGTGGATGCCCGGGTGGGTGGCGCGGCGCGGGGTGGCCGCGGCCAGGATGAAGCGGCTGGTGGCTGGCGCGCGCCCCGTGGCCACACGCATGGACCGCTGGTTCCACGGCCGGCTGCGCTGGCTGACCTCGGGCCTGGGGATTCGCCTGGCGGCATTGGCCTGCATCGCGCTGGCCTGCATGGTGCCGCCGCTGGAGATGATTCCGTTCGCCGCCTCGGCGCCCATGGGGGCTATCGCACTCATTGGCCTGGCCCTGTTGGTGCGTGATGGCGCGCTGATGGTGGTGGCCTCATTGCTGGCCTGTGGCGCGGCAGGGCTGCTGATCACGCACCTGCTATGAAAGGTGCCGCTGAGCGCGCCTTGGCTCGGGCGGCCTTCCCACCGCCAGAAACTCCCGCAGGCTGCCCACGCCCAGCTTGGCGAAGATGCGCTCCTTGTAGGTGACGATGGTCGCTGGCGACAGGGCCATCTTGCGGCCTATTTCCTTGGCGGTGCATCCGTCCATCAGCCACTGTGCAGTGGACCGCTCGCGCGGGGACAGCGCGCTCCAGGGATCGCGCTCCGCCTCTTTGTCCTCCTCATCCACCTCGGGAAACGCCAGCTCGTCGTGCCGGCAGGCCAGGCCCATGAGCGTGCTGCCGTACTGGCCGAGCAGGGTGGAGGCCCGTCCCATGTCCAGCGGCACCCGCGAAAAATAGAAGTTCAGGTAGCAGCTGCGGTCGCCCCACTGGCCCAGCAGCGAGACCTTGCCGGTGAACCCCGGCTCATCGAACAGCACCCGCCGGTACTCCGTATCCCCGATGCTGGTGGGCGACATGCGCAGCAGCCGCAGGTCAGGGCCCCGACCAGGGGTCTCTGGGGCGTTGTCGCGCACCAGCGGGTAGTTCGGGTCGCGCTGGTACAGGTGCTTGACGTAGATGTCGGTGGTGGAGTCGATCAGGCGCTGGTCGCACACGCTGGCTGCCGCCGCATGGCGGATGCGGCCCTGGTGGTCGTAGCTCAGGTGGCTGAAATGGTCGGCGCCGAGCACCGAATAGATGCCTTGCAGCAGGCGGGCGTGAAAACCGGGCCTGCCGATGTCCGCCACGCAATGCCCCAGCCAGGCATCGCGCGTCGACAGCGCGGGTGTGCAATCCATGTGTTGTTGTCTCCTGTGCGCTCTGCCTTGCGTGGGGGTACGCAGGCGCGCTTTCCTGAAATGATGCCACAGACCCTGGCCGCACGCATGTCCCCTCGCGAAGGGACAGACGGGGGACGCGATGCTTTCCAGAATGGCACCTCAGTCAACGCCGAGATGCCATGCAAGTCCTGCCCCGCTACCCCTACCGCCGCCCGCCCGAGCTGGACGGGCACCCCCAACCTTCCCGCCCCGCCGTGGTCATCGGCGGGGGGCTGACCGGCCTGTCGCTGGCGCTCGACCTGGCGCGCCGCGGTGTGCCTGTGCTGGTGCTCGACGATGACGACACCGTGGGCGTGCGCGGCCTGGCATCGCGCGGCATGTGCTGGGCACAGCGCACGCTGGACATCTTCCAGCGCCTGGGCGTGGCCGGGCGCATCAGCGCCAAGGGCGTCGCCTGGAACGTGGCGCGCGTGCTCGCCAAGGACCAGCCGGTCACCTCCTACACCCTGCAGGACCAGCCCGACCTGCGCCACAACGGCTTTGCCAACCTGCAGCAGTACTACGTGGAGCAGTACCTGGTCGAGGCGCTGCAGGCCGAGCCGCTGGCCGAGCTGCGCTGGCTGAACAAGGTCGAGCGCCTCGCGCAGCACGACAAGGGCGTCCACCTCACGGTGGGCACGCCCGATGGGCCCTATGAACTGGAGGCGCAGTGGGCCGTGGCCTGCGACGGCGCTGCCAGCCCCAGCCGTGCGGCCTTGGGCATCGAGCCGGTGGTGCACGACCGGACCGAAGACCGGTGGATCATCATCGACATCACGGCGCCTGGCTGCGGCTGGGCCCAGGAGCGCTGGACCTGGCTGGACGCATCGGCCAACGGCGGGCGCGCCGTCTGGCGCCACAAGATGGCCGACGACACCTGGCGGCTCGATTTCCAGCTGCGCGAGGACGAGGATGCCGTGGCTGCCGCCACCCCTGAAGCCATGCGCCGCCGCGTGCAGGCACTGTTCGGCGATGCACTGGCGTTCGAGATCGCCTGGTCCGGCGTGTGGGCCTACCGGCATGAGTGCCTGGAAGACCTGCGCAGCGGCCGTGTGCTGTTTGCCGGTGATGCCGCCCACCTGGTCGCGCCGTTCGGCGCTCGGGGCGGCAACGGCGGTGTGCAGGACGCCGACAACCTGGCCTGGAAGCTGGCCCTGGTGCTGAACCACGGCGCCGACGAGGTGCTGCTCGGCAGCTACTCCACCGAGCGCAAGCAGGGCGCCTTCGAGAACATCCGGCAGGCACGGCGGTCCTCGCGTTTCGTGCACCCGCAGGGCCAGGCCTCGGCCCGGCTCTGGCGTGAAGCCATCATTGCCATGGCGCCACAGCTGCCCTGGGCTGCGCGCAGCATCAACACCGGCAGGCTGTCGGCCCCCTGCCGCTACACCGGATCGCCACTGCTCGCAGGCGGCGCAGGGGAGGGCGCCGCGCTGCCCGACGTGCGGCTCGCCGAGACGACCAGCCTGCACCAGCTGCTGGGCCCCTGGTTCACGCTGCTGGTGTTTGGCGACCGGCTGCCGCCTGCACTCACCGCCGTAAAGCACCCGCTGCTGACCGTGGCCTTCGTCGCCCCGGCCTGCGATGCACAGGCCCGCGCAGCGCTGCAACGCCAGCTGGACGTCGCAGCCGACAGCGGCGAGGCCTGGCTCATTCGGCCCGACCAGCATGTCGCCACACGCCTGGCCCACCAATTCCCCCCACAGGTGGCGGCCTTGTTGGCCCGCGCCCTCGGCCCCGCCTCCACCGATCCATCACTCCACCCTGCCCATGACCTGCACGCAACAACAGCTTGACGACGTACTGGAGTCCCTCATTGCGCTGACCGACGCCGCCACCCCCGCCGTGCAGAGCGACCTGCTCGCCCGCCTGGTGCTGGCGCTCGCGGCCGAGATCGACGACGCCGAGCGGCTTCAGGCCGCGATAGCCAGCGTGGCCCGCTCGGCGGGCCGCAGCCTGCAGCCAGCGCTGCCCTGAATCCCTGACCTTTGATCTGAAAGAGACCATGAGCCATTCCACCGCATTCGCATCGCAGGCCGACCTGGCCGAGAAGACCACCAGCTTCACCCAGCTGTCCGCCAACGCCTGGGCCTATACCGCCGAGGGCGACCCCAACTCCGGCGTGATCATCGGCGACGACAGCGTGATGGTCATCGACGCCACCGCCACCCCGGTGATGGCCGCCGCCCTGGTGCGCCGCATCCGGGAGGTGACCGACCTGCCCATCCGCCACGTGGTGCTCACCCACTACCACGCCGTGCGCGTGCTCGGCGCCGCGGGCTTCGTGCCAGAGGGCGCGGTCAACGTCATCGCCAGCCGGGCGACGCGCGACCTGATCGTCGAGCGCGGGGCCGAAGACATGGCCTCGGAGATCGGCCGTTTCCCGCGGCTGTTCCAGGCCCGGGAGAGCATTCCCGGCCTGACCTGGCCGACCATGGTGTTCGACAAGGAACTGACGATGCACCTGGGCAGCCTGGAAGTGCGCCTGCTGCACCTCGGGGCCGGCCACACCAGCGGCGACTCCATCGTCTGGATTCCGTCGCAGGGCATCGTCTTCTCGGGCGACCTGGTGGAGTTCAATGCCGGTGTCTACACCGGCGACGCGCACCTGGCGGCCTGGCCAGCGACGCTCGACCGTCTGGCTGCCCTGAAGCCCGAGCAGCTCGTGCCTGGCCGCGGCCCGGCGCTGCGCACGGCGGCCGACAGCCTGGGCGCCATCGAGTACACGCGCGGCTGGGTGCAGACCCTGCTGCAGTGTGCGCGCGACGGCGTGGCCGCCGGGCACTCGCTGCAGCAGGTCTATGCCGACACACGGCGCGTGATGGACCCTGTGTTCGGCCAGGTGTTCATCTACGAGCACTGCATTCCCTTCGACGTGTCGCGCGCCTATGACGAAGCGCAGGGCATCGCCAACCCACGGATCTGGACGGACGTGCGCGACCGCGAGATGTGGGCGGCCATCCAACCCTGAACCCAACGAAATCCCTGACCGATACCCCCCATGAAACTCGCCACCCTCCGAAACCACCGGCGCGACGGACAGCTTGTCGTCGTCAGCCGCGACCTGCAGCGCATGCGCGCATTCGACGGCTGCCCCACCTTGCAGGGTGCGCTTGACCAGTGGGACAGCCTGCAGCCCGCACTGCAGCGCGTTGCCGACGCGCTGGAAGCCCGCCAGGGGTCCTTCGAGGCCTTTCGCCCCGAGACCTGTGCGGCACCGCTGCCGCGCGCCTACCAGTGGCTCGATGCATCGGCCTACCTGAACCACGTGGAGCTGGTGCGGCGCGCACGCGGCGCCGATACGCCCGAGGAGCTGCGCCGCGACCCGCTGATGTACCAGGGCGGGTCGGACGACTTCCTGGGCTGCCACGACCCCATCGAAGCCGCCGACGAAGCCTTCGGCATCGACCTGGAGGCCGAAGTGGTCGTCATCACCGGTGACGTGCCGCTGGGCTGCAGCGCAGAAGCCGCGCTCGGCGCGGTGCGCCTGGTCGGCCTGGCCAACGATGTCACGTTGCGCCACCTGGTCCCGCCCGAGATCGCCAAGGGCTTCGGCTTCCTGCAGTCCAAGCCGGCCACGGCCCTGTCCCCGGTGTTGGCCACGCCCGATGAGCTGGGCCCGCACTGGCGCGGCGGCAAGCTGCACCTGCCGCTGGTGTCCACGCTCAACGGCGGGCGCCTGGGCGCACCCAATGCGGGCGTGGACATGGATTTCGACTTCGGCCGTTTGATTGCCCATGCCGCGCGCACGCGCCGGCTGGTGGCGGGCACCATCGTCGGCAGCGGCACGGTGTCCAACCGCGACCCGGCTGCGGGCGTGAGCTGCCTGGCCGAGCGCCGGGTGCGCGAGCAGCTGGGCGGTGCGTCCACACTCACCCCCTTCCTGCGCGGTGGTGACCGGGTGCACATCGAGATGCGCGACCCCGATGGGCACAGCCTGTTCGGCGCCATCGCGCAGACCGTGCGCATCGGCGGGGTGCCTGCATGAGCACGCCGGCTCCGCTGCGGCTGCACACCTACTTTCGCAGTTCTGCGGCCTTTCGCGTGCGCATCGCGCTGGAGCTCAAGGGCCTTGCCTGGGAGCCCGTGCCCTGGCAACTGGCGGCCGGCGAGCACTGCGGCGAGGCCTATCGCGACATCGCGAGCTTTGGCCTGGTGCCGCTGCTGGAGATCGACGGGCTGCGGCTGCAGCAGTCGCAACCCATCATCGAGTACCTCGACGCGCGCTTCCCGGTCGTGCCGCTGTTGCCCGCCGACGAGCCGGGCAGGGTGCGTGCCCGTGCGCTCGCCCAGCTCGTGGCCTGCGAGATCCACCCGCTGAACAACCTGCGCGTGCTGAAGTACCTGCGTGGCCCGCTGGGCCTGCCCGAAGCCGAGGTCAACACCTGGTACCGCCACTGGTGTACCGAAGGCCTGGCCCGCATGGAGGCCGAGCTGCAGGGCAGCGTGCCCACGGTCGGTGACTACGCGCTGGGCGCTTCGCCCTCGATCGTCGACTGCTTTCTTGTGCCGCAGCTGTTCAATGCGCGCCGCTTCGAGGTCGACCTGAGTCCCTACGGACGCGTGCGGCACATCGAAGCGGCCTGCATGGAGCTGCCCGCCTTCCAGCGCGCCCAACCCGCCAGCCAGGCAGATGCCCACTGAACCACCACCGATGGAGACCCTGATGATGAAACCGATCCCCGTGCTTTCGATGCCCGCACGACGCGCCCTGCTGGCGAGTGCCTGCCTCTTGCCCCTGTCCCGGCTGGCCCGCGCCAACGGCGCCGACAACCGGCCCATCGAATGGGTGGTGGGCTATGCCGCGGGGGGCGGCTCCGACGTGGTGGCCCGGCTGATCGCCGAACCCATGGGCAAGGCGCTGGGGCAGCCCATTATCATCGTCAACAAGCCCGGGGCCGCGACCAACATCGCGGCCGACTATGTGGCCCGCTCCCGCGAGCGGGGGCGCACCCTGTTCAGTGGCGACTTCGCGACCCTGGCCGCCAACCCTGCGCTCTTCGAAAAGCTCAGCTACGACGCCGCCCGGGACTTGGCTCCGGTGGGCATGATCGCGCGCTTTCCCTTGATCCTCGTGGTGGCGCCCAGCGTGCCTGCCGGCAACTTCAAGGAGTTCCTCGCCTGGGCCAAGGCCCGCCCGCAGGGCGTGACCTACGCCTCGCCCGGCGCCGGCACGGCCCACCACCTGGCGACCGAGCTGCTGCGCGAGCGCACGGGCCTGAACCTGGTGCATGTGCCCTACCGCGGCGCGGCGCCTGCGGTGCAGGACCTGCTGGGCAACCAGGTCGACTGCATGCTGATCGACTCGGCCAGCGGCCTGCCGCACATCGCGGGCGGCAAGCTGCGGGCGCTGGGCGTCACCACCGGCGTGCGCACGCGCGTGCTGCCCGAGCTGCAGACCCTGGCGGAGCAGGGCCTTGCCGGCTTTGACGCCTATTCGTGGCAGGGCCTCACGGTGCCCACGGCGACTTCGCCTGAGGATGTGAAGCGTTTCAATGCCGCCCTGGTCGCGGCACTGAACTCCGAGGCGGTGCAAGCCAAATTGCTGGCGATGGGCGTGGAGCCTACGCCCGGCACTGCCCAGCAGATGGCCGCCTATGTGGGCACCGAGCGCGAGCGCTGGGGCAAGCTGATCCGCGAGCGCGGCATCCGCGTGGACTGATGGGGTGCCTGTGACCACCACGATCCAATACGACGATCTCGTCGAGTCCGTTGCTGCTGCGCTGCAGTACATCTCCTACTACCACCCCACCGACTACATCGCCCACCTCGCGCGCGCCTACGAGCGCGAGCAGAGCGCCGCGGCCAAGGACGCCATCGCCCAGATCCTGACCAACAGCAAGATGAGCGCCACCGGCCAGCGCCCCATCTGCCAGGACACCGGCATCGTCAACGTGTTCCTCAAGGTCGGCATGGACGTGCGCTGGCAAGGCTTCCCCGGCGGCCTGGAAGACGCCATCAACGAAGGCGTGCGCCGCGGCTACAACCACCCCGACAACACCCTGCGCGCCAGCGTGGTGGCCGACCCCGAGTTCGACCGCAAGAACACCAAGGACAACACGCCTGCGGTGATCTTCGCGCAGATCGTGCCAGGTAGCGGCCTGGACATCACCGTCGCGGCCAAGGGCGGCGGCAGCGAGAACAAGAGCAAGATGATCATGCTCAACCCCGGCGACAGCGTCATCGACTGGGTGCTCAAGACCGTGCCCACCATGGGCGCCGGCTGGTGCCCCCCGGGCATGCTCGGCATCGGCATCGGCGGCACGGCCGAGAAGGCGGTGCTCCTGGCCAAGGAAAGCCTGATGGACGACCTGGACATGTACGAGCTGCAGGCCAAGTCCTCGCGCGGAGAAAAACTCGACAAGGTCGAGGAGATGCGCCTGGAGCTGTACCACAAGGTCAACGCCCTGGGTATCGGCGCGCAGGGCCTGGGCGGGCTGACCACGGTGCTGGACGTGAAGATCAAGATGTACCCCACGCACGCAGCCAGCAAGCCCGTGGCCATGATCCCCAACTGCGCGGCCACGCGCCACGCGCACTTCGTGATGGACGGCTCGGGCCCGGTGTACATGACCCCGCCCTCGCTGGACCTGTGGCCCAACGTGAACTGGGCACCGGACTACAACAAGAGCAGGAAGGTCAACCTCGACACCCTGACCAAGGAAGAAGTGGCCAGCTGGAAGCCCGGCGACACCCTGCTGCTCAACGGCAAGATGCTCACCGGCCGCGACGCCGCGCACAAGCGCATCAAGGACATGCTGGCCCGGGGCGAGAAGCTGCCCGTGGACTTCACCAACCGCGTGATCTACTACGTGGGCCCGGTGGACCCGGTGCGTGACGAGGCCGTGGGCCCGGCCGGCCCGACCACCGCCACGCGCATGGACGGCTTTACCGAGATGATGCTGGCCGAGACGGGCCTGATCGCCATGATCGGCAAGTCCGAGCGCGGGCCGGTGGCCATCGAGGCGATCAAGAAGCACCAGAGCGCCTACCTGATGGCCGTGGGCGGCGCCGCCTACCTGGTGAGCAAGGCCATCAAGACCGCCAAGGTGCTGGGCTTTGCGGACCTGGGGATGGAAGCCATCTACGAATTCGACGTGGTGGACATGCCGGTGACGGTGGCGGTGGATGCGGGGGGCACCAGTGCCCACATCACCGGGCCGGCGGAGTGGCAAAAGCGCATCGCGGCGGGCGCACGCAAGACAATCACGCTGGAGAGCGTCTGAGAACGTTCCAGGCCACAAGGAGATGACGATGTTCGATGAACGAGATCTGGCTGCTGCCCGCCCTGCAGGCATGGAGCCCGAGGAGTGGCGCCTTCGCGTGCAGCTGGCGGCGTGTTACCGCGTGTTCCACGCCCGGGGGTGGAGCGAGGAGATCTTCAACCACATCACGGTGCGCGTGCCCTCGCATGCGGCTCACTTCCTGATCAACCCGTTCGGGCTGCACTACGGTGAGGTGACGGCGAACAACCTGCAAAAGATCGACCTGCAGGGCCACCCGGTGGGGGCTGCAGACTACCCCGTCAACCGCGCCGGCTTCGTGATCCACAGCGCGATCCACGCGGCACGCGACGACGCGCACTGCATCATGCACACCCACCACACGGCGGGTGTGGCGGTGTCGTGCAAGGAGGAGGGCCTGAAGTTCAACAACTTCTATGCGGCGTTCCTGAGCGGCAACGTGGCCTATCACGCATTCGAGGGGATCACGGTGCACCCTGGCGAGCAAGACCGCCTGGTGCACAGCCTGGGCGCCAGCAACTGCCTGATCCTGCGCAACCACGGGCTGCTCGTGACGGGCCGGAACCTGCCCGAGGCCTTCTATTTCAACTACGTATTGCAGCGCGCCTGCGAAGTGCAGGTGCTGGCCGACTCCATGGCCGGGGCCAACACCCCCATCCCGGCCCCGGCGCTGGAGGTGTCGTCGCGCGACGTCGGCTTGACGGATCCGGACAACGACCTGCATGCCAAGCTGTTCTGGGCCGCGGTGCGCCGGGCGGGCCTGGGGTTGGGTGATCTAGTCCACTGACGGGTATTTTCTAGGGCGGGCGGGCCTGGTTTTCACTTACCATCGCCGGGCCGTGGCATCCACCGGGCAGGGGATTGCCGCCAGCGTTTCGCACGCATTGATTGCACAACAAGCACAGGAGACAAACCATGAGCCTTTCCCCCGCAAACTCCCGCCGCGACATCCTGCAACTGGCCCTGGCCGGCGCCGCAGGCACGCTGCCCTTCATGGCGCAAGCCCAAGCCATCGACACCGTGAAGATCCTGGCCGGCTTTGCCGCCGGTGGCACGGTGGACACCCTGGCGCGCCGCGTGGCGACCCAGATCACGGGCGGCTATGCCAAGTCGGCCGTGGTGGAGAACAAGACCGGCGCGGGCGGGCAGATCGCCATCACCACGCTCAAGGCGGCCCCGGCAGATGGTGCCACGCTGCTGGCCACGCCCATGTCCATGCTGGGCATCTACCCCCACACCTACAAGAAGCTGCCCTACGACCCCGTGGCCGACGTGACCCCCGTCTCGCTGGGCGTGGTGTTCGACATGGGGTTTGCCGTGGGGCCGCAGGTGCCCGCCTCGGTGAAGACGGTGCCCGAGTTCCTCGAGTGGTGCAAGGCCAACCCCACGGGCGCCAATTTCGGCTCGCCTGCACCGGGCTCGGTGCCGCACTTCGTGGGCGAGCTGATCAGCCGCGCCGGCAAGGTGGACATGCGCCACGTGGGCTTTCGCGGATCGCAGCCGGCCATCCTGGACCTGCTGGGCGGGCAGATCGCCGCGGTCTCGGCCCCGGTGGGTGAGTTTTTGCCGCATTTGCAAGGCGGCAAGATCCGCGTGCTGGCCACCTCGGGTGCCACGCGCAACAAGTTCATGCCCAATGTCAGCACGCTGATCGAGCAGGGCTACAAGGACATGGCCTACAACGAATGGTTCGGCTTCTTCCTGCCCGGCAAGGCACCCGCCGATGTGGTGGCCAAGGCCAATGCCGCCATCCGCACCGCGCTGGCCGACAAGGAGGTGGTCGCCGGCCTGGCAGCGATGGGGCTGGAGGCGCGTGCGTCGAGCCCGGCCGAGCTGGCGGCCCTGCTCAAGGCCGATGGGGAACGCTGGGGCCCTATCGTCAAGGCCATCGGCTTCACTGCGGAGTCCTGAGAACCCACCGCAACCGGGGGCGCCGATAGGGCGCTGCGGATCACGCCCCCGGGCCGGCCGTCAGTTCTTGCCCGGCGGTGCAGGGGCCAGCTGCAGCACGGCCAGTGCGTTGCTCAGCTCGCTGCGCCTGCGCGCTGCCTCTTCCTCGCGGATGGGCGCATTGGCGCGCTGGTGCTGTTCGCGCGCGTTGTTGCGGCGGCTCTTCATCTCGGTGTCGAGGGCGATGCGTTCGTTGAGGAACTCGCCGTACCCGGTCTGGCCGGCATACAGCCGCGACAGCAGCACCGTGAAGCGGGAGTTCTCCTCTTCCACGATGTCGGCATAGGCCGGCGGCGCGTTTGCAAGGCGGAACTCCGCACCCGCGTTCACACATTCCTTGCGCAGGCCCACCCACGACTGGATGGCCTTCTTTTCATCTGCGGTGGGCAATTCGGTGCTGGAGCGCAGCGCCTGGGGCGCCGCTTCCGCCTGCGCGATGCTGCCGACCCTGGGCTTGAGCACCGCCACGCTGGCGTTGCCGTCCAGTGCCGAAAGGCAGGCCACGGTAGGGTCGTCGGCGGCGGTGCGCTGTGCGGGCGCTGGCCCGTTGCTGCTGCAGCCTGCCAGGACAAGGCAGGCGCTTGCAGTGGCGAAACAAAGGATCTTCATTTTCTTGCCTTTCTTTCCAACGGTGCGGTGCCTGGTCCCCGGGTGTCCCGCAGGGCTGGCAAGCGATTTGTTTCACTTTAACCAGATCGTTGGGTAAAAGGGACAGTGGTCCACCGGGTCGCGCTGTCCTCCTACACAGGCGGCGAGGTCACTCATCGATCAGGCCGGGCTCCTGTCAGGCCGCTGCCATGCCTGCCCCGCACCTTCCTTTCGCAGAACGGCCCGCTGCACCTTGCCGGTCGCGGTCTTGGGCAACTGCTCCAGCACACGCACGAAGCCCGGCCGCGCAAAGCGGGGCAGCACCGCGTCGGCGCGGGCGATCACCTCGTCGAGGACGAGTTGCGTGCCCGGGTGGGGCACGATCGCCAGCATCAGCTCGTCCTCGCACCCGGGGATGCCCGAGGGCACGGCGTAGGCAGCGACCTCGGCCACGCCGTCGATGGCTGCGACCAGCATCTCGACCTCGGTGGCCGAGATGTTCTCACCGCGCCGGCGGATGCAGTCCTTGATGCGGTCCACGAAGGTGAGCAGCCCTGAGTCGTCCATGGTGCCCGCATCCCCGGTGTGGAACCACAGGTTGCGCCAGGCCTCCACCGTGCGCTCGGGCATGCCCAGGTAGCCGGCCATGAAGCCGAAAGGCACCTTGGGCCGCACCAGGATCTCGCCGGTCCCGCCCCGCGGCAATTCGGCGTCTGTTTCGGGGTCGGCCACGATCACCTCGAACCAGTCGCCGTGCGTCCAGCCGCCTGCGCCCGGGCGCGGGTGCCCGAGGCGTCCCCACACGGGGATGTTGACCTCGGTCATGCCGAAGCCCGAGACCACGTCCGCAATGCCGAAGCGGCCATGGAACAGGGCCTCGTGCGCGGGCAGGTTGGGTGCCGAGCACACGGCGCGCAGGCTGTGGTGGCTGTCGTCTTCGCCGGCCGGCTGCGAGAAGATGAAGGCCGCGGTCGATCCCAGGAGGTTGGTGACGGTGGCCCGGTACCTGCGCACGTCGCCAAGCCAGGCGCTGGCCGAAAATCGCGTGCGCACGATGGCCGGTATGCCGGCCAGCAGCGTGGCGCCCAGCTGCATGAGCAGGCCGTTGGCGTGGAACAGGGGCAGGGTGATGTAGTAGCGGTCGCCCTCGGTGAGCTGCAATGCCTTGATGGCGCCCAGCCCGTAGAGCGTGCAGTGCGCATGCGGCATGAGCACGCCCTTGGCCGGGCCGCTGGTGCCCGAGGTGTACATCACGCAGGCGATCTGCTGGGCTGCAGGCGGCGGGCCGTTGAAAGGCGTGGCGCTGCTCCAGCCGCTCCATGCGGTCTGCGGCAGGCGGCCAGGCGCGGCGTCGCCAGCGCTGCGCACCACAAGGTGCTGCAGGGTGGCCACATCCTCTGAAGCGGCCTCGACGGTCGCCGCAAACCCCTGGTCGACCACGGCGATGCGGGCCTCGCAGTTGCGCAACTGGTGCTCCAGGAAGGCGCCGTGCAGCTCGGTGTTGAGCAGCACGACGGTGGCGCCGAGCCATCCCAGGCCCATCCAGGCGCGCACGAAGTCCAGGTGGCCCAGCATCATCAGCGCCACGCGGTCCCCGGGCTGCACCCCCATCTGCGCAAACCAGCCCGCGACCTGGCGCGCGTCGGCCCAGGCCTGGCCGAAGGTGCAGCGCTCGCCGTCGGTGGTCTCCACCCAGGGTGCATCGGGCCGGTCGCGGGCCTGCTGCGCAAGAACTGCGGGGAGGACCCAGCGGCTCGGGTCGCCAAAGCCATTTGCCGTTGGTGCCATGGCGTTCACTTCCACAGCGGGCAGCGCGTTTCTTCCTTCGACTGGAAGACCTGGTCGCCCGGCAGGGTGGAGATGGGCTTGAAGTAGTCCCACACCCGCTTCGATTCGGCCGGCGACTTGACCTGCATGAGGTACATGTCGTGCACATACCGGCCATCGGGGCGGATAACGCCCTGGGCAAAGAAGTCCTTCTGCGGGGTGCTCTTGAGGTGCTTCATGACCGTGTCGGCATCGATGGTCTTGAGGTGGTTGGCGGCTTTCAGCCAGGTGAGTGTGGCCGAGTAGTTGGCGGCATGCAACTCGGTGGGCATGCGTTTGGTCTTGGCGTTGAAGCGCTCGGCGAAGGCGCGCGTGGCGTCGTTCAAGTCCCAGTACCAGCTGGTGGTGAGCATCAGGCCCTCGGTGTTCTTGAGGCCCAGGGACTTGATGTCCGTGGGGTAGACGATGAATCCCGCCAGCTTCATCCCCGGTGTCACGCCGAACTCCTTGGCGGCCTTGGCCGCATTGATGAAGTCGCCGCCCGCATTGGCCAGCGCCAGCACATCGGCCCCGGAGGCCTTGGCCTGCACCAGGTAGGAGGAGAAGTCCGAGGCATTGACCGGGTGCTTGACGCTGCCGACGATGGAGCCGCCCTTGGCCGTGATGGCCTTGGCGGCATCGGCCTGGATGGCGGTGCCGAAGGCGTAGTCAGGGGTCACGAAGAACCAGGTCTTGCCGCCGGCGGCCACCACGGCCTGGCCGGTGCCGCGCGCCAGGGCCACGGTGTCGTAGGCATAGTGCACGGTATAGGCCGTGCACTGCTCGTTGGTCAGTGCCGAGGAGCCCGCGCCGTTGACGAACACCACGCGCTTCTTGTCGGCCGCCACCTTGACCATGGCCAGGGCCGCGCCCGAGTTGGAGCCCGCCACCAGCATGGCCAGCTCCTGGGTGTCGATCCATTCGCGGGCCTTGACGCCGGCGATGTCCGCCTTGTTCTGGTGGTCGGCGCTCAGCAGTTCGATGGGCTTGCCCAGCAGCTTGCCGCCGAAATCATCAATCGCCATCTGCACGGCAGTGGCCCCGTCCCTGCCGTCGCCATCGGCATAGGCGCTGGACATGTCGGTGATGAAGCCGATGCGGATCTTCTCGGGCAGGGCCTGGGCGCTGCCGAGTACGGGGCCGGCGCACGTCAGTGCTGCAAAAGCCCAGTGGGGCAGGGTGTTTCTCATGGTCTTGTCT
The DNA here is from genome assembly GCA_040387235.1 of Pseudomonadota bacterium. Classification (GTDB taxonomy): domain Bacteria; phylum Pseudomonadota; class Gammaproteobacteria; order Burkholderiales; family Burkholderiaceae_C; genus Acidovorax. The sequence goes on from JAZKEE010000019.1 coordinate 16,768, forward strand.
CCTGTGGATGAATGCCGACTTGCGTTCAAAGCCTTCTCGGGATGCTTCTGGTTCTGCGTGCGCCATGGCCTGGTAGGCAGGCGGCACCGCGGGAATCCACGATCTCCGTTTTTGTGGGGCTATGGTAAAAATCGGCGCACATGCAGGCGATAGCGCAATGCATCGATCGCATGGCAAAAGACCTCACCTCCGGCAACAGTTCCACCCGCCCAGTGCTGCGCCCACCCGTCACCGTTCCGGTCGCGTTCGTGCGGGGCATGGTTTCGGGCGTGCATGCGCGCGGCGAATGCAGCGATGCTTACCTGGCCCAGGCGGGCATTGCGCCCGAGCTGCTGCAGCAGGATGGCGCGCGCGTCACGGCCGAGCAGTACTCGCACCTGTTCCGTCTGCTGGTCGAAGGGATGAACGACGAGTGCCTGGGCCTGCTGTCGCGCCCCTTGAAGCGGGGCAGCCTGGCGCTCATGGCGCGCTCGGCACTGGGCGCACCGTCGCTGGAGTCGGCCATCCGCCGCATGGCCCGCACTTTCCAGATCGTGCAGGACGACATGCGGATGGTGCTGCTCAGCGATGGCGCGCACCGCGGCCTGTCACTGCAGACCGTGAACCCGTCGCGCACACATGGCGTCTTTCTGCACGAGCTGCTGCTGCGGGTGTTCTGGCGCGTGCTGGCCTGGCTCGCCGGTGGCACGCTGCGGGCCGAGGGCTTCGATTTCGCGTTTGCCGCGCCACCGCATGCGGACAGCTACGGCAAGGTGTTTCCCGCCACGCTGCGGTTCGGGCGCCCGCACTCGGCGTTCTGGTTCGATGCGGCACGCCTGGCTGATCCCGTGCGGCGCGACGAGGCCGCGCTGCGCGCCTTCATTGCCGATGCGCAGAGCCAGGTGATCGTGCCCAGGCGCAGCGACGACCTGGTCAGCAGCCGGGTGCGCGACCACCTGCAGCGCAACGTGCCGGCCTGGCCGGACCTGGCCACCGTGGCGCAGGCGCTGCACATGGCACCTTCCACGCTGCAGCGGCGCCTGTCGGCCGAAGGCAGCTCGTTCCAGGCGCTCAAGGACGAACTTCGCCGCGACCTGGCCATCGTGCGGCTCAACACCAGCGCGGTGGCGCTCACCACGCTGGCGGACGAACTCGGATTTGCCGACAGTGGGGCCTTCCAGCGCGCATTCAAGGGCTGGACGGGGAGTGCTCCGGGCGCCTACCGGCGCTAGCCTGCGGACCGGAATCGTCGGGTAGTGGTGGCAATTGGCTGGCCTCCTACAGAGGCGGGACACGGCCTGGGGCCCAATCCAGAGACCCAACCAACCTCTCTGGAGACATCCGTGGACTCGATCAACAAGAACCAGCCCGAAGACACGCACCACCACCTCGCGGGCGCAGAAGCGGCCAGGCGCATCCAGGACATGGCCGAGGATGCCGGGGCCTGCTTCTTCTGCACCAACGCGCCCGGCGGCGAAACCAAGGGCACGCGGCCCATGAGCATCGAGAAGGCCGACGAAGCAGGCCACCTGTGGTTCCTGAGCGCGTCGGACAGCCACAAGAACCGCGAAATCGAAGCCGACCCCCAGGTGCGCATCTTCCTGCAGGGCGCCAAGCATTCGGGTTTTGTGGTGCTGGAAGGCACGGCCACCGTCCACCGCGACAAGGCATTGATCGATGAACTGTGGAACCCCGTCATGAAGACCTGGTTCACCGAGGGCAAGGACGACCCGCGCATCACCGTGATCCAGGTCGTGCCGCAATCCGGCTACTACTGGGACAACAAGCACGGTGGACTGGTGGCCGCGACCAAGATGGTGATCGGGGCGGCCATCGGCAAGACGCTGGACGACTCCGTCGAGGGGCAGCTTCGCCCATGAAGTGCCTGCACGCGCCGACGTGACGGCTGCCATGCACGGTCTGCAGAGCCTGGGCAAGGCGTTCGTCCGCCTGCCGGTGCTGGGCGTCCTGATCCTGGCAGTGCGCAACTACGTGCTGCACCAGAGCGCCAACCAGGCCGGTAGCCTGGCGTTTTCGTCGCTGCTGGCCATGTTCCCGCTGTTGATCCTGCTGTCTGCCGCCGCGGGGTTCTTCGGCCAGCCCGGAGAGGCCGCGGCGCTGGCCGAGCGGGTGGTGGGCTATGCGCCGCCGGTGGTGCGCGATGCCATGCAGCCGGTCATCCGCCAGGTGCTCGCGCAGCGCAACGAGGCATTGCTCACCGTCGGCCTGATCGTGACGCTGTGGACCGGCTCGTCGGGCATGCAGGCCGTGCGCTCGGCGCTGAATCGTTCCTACGGAATCACGCGCGGCCTGCCGTTCTGGAAGGCGCGCATCAAGGCCACGCTGTTCACGGTCGTCGTGGGCTTTGGCGTGCTGTTCACCTTCAGCTCCGTGATCATCATGCCGCGCATATGGCAGTTCGTGGTGTCCAGTGTGGAGGGGGCGAACGAGGTGGTCTGGCTGTACGACAGCGTGCGCTACGGGGCGGCCTACATCACGCTGACGCTGCTGTATGCACTGCTCTACGGCTGGCTGCCCGACATACGCCAGCGACTGGGCACGGTGCTGCCCGGCGCCCTCGTGGGTGCAGCCCTGTGGGTGGCGGCGGCGGCCACGTTGTCGTACTCCCTGCGCTCCGCCGGCAAGCTGGTGTTGATCTACGGCAGCTTTGCAGGCATCGTGGCCACCCTGGTGTTCCTGTACATCAGCGCCACCACACTGATCTTTGGTGCGGAAGTCAACGCGGTGCTGCGCGAGAAGGCGACGGGCCCAGCGGCGGTTGAAGACCCTGCCTGAACAGCGTGTTCGTTGCGGGCAGGAAAAAGCGGCCCGCAGGCCGCCTGTTCCGCGCCAGATCTGAAGGGTCAGATCTTGTCGATGGCCTTCTTCACGGCCTCTTTGGCGTCGCCCACCTGTGCCTGGGTCTTGCCCACGGCCTGGTCGGCCACGCCTTCGCCTTGCAGCTTGGGGCTGTTGACGACCTTTCCAGCGGCTTCCTTCACCTGGCCCTTGATGTCCGTGGCACGTCCTGCTACTTGGTCCTTGTTCATGGTTCGCTTTCCTTGGTTGGCACCGCGAAACGTGCGGTACCCCAAGGATGGACCTGCAGCAGGCACCTGGCTGTCGGAGAGCTGCCCATCCGCGCGTCGGGCAGGTCTGCGTCCCTTCAGCCTGGGCGGACAGTGGCGCCGATGTCCGCTGCCCGCAACGCCGCATGGATGCGCGCCGTGATGTCCAGCCCTGGCGCCATGGGCCTGAGCGCGGGCACGTGCGCGCGCCCGATATTGCCGACGGGCAGGCGCTGCAGCAGGTGACCCAGCGGCACCAGCGCCAGGCGCAGCAACTGGCCGAACACTTCGCGCCCATCGCGCAACTGCAAGGCATAGTGCAGCATGGCGGTGTGCGAGCGCCAGTGCAGGCCAAGCCGGGTCTGGCCCAGCACGTGGGCCGCCTCCAGCCAGGGCCAGCGCGCCGCCGGCGGCTCCCCAGCGCTGGCCGCGAAGCGTGCCAGGAGATGCTCGAACGCCGTGCGCTGCAGCGTGAGCGCCTGGGGTGGCTGGCCGTTCATGCGGATGCCCCGGGGTGTTGCGGGCCGGCGTGGCTGCGCGCCAGTGTCTGCCAGCGCCGCTGCCGATGGCGGTAGAAGACCCAGGCAAACGCGGCGGACAGTGGCGTCATCACCCACGGCAGGTAGCGTGCCCGCACGAAGACCTCGTCGGTGTAGCAGGTGCGTTCAGCGGCGCCCGGCAGGCTGTGCACGGTGATGCGGTGGTCCCACACGCGCATGAGCTGGCCGGTGCCGTTGTCGCGCATCAAGGGCCAGGCGCCGGGGATGCGGTCGCAGGGGTGCACGCTGATGCGCGCGGTCTGGCGGCCCATGGGCAGCAGGCCGAAGAGGGCAAAGCGCAGCTCCGTATCGCCCAGGGGCCAGTGCGTGGGCCAGGGGCCATGCACGGTGGTGAATTGCAGCAGCGGGGCCGTGATGTAGCGGAACAGCGCCGTGGTCTGCAGCTCTTTGGCCACCCACTCGGCAGGGGCGGGCAGGGTGGTGGTCAGGCGGATGCGCACGCTGCCGGGCGGTCGCGGCAGGGCGCTGGCGGGTGGCCCCATCCCGGTGGTGCCCATGGCAGCGGCGACGGCGGCTTGGCGGGTCGTGGTGATTGCCTCGCTGCTCATGCCTGGTTGTCCTGTGCAACGGGGGGCGTGGAGCCCTGCTCGGGCCGCAGCATGCGCAGGCCGTTGGCCACCACCAGCAGGCTGGCGCCCATGTCGGCGAACACCGCCATCCACATGGTGGCCTGGCCCGTGAGCGCCAGGCCGAAGAACACGGCCTTGATGCCCAGCGCGAGGGTGATGTTCTGCAGCAGCACCGTGTGCGTGCGGCGCGACAGGCGCACCGTCTCGGCCACGCGGCGCAGGTCGTCGTTCATGATCACCACGTCGGCCGTCTCCATGGCCACGTCGGTGCCGGCGGCGCCCATGGCAAAGCCGATGTCGGCCTTGGCCAGCGCGGGCGCGTCGTTGATGCCGTCGCCCGCCATGGCCGTCATGCCGTGCTTTTGCTGCAGGGCGGCGATGGCGGCCAGCTTGTGCTCGGGCAGCAGGCTGGCCTGCACCTCGGCGATGCCGGCCTCCTGTGCAGCGGCCTGGGCCGCCGCGGCATGGTCGCCGGTGAGCATCACTGGCACGATGCCCAGGGCCTTGAGTTCGGCCACCGCCTGCACGGCCTGCGGGCGCAGGGTGTCGGCCACGGCGAACAGGGCGCGCACGGCATCGGCGTCGGCCAGCAGGGTCACGCTGCGGCCCTGGGCTTCGTGTGCGGCGGCTGCGGCCTCGACCGCGTCTGTCCACAGCTGGCGCTCCTGCATGGCGCGGCGGTTGCCCAGCTGCCAGGTGCTGCCGCCAATGCGGCCCTGCACGCCGCGCCCGGCCAGGGCGGTGAAGTCCTGCACCTCGGGCAGCGATGCGTCCGCCTTCCCCAGTCCGACCACGATGGCCTTGGACACCGGGTGGTCCGAGCGGCCCGCCAGCGCGCGCGCCACGTCGGAGGCGGCATCGTCGCCAAACTGCGCCTGCCCCACCAGCACGGGGCGGCCGGCGGTGATGGTGCCGGTCTTGTCGAAGGCCACGGCGCGGATGCCGCGCGCCTGCTCCAGCCAGGCCCCGCCCTTGACCAGGATGCCGCGCCGTGCGGCAGCCGCCAGCCCGCTGACCACGGTGACCGGCGTGGAGATCACCAGCGCGCAGGGGCAGGCGATGACCAGCAGCACCAGCGCGCGGTAGATGGCGTCGAGCCAGCCCCAGTCCAGCAGCAGCGGCGCGCCCACGGCCACCACCACGGCCAGCACGAAGACGGCGGGGGTGTAGATGGCGGCAAAGCGGTCCACGAAGCGCTGCGTGGGGGCGCGGCTGGCCTGGGCTTCTTCCACCGAGCGGATGATGCGGTCCAGCGTGGTGTTGCCTGCGGCCGAGGTCACCTGCATCAGCAGCTCAGCCTGCGCATTCAGCGTGCCGGCGTACAGCTTGTCGCCGGGGGCCTTGTCCACGGCCAGGCTTTCGCCGGTGACGCTGGACTCGTCCACCGCGCCGCGCCCGGTGGTCACGGTGCCGTCCAGCGGCACCCGGCCGCCGGGGCGCACACGCACCGTGGCTCCCAGCACCACCTCGGCCGCGGGCACACTGCGCCACTGGCCATCGGGCTGCTGCACGTCGGCCTGCTCCGGGCTCAGCGCCAGCAGCGAGCCGATGGCATTGCGCGCGCGGCCCGCGGCCCCTTCCTCGATGCGCTCGGCCAGGGCATACAGGGCCATCACCATCGCCGCCTCGGGCCACTGCCCGATGGCGAAGGCGCCCGTCACGGCCACGGCCATCAGCGCGCTGATGCCCAGTTGCCCGCGCAGCAGCGAGCGCATGCCGCTCTTGTACACCCCGAGGCCTGCCAGCAGGATGGCGGCTGCCGCCAGTGCCATGCCCGCGCCGTGCCACAGGGGCGTATCGGGCCCCAGCAGGTGCGCCAGCTCGGCCCCGGTGGCCGCCACCAGCGCTGCGCCTATGCGGCCCCAGCCGGGCAGGGCGCCGTGGTCGTGGCCTTCATGGTCACCACCATGACCTTTGTGGTCGGCATGCGCCTTGTGGTCGTGGTCTTCGTGGCTGTGCGGCGCGGCAGGGGCCTTCGCCGGTGCCGCATCGTCAGCGCAACTGCTGCCAGGTGCGCAGCAAGAAACCTTGATCTGTGGCGCGCGGCGCGCCGTGCCCGCCTTGGGCATGGGCAGGGCCACGGGCGCCGGGGACCCTGGTTCCGGCGTGCCCTGGGATATGGTGGATCGGCTGGTTTCTGTCATGGCTTTTTTCCTTTGCGGGGGCGGACCGCGATCCGCCATGCCATGATTGGAATCCTTGAAGTCACTTGAAGGTCAAGCGCATGCCAACAGACGCAGCAAGGTTACGCATCGGCGAGGCCGCCCAGCGCTCGGGCGTCTCCACCGCCAACATCCGCTACTACGAGAAAGAGGCGCTGCTCGCTGCCGGCCCGCGCAGCGAGAGCAGCTACCGCCTGTACAGCGATGCCGACATCCACCAGCTGCGCTTCATCCGCCTGTGCCGCGCCATGGACATGTCGCTCGACGAGGTGCGCACGCTGCTGGCGCTGGACCGCTCGGCCGCCGGTGCCGACCACACGGCCTGCGACACGCTGGACGAGCACCTGAGCCACGTGCGCATCCGCCTGCAGGAGTTGAAGACCCTGGAGCGCGACCTGATCGCCCTGCGCCGCCGCTGCGACGGCACCGACGGGCACTGCCATGTGATCGAGGCGCTGCACGAGCGGGCCGATGCCGAGCCCGTGGCGCCGCCGGGGCCGGCACCGGCCAAACGGCATGTGTGAGAGGCGACAAAGCCTGGCGACGGCCCCCGCGATCAGGCAGGGGCGCTTTGCAGTCTTGCCCTATGCCACGGCCCAGTCCATGTCCGTCACCGAAGACACCCCGATCAGCCGGACCAGGCTGTCATGGCTGCCCAGCGCCAGCGTGGCGTCGTTCACCAGGATGAAGGTATCGGCACCATAGCGGAAGGCAATGGCCTTGTTCGCGCCGGCCGTGCTGGCGGCCAGGGTGGCAGCATCCAGCAGCGAGGCGGACGCGGCAATACTGGCCAGTTGCGCGCCGCTGGGTGCGGCCTTGGCGGTGGGTGTGGCGGCGGTCAGGCGCAGCTGGTCGGTGCCGCTTGCGAAGTCGGTCACCTCGATGGCCGAGCGGCGCAGCGCGGCCGCGTTGTCCAGGCCCAGGGCGACGCTGGCGGGGCCGGCCAGGCCGGTGATGGCGAGTATGTCCGCGCCAGCGCCCAGGGTGATGCTGTGGGCATTGCGGGCGCCGATGGTGACGGTGTCTGCCCCGTCGCCCGCATCGATGGCCGCGCGCCCGCCGGAGGCGTCGTTCACGGTGATGCGGTCGGCCGCAATCCCGCCGATGATGCCGATGGGCGTGGCGCCCGTGGTGGCGAACGTGAGGTCCAGCGGTGCCTGGAGGTAGGCGGCATGGATCACCTCCACCTGGGCGCCGGTGATGGTGGTGGTGAGGGCCTGGTTGCCGTAGAGCATGATCTCCTTGGTCGCCCCCGCCGTGATCTTTGCGCTGTTGACCGTGGTGGCGGCCATGCTGGCGATGCGCAGGGCGAACATATCGGGCACGATGAGTTCGTCGGCCCCCGTCGCATCGACCAGCGCAAGATTCACCGGCGCAGTTCTGTCCGCAGGGGGCTTGAAGAGCACCGTGAGAGCCGTGCCGGCCAGCGAGTTCTGGATGCCTGCCAGCGCCTCGCTGGTCACCCCGGCGAAGGTGGCGCTGCCGCCCGGGGCCGCGTCGAGCCACAGCCCCCTGATCTCGGGCGACTTCTCCGCACCGAACTGCGCCCCCGCGCCCGCGGTGATGAACACGGACGAGATGCCGCGCAGGGTGGGCGCCACCTTCTCGCCAGCCGCCAGCGTGGCCTTGAGCACATCGCCCCTGATGCCACTGCCGCCGCTCTGGATGACGTCTGCCGAACCCAGTTGGCCGGGCGTCATGGCCAGAAAGACGTCCTCATACGGTGTGCCCTTCAGCGTGTCGGCATCGCTGGTCAGTTCGAACGTGGCACCCGTGCCCACCGGGTAGCCTCCCGTCGCAAAGCCGACGCTGGCAGGGTTGGTGGAGTACGCATGCGCCGCCGCGATCTTGTCGTTCCAGCGCACCGCGGCGGCCGCGTAGATGGCCAGGTCGCCCGTGGCGCCTTCCAGGCCCGAAAGGATTTGCCCCAGCTGCAGCGCGACGATGCCCAGATTGGTCTTGCCCACCGTGGCCAGGTAGTTCGCCAGTTCGTTTTGCAAGGCGGGGTTGGGCAACAGGCCCATCTTCTCCAGCAGCATGGTCGACAGATATGCTTCGGACCAGGGGGCATCGCCATAGCCCTTGCCGAACTCCAGCGCCGCCGCCTCGGGCCCTTGCGCTTCGACCGCGGCCACCCAGTGCCCATACGAATGCGGCCCATACCACAGCGGCTGTTCCAAGAGCAAACGGCTCAGCATGCTGACGGTGGCGTGGGCGCCGGTTACCTGCACAGGCATCTTCAACCTCCCGGGGTGATTCTTGTGATGCGCAAAGGCTATCGCATCCGCCTGGCTTTGGAGTGTGCTGGTCGTTCCTCACGTAGCAACTGTTTGCTACAGGGATGGGCCAGGCTGTCGGAGATTTTGTGGGCACGGATATCCCGGCACGGTCTGCCTCTGGCCGACCGCTGACGCGCCAAGACCCCAGCCCTCACACCATCGGAAACGCCCCAGGCCCTCTCTCAACGGATACATCCCTGGCGCGCAACTCCGCGTGGCATTCCGAGCAGGTGGTGACCGGGTCGAACAGGTGGCCGCAGCCGGTGTGCCGGTGCAGCAGGGGGCGGCCGGCCTGGCCCGCCATGTGCACGTCGCCCCAGTGCACGATGGCCATGATGACGGGGTGCAGGTCCAGGCCCTTGGGGGTCAGGCGGTACTCATGGCGGACGGGCGCCTCCTGGTAGGCGGCCTTGCGCAATACGCCGGCCTCCACGAGCTTGGCCAGCCGGTCTGCCAGCATGGGGCGGGAGATGCCCAGGCGCTGCTGGAACTCGTCGAACCGGCGCACGCCGAGAAAGCTGTCGCGCAGCACCAGCATCGTCCAGCGGTCGCCGATCACCGAGACGGTGCGGGCAATCGAGCAATGTTCCTGTTCCAGGTCGTTCCACTTCATGTCCGCAACTCTACCCTTGACGAGTTCAATTTTCAAACTTATCGTGCAGTCAGTTTAAAAATAGAACTCAAAAGGCACGGGCGCCATCCCGGTTCCCATCCCTTTGCAACCCCAGGAGACCCCATGGCAGACAGCAGGAAGAAGGCAATTTTGGTCATTGGCGCAGGCGACGCCACGGGCGGCGCCATTGCCCAGCGCTTCGCCCGCGAGGGCTATATCGCCTGCGTGACCCGGCGCAGCGCGGACAAGCTGCAGCCCCTCGTCGACCAGATCCGCGCCGCGGGCGGGGAGGCGCATGGCTTCGGCTCGGATGCGCGCAAGGAGGAGGACATGGTGGCCCTCATCGCCAAGATCGAAGCGGAGATCGCCCCCATCGAAGTCGCGGTGTTCAACATCGGGGCCAACGTGCGCTTCGGCATCACCGAGACGACCTCGCGCGTGTACTTCAAGGTGTGGGAGATGGCCTGCTTCGCCGGCTTCCTCATGGGGCGCGAGACGGCCAAGGTCATGCTGCCGCGCGGCCGTGGGACCATTCTCTTCACCGGGGCCACGGCCAGCCTGCGCGGCCGCGAGGGGTTTGCGGCCTTTGCGGGCGCCAAGCACGCACTGCGTGCGCTGGCACAGAGCATGGCCCGGGAGCTGTGGCCCCAGGGCATCCATGTCGCCCACCCGGTGATCGACGGCGCGATCGATACCGAATTCATCCGCAGCAACTTCCCCGAGCGCTACGCCACCAAGGAGCAGGGTGGCATCGTCAGCCCCGACAGCATTGCCGAGGTGTACTGGCAACTGCACAACCAGCCCCGCGATGCCTGGACCCACGAGACGGAGATTCGCCCATGGATGGAGACCTGGTGACTGCGCCCGACCACAACAACCACCAAGGAGACAAAAACCATGAACGACCTGAGAGTGCAATTCCTGTTCGACTTCGGCAGCCCGAACGCCTACCTCAGCCACAAGGTGCTGCCCGGGATCGAGGCCCGCACGGGCGCGACATTCGAGTATGTGCCCGTCCTGCTGGGCGGCCTGTTCAAGCTGGCGAACAACCGCTCGCCGGCCGAGAGCAACGCCGGCATCCCGACCAAGCAGGCCTACGAACAACGGCAAATGGACCGCTTCGTGCAAACGCATGGACTCTCGAAGTTCACGCACAACCCGCACTTTCCGGTGAACACCCTGGTGCTCATGCGCGGCGCGGTCGCCGCCCGCAGGCTGGGCTGTTTCGGGCGCTATGTGGATGCCGTCTACGCCAGCATGTGGGAGCGCGGCAAGAAGATGGACGACCCGCAGGTGATCACCGCCGAGCTGCACCAGGCCGGGCTCGACCCCGCGGCGCTGCTGGCCGCCAGCCAGGAGCCCGGCGTGAAGAATGCCCTGCTGCAGAGCACCCAGGATGCCTTTGCCCGCGGTGCCTTCGGTTCGCCGATCTTTTTCGTGGGGGACGAGATGTTCTTCGGCAAGGACCGGCTTCGCGAGGTGGAGGAAGAGATCGTGCGGGCGCGGGGCTAGGGCCGTTCATTCGGGCTGAATGCCCGCCTCCTTGACCACCTTGCCCCACTTGGCCAGGTCCGACCTGATCAGCGCCGCGTACTCCTGCGGCGTGCCGCCCTGGATCTCGATGCCGGCGGCCTCGAGCTTGGCGCGCACGTCGGGCAGCTTCAGGGCTGCGTTGATCTCGGTGTTGAGCCGGGCGACGATGGCCTTGGGCGTGCCGGCGGGGGCGAGGAAGCCGCCGTTGGTGTTGGCGTCGTAGCCCTTGAGGCCTTGTTCCTCGGCCGTGGGCACATCCGGCAGGGCGGCGGTGCGCTTGCGCGTGGAGACCGCGATGGCGCGCACATTGCCGCCCTTGACCTGGGCCTGGATGGCGCTGATGGTGTCGATGTACAGCGCGGTGCGCCCGGCCAGCAGGTCGGGGTGGGCGGCGGACGAGCCCTTGTAGGGCACCAGCAGCATCTGCGTGCCGCTGGCCATGCGGAACATCTCGGCTGCCATCTCCTGCGCGCTTCCGCGGCCCGAGGTGGCAACCTTGGCCTGGTCGGGGTTGGCCTTCATCCAGGCCACGAATTCGGGCAGCGTCTTCGCAGGGATCTGCGGGTACATGGCGAACACCAGCGGCACCTCGTGCGTGTAGACGATGGGCTCGAAGCTCTTTTCCGGGTCCCAGCCCAGGTTCTTGAACAGGTACTTGTTGATGTTGTGGCTGCCGCCCACGATGCCGATGGTGTAGCCGTCGGGTGCGGCCTTGGCCAGCACGTCGGTGCCCAGGTTGTTCGAGGCGCCGGGCCGGTTGTCGACGATGACCGCCTGGCCCAGGGACGTGGCCAGCTTGTCGCCGACCACGCGGGCAATGGTGTCGATGGCGCCGCCGGGCGGCGCGGGCACGATGATCTTGATGGCGCGTGTAGGGTAGGCGGCGGCCTGGGCCGATGCCAGCTGTGGTGCGGCTGCCAGCAGGGCCAGCACCGCCGTACGGGCCAGCGCCTTGAGGCGTGTGGATGTGGTTTGCATGGTGTTTGTCTCCGTTGTGGTCTTGTGGAATCGGGTACTCGCCAGGCGTCAGCCGCGCCCGACGAAAGGCATGGCGCTGGCCATGATGGTCATGTTCAGCACATTGGCCGACAGCGGCAGCGCGGCGATGTGGCGCACCGCGTCGGCCACGTGGGTGGCGTCCATCATGGGTTCGGGCGCCACCGTTCCGTTGGCCTGCAGCACCCCCCGGGTCATGCGCTCGGACAGCTCGGTGAGTGCATTGCCGATGTCGATCTGGCTGGCCACGATGCCGAAGGCGCGGCCATCGAGCGCCAGCGCCTTGGTCAGGCCCGTCACCGCGTGCTTGCTCAGCGTGTAGGGGGCAGTGAAGGGGCGCGGCGTGTGCGCCGAGATCGAGCCGTTGTTGATGATGCGCCCGCCTTGCGGCGATTGGCGGCGCATGAGCCCGAAGGCCGCGCGTGCGCACAGGAACACGCCGCCCACGTTGGTGTTGAGCACGCTCAGCCACTTCTCCAGCGGCAGCTCGTCCATGGGCACGGCCGGGGCGTTCACCCCGGCGTTGCTGAACAGCAGGTCCAGCCGGCCAAAGCGCTGCTCGATGGCGTCGAACAGGGCCTGCACGCTGGCGGGGTCAGTCACGTCGGTGGGCACGGCCACAGCCGTCTGGCCGCGCGCAGCGGCCTCGTCCGCCAGGGCCTGCAGTGGTTCGGCGCGGCGGCCCGCCAGCACCACGGTCCAGCCGTCGCCCAGCAGGCCGAGCGCGGTGGTGCGGCCAATGCCGCTGCCCGCCCCGGTGACCAGGGCGATGCGAGGGGGTGAAAGGGTGTTCATGCTCAAGGTCTGTCTCCGTCAAATGGGGGAAATCGCCGATGGGCTTGCGCCCACAGCCATGGAAAGTGCGCCGATGCCCTGCACGCCTGCGCGCACCGCATCTCCAGGTTGCAGCGGGCCCACCCCGGCCGGTGTGCCGGTGTAGACCAGGTCCCCCGGCACGAGCGTGACCGAGCGCGACAGCATGGCCACCAGCTCCGGCACCGTCCACAGCAGGCCAGACAGGTCCGCCCGCTGGCGGTCCTGGCCATTCACCGTGAGCCAGATGGCGCCTTGGCGAGGGTGGCCGCACACGGCGGCGGGCACGATGGGTGTGCAGGGGGCGGACTGGTCGAAGGCCTTGGCGGGCTCCCAGGGGCCGCCCGCCTGCTTGGCCTGCTGCTGCAGGTCGCGCCGCGTCATGTCCAGGCCGGCGGCATAGCCCCAGATGTGCCGTGCCTCCACGCGTTCCGGGGCGATGTCGCGGCCGCCCCGGCCAATGGCCACCACCAATTCGACTTCGTGGCAGAAGTCGCGGGTTTGCGCGGGGTAGGGCAGCACGCCCTGTGCGGGTACCACGGCGCTGGCGGGCTTCATGAACCAGGCGGGCATGTGCGCGGGCCTGGGTTCATCGGGCGCCCAGCGGTAGTTGCGGCCGATGCAGAACACCCGGCCCACGGGGAAGAGGGAGCTGCTGCCCGCCACCGGAAGGGTGGTGGCAGCGGATGGTGCAAACGCGAAGTCCGGCATGGTGGCTCACTCGATGGTGATCTTGCGGCTGCGGATGATCTGCGCGTAGCGCGCCTTGTCGGCCGCTATCAGCTTGCCGAACTCCTGCGGCGAGGTGGCACGCGGCACGCCGCCCAGCCCGGCAAAGCGCGCCTTCACGGCTTCGTCCGCCAGCACGGCGCGCACGTCGGCCGCCACCTTGTCCACCACGTCCGGCGGGGTGCCGGCCGGTGCCAGCAGGCCGATCCACGAAATGGCGTTGAAACCAGGCAGTGCACCCTCGCCCAGCGTGGGTACCTCGGGCAATGCGGGCAGGCGCTTGTCGCCGGTGACTGCCAGGGCGCGCAGCTTGCCGGCCTTGATGTGGCCCGAGGCCTCCAGCGCCGTCATGAACGACAGCTGCACGTGGCCCGCCAGCAGGTCGGCAATGGCCGGGCCGCCGCCCCGGTAGGGCACGTGCAGGATGAAGGTGCCCGTCTGGTCCTTGAACATCTCGGCCGCCAGGTGTGGCGCGCCGCCGGCACCCGAGCTGCTGTAGCTCAGCTTGCCCGGCTGCGCCTTGGCCAGGGCGATGAACTCGGCCGGTGTCTTTGCCGCCACGGCCGGGTTGACCATCATCGCCAGCGGCAACTCGGCCACCAGCGAGATGGGGGCGAAGGCCTTGTCCGCGTCGTACGGCAGCTTGGCGTACAGAGAGGGGTTGATGGCCTGCGTGCCGATGTTGCCCAGGAGCAGGGTGTAGCCGTCGGCCCTGGACTTGGCCACGTGGTCGGCACCGATCTGCCCGGCCGCGCCGCCCTTGTTCTCCACCACCACAGGCTGGCCCCAGCGCCGGGCCAATTGTTCGGCGATGACACGGCCTCCGGTGTCGGTGCCGCCCCCGGGCGGGAAGGGCACGACCAGGGTCACCGGGCGATTGGGATAGGCTTGTGCAAAGGCGGCGGGTGCCGCCAGGGCCGTGGCGCCGAGGGCGATGGCCAGGGTGAAGGCGAAGCGTCGTCGTGTGGACGTCATGGCGGTGTCTGTCTCCGTTGTGGTTTTTGGGGAAGGGGAAGCGGCGGGGGTCGCCAGGCTCAGTTCATGTGGTCAGGCTCATCGCCGGCCGCTCGCCGGCCAGCGCCTGGGCCACGCTGTCCAGCACCATCTGGCCCATGGCCGCACGCGTCTCCCAGGTGGCGCTGGCGCGGTGGGCCTGCAGCACGGTGCGCTCGCTCTGGCGCAGCGCCAGGGGCACGCGCGGCTCGTCCACGAAGACGTCCAGCCCGGCCCCTGCAATGCGGCCCGCGGCCACGGCCTCGGCCAGGTCGGTCTCGTTGACCAGGCGGCCGCGCGCCACGTTGACCAGGTAGCCGCGCGGGCCCAGTGCATCGAGCACGGCCGCATCGACGATGCCTTCGGCGCTGTCGGCCGCGGCGCACAGCACCAGCGCATCCGAGCCGCGCGCCAGGTCGGGCAGGCCTGGCACAAAGCGGTGCGCCACATCGTCTATGGCGTAAAGGTCGGTGTAGGCGACGGGGCAGCCAAAGGCCGCGGCGCGCACCGCCACGGCGCGGCCCACGCGGCCCATGCCGACGATGCCCACGCGCATGCCAGAAAAGCGCCGTGCCAGCGGAATGGCGCTGGGCTGTGGAAACTGTTCCCACTGGCCGTCGCGCACGAAGCGGTCGCCGGTGCAGATGTTGCGGCAGGCCGCGATCAGGAGGCCGATGGCCAGGTCGGCCACGTCCTCGGTCAGCGCCCCCAGGGTGGCGGTGACGGGCAGGGCGCGGCCACGGCAGTAGGCCAGGTCCACCGCGTCGGTGCCCACGCCGTTCACGGCCACCACCTTCAGGGCGGGCAATTGCTCCAGCATGGCGCGCGAGATGCCCGTGTGCCCGCCGGTGATCACCGCGCCGATGCCTGCGCCGTGCGCTTGCAGCCAGGCCGCGCCGTCGGCCATCTCGAAGTATTTGTGCACCGTGTACAGCGAGGCGAGCGCGTCGTTCACCGACGGGATCAGGATGGGGTTGAGTTGTAGAACCTGGGGCTTTGTCATGTCGGTATGCGGAACACGTTGGAATGGGATGCATCGTAGTTTTGTGTTGATGCCATGGTCAATCTTGACGTGTAAAATCAATGTATAGACACCAACCACAACCGCCATGGCTTCCTGGATTTCGATGACCGAGGCCTGCCAGCTCCTCGGCGTGCAACCGCAGACCATCTATGCCTACGTGAGCCGCGGCAAGCTCGAGGTCATGCCCGACCCTGCCGACGCGCGCAAGAGCCTGTACCGCGCCGAGGACCTGAGCGGCCTGGCCCGGCGCAAGAAGGCCGGCAGCAAGCGCGAGACGCTGGCCACCAACACGCTGTTCGGGGCCGAGCCCAGCATCCCGACGGCGCTGTCGGCCTTCTTCCGCGAGCGCCCTCACTACCGGGGCGAAGACGCCATCGTGCTGGCGCGCACCGCCACGCTCGAAGACGCGGCCCAACTGCTGTGGGCGGCGGAGCAGCCGGTGGACTTCGCCTGCGATGCGCCGGCCGGCACCGCGGCACCGGGGCGCGGCGCCGCGTTCACGGTGCTCGCCGGGCTGGCCGCCACGGGGCATTCCACCAGCGGGCGGCTCACGCGCGTTCTGCATGCCGAGGGCCAGGCCCTGGTGGGTCAACTGGCCAATGCCTTCGGTGCGCAGCCCGGCAAGGGCCCGCTGCACCAGCGCTTTGCCAAAGGCTGGAAGCAGCGCGCGCCCGTGGCGGAGCTGCTGCGCACGGCGCTGGTGCTGCTGGCCGACCACGAGCTCACGAGCTCGGCCTTTGCCACACGCATCGCGGCGTCCACCGGCGCCTCGCTGCCGGCCTGCGTGCTGGCGGGGCTGAGCACCCTGTCGGGGCCCCTGCACGGCGATGCCTCGGGCCGCGTGCAGGCGCTGTTCAGCGAGGTGGAGCGGCTGGGCGAGGACAGGGTGCTGGCCCACTACCTTTCCACCGGCCTGCCGCTGGCCGGCTTCGGCCACCACATCTACCCCGATGGCGATCCGCGCGCGGCGGCCCTGCTGGCGATGTTCGAGCCGCCCGAGGTGATTGCGCGCTTCATCCACAAGGCGACCGAGCTGACCGGCCTGCAGCCCAACATCGACGTGGCCCTGGCCGCGCTGGTGGCGCACCATCGCCTGCCTGCCGACGCGGCGTTTGCCCTGTTCGCCACCGCGCGCAGCGTGGGGCTGCTGGCCCACAGCCTGGAGCAGCGCGGCGTGGCGCAGGTGATCCGCCCGCGCGGGCGTTATGTGGGGCGCATGCCGGTCGTGCCGCAGAACGCACGCAAATAGGCAGGGTGTGAGCGCATGTATCGTCTGCTATGCAATGCATAGCTGCATCTCCATGCAGCATAAGCCGTGGCCGCTGCAAATGTCCGATGCATTCAGCGGGCCTTCCGCTTGGGAACGCGTGCCCCGGCGGCTATGATCAATTCATGATCAACCGCCTGCCCGGCCTGTCCCTGCCCGAGCGTGCCTGGAGCACGGTGCGCCGCTGGGCCGTGGCGTGGTGGCGCATCCTGTACCTGGGGGCGGTGGTGCTGGTGCTGGTGCTCTCGCCATCGAGCTACGGGCGCGCCACGCGCCGTTCGCTGGCGCGCCACCTGTACCTGGACACGGCGCCGGTGCTGCTGGGCTTTACCGTGCTGGCCGCGCTGATCAGCCTGGTGCTCACGCGCATCGTGGTGGTCACGGCGCTCAGCTACGGGCTCTCGCGCTACGCCATGGAGATGGTGATCCGCGTGCTGGTGCTGGAGCTGATCCCGCTCACGGCCGCGCTCTTCGTGGCCATGCGCGCCACCATCCCCAACGGCACGCAACTGGCCCTGCTGCGCCAGTCGGGCCGCTTCGACGAGCTGCGCGCCCAGGGGTCGGATCCGGTGCGCGTGGAGCTGCTGCCGCGTGTGGTGGCCGGGGTGTTCGCCAGCATCACGCTGGCCGCCCTCAGCTGCGTGGTGGCGCTGGTGATGGGCTACCTGGGCGTGTATGGCTTCAACCTGGCCGAGGCGGGTGGCTACACGCGCATGTTCGGGCGCGTGTTCACGCCCAGCGTGACCACCTTGTTCGCGCTCAAGACGCTGTTCTTCAGCCTCACCGTGGCGCTGATCCCCATGGCCGCCGGCCTGTACGACGCCGAGGGCCGGGGCCAGCCCGATTCGGAGCTCGGTGGCCTGGCGCGCATGTTCGCCGTGCTGCTGCTGATCGAAGTGGCCTCGCTGATGGGCAACTACTACTAACCCATAACAACAACACCCCATGACCGACCGCACACCACCTCCCGCGCCGCCGCCGCCGACCGAGGGCTCCACGCAGGAGACGCTGCGCCCCGTGGCCTACCTGGAGATCAAGGCTGCGGCGCTGCTGATGTTCACGCTGGCGCTGATCGTCGGCTCGGGCCTGTTCCTCATGTATGCGCGCGGCGTGTTCGAGCCCACGCAGACCCTGGTGCTCACGGCCGACGATTCCGAGGGCGTGGTGGTGGGCATGGACATGACGTTCTCGGGCTTTCCCATCGGGCGCGTGCGCCGCATCGAGCTGGCCGATGCGGGCAATGCGCGCATCACCGTCGAGGTGCCGAGCAAGGACGCGCATTGGCTGCGCCAGTCCAGCGTGTTCACGCTGGTGCGCGGCATCGTGGGCGGCACCAACATCCGCGCCTACAGCGGCATCCTGACCGATCCGCCAATGCCCGACGGCGCCGTGCGCCCCGTGCTGCGCGGCGATGCCACGGCCGAGATCCCGCAGCTCATGGCCTCGGCACGCGAGCTGCTGGGCAACCTGAACAACCTGACCGCGCAGGACGCGGCCCTGGGCAGCACCCTCAGCAACGTGCAGGAACTGACCGAGCGGCTGAATGGCCCGGGCGGCGTGCTGGGCGCCCTCATGGGCAGCGAGAGCGATGCAAAGAAGCTCGTGACCACGCTGGACCGCACCAACACGCTGCTGGCGCGCCTGGATACCCTGGCCACGCGCGCCGACCGCCAGGTCTTCGGCGCGGACGGCAACAACAAGGATGCGCTGGTGCCCGAGCTGCGCGCCGCCGTCGGCCAGGTCAACGACCTGCTGGCCGACACGCGGACCAGCCTGAAGAAGGTGGACGCCGTGCTGGTCGAAGCCCAGGCCGTGGGCGCCAATGCCCGCGAGGCCACGAACGACCTGGGCGCCCTGCGCGCCGAGGTGGAAAGCAACCTGCGCAAGATCGACAGCCTGGTCACCGAGATCAACCGCAAATGGCCGTTTGCACGCGACCGGGAGATCAAGCTGCCATGACCCACAAGACGATGCCCATGGTGCGGAGTTTGCTTGCCGCTGCCCTGTTCGGCAGCTTGCTTGCCGGCTGCGCGAACAAGCCGCCCGAACCCGAATGGGAGATGAACGCCCACGGCTCGGCCCAAAAGGCGCTCGACGCCTACCTCTCGGGCAATACCCGCGTCGACAAGCTCGAATGGGAACGTGCCCGCGCCGAGGTGGCCCGCACCGGCCGCCCGGACCTGCTGGCCCGGCTGGAACTGCTGCGCTGCGCCGCGCAGGTGGCCAGCCTGGTGGTGGAGCCCTGCACCGCCTTCGAGGCCCTGCGCCAGGACGCGGCCGCACCCGAGCGCGCCTATGCCGACCACCTGGCCGGCCGCGCCCTGGCCGCGCCCGACGTGGCGCTGCTGCCCGCCGCCCAGCGCGCCGTGGCAACGCCAGGATCGGGCGGCGCTGCGCTCGGCGCCATCGAAGACCCGCTCTCGCGCCTGGTGGCCGCCGGTGTGCTGCTGCAGGCCGGCCGGGCCGACCCGGCGGCCATCGCCACCGCGACCGACACGGCATCTGCCCAGGGCTGGCGCCGCCCGCTCATGGCCTGGCTGCTGCTGCAGGTACAGCGCGCCGAGGCGGCGGGTGACAAGGACGCGGCGGAGCGCTTGCGCCGGCGCGTGGCGGTGGTGGAACTGGCGGGCGTCAGCATGGGCAAATGATGCACGCCGCCTGAGGCCGGCGGGCTGCGGTACATTCGCAGCGTGCGAAGAGTTTTTGTCATCTGCGTGTTGCTGCTGGGCGCTGTGTTTCTGACACAGGCGGTGTCGGCAGCTGTCGCCTCCTACAGCCATTGCTGCATTGCCGATTGCGATGACGGCAGTGCCTGCGCCATGCCCGGCTGCCAGCCCTGCGGCACACCGTTGATGACGGCATCGCGCACCCCATTGAACGGTATGTCGCTGAATGCGGCGTGGCCCCTGGCCGCCGGATTTCAGTGGGCGTCCTGGAATGCCTCGGTGTGGAGGCCGCCTGATTGAGGTTGGATGCTTCCCTGTTTCCCTTTTCTCTATCCAACCCCATCAGGAATTTTCCAATGAAGAAACAATTTTTCAAACTTGGCGTCGCCGCCGTCTTGCTGTCGATGGCAGGCATGGCCATGGCCCAGTCGGGCTGCTGCACGGAGCTGGCCGAATGCTGCCTGGAAATGCTGGGCTGCTGCGATTGATCGACTGACGGATCGCTCGTAAATGGCGGGCCGGTACCTCTGGGTGCCGGCCCGTTTTTGCATGCTGCCCGGTCGCCGCGCTATCGCATCGAAAGCCGCAGCGCCAGCGCCGCCAGCGTGACCAGCAGCACGGGCAGGGTGATGACCGCGCCCACCCGGAAATAGGTGCCCCAGCCGATGCGGATGCCCTTGCGCTGCAGCACATGCAGCCACAGCAAGGTGGCCAGCGAGCCAATGGGCGTGATCTTGGGCCCCAGGTCGCTGCCGATCACGTTGGCATAGACCATGGCCTCCTTCACCACGCCGGTGGCGGCGGATGCGTCGATGGACAGGGCACCCACCAGCACCGTGGGCATGTTGTTCATGAGGGACGACAGCAGTGCCGTCAGCAGGCCCGTGCCCAGCGCCGCGCCCCAGATGCCATGGCCGGCAAAGGTGTTGAGCAACTGGCTGAGGTAGGCCGTGAGCCCCTGGTTGCGCAGGCCGTAGACCACCAGGTACATGCCCAGCGAGAAGACGACGATCTGCCACGGCGCCCCGCGCAGCACCTTCTTTGTGCTGATCACGTGGCCCCGGCCCGCCACGGCCAGCAGCAGCGCGGCGCCTGCGGCCGCGGTGGCGCTGACCGGCACACCCAGCGGCTCCAGCCCGAAAAATCCGATCAGCAGCCAGGCCAGCACGGCCCACCCGGTGCGGAAGGTCGCCAGGTCGCGGATGGCGGCCGATGGACGCCTGAGCTGCGCCGGGTCGTAGGTGGCGGGAATCTCCTTGCGAAAGTACAGCAGCAACACCGCCAGCGAGGCCGTGACCGAAGCGAAGTTCACCGGCACCATGACCGAGGCGTACTCGCGGAACCCGATGCGAAAGAAGTCGGCCGAGACGATGTTCACCAGGTTGGACACCACCAGCGGCAGGCTGGCCGCGTCGGCAATGAAGCCCGCGGCCATCACGAAGGCCAGGGTGGCGCCGGGGCTGAAACCCAGGGCCACGAGCATGGCGATCACGATGGGTGTGAGGATGAGTGCGGCCCCGTCATTGGCGAAAACCGCCGCCACCGCCGCGCCCAGCAGCACGATGAGCGCAAACAGCATGCGGCCACTGCCGCGCCCCCAGCGCGCCACATGCAGGGCAGCCCACTCGAAGAAGCCCGCCTCGTCGAGCAGCAGGCTGACGATGATGATGGCAATGAAGGCGGCCGTGGCGTTCCACACGATCTGCCAGACCACAGCAATGTCGGCCCACTGCACCACACCGGTGAGCAGCGCCACGGTGGCACCGGCGCTGGCGCTCCAGCCAATGCCCAGCCCGCGCGGCTGCCAGATGACCAGCGCGATGGTGGCGACGAATATCGACAGAGCCACAAGCATCTGTTTTCTCTTTTCAAAAAGGGGAGTGGGGGGAGGGTGGTTCGCCGCAAGCACCTGCGGGTGCATTGGGTTTGCGATCACTTGAATATTTCAATAATAGTTGTATTATTGATGCCATGCAAGCCTCCACCAACACCACCATCTTTCACAATCCGGCGTGCGGAACCTCGCGCAATGTGCTCGCGATGATTCGCCACGCGGGCATCGAGCCTGCGGTCATCGAATACCTGCAGACCCCTCCCAGCCGCGAGAAGCTCAAGGAGCTGATCGCCGCCATGGGCATTCCCGTGCGCGCGCTGCTGCGGCAAAAAGGCACGCCCCATGACGAGCTGGGCCTGCAGGACCCGGCGCTGTCCGACGAGCAGCTGATCGATGCCATGCTTGCCCACCCCCTCCTGATCAACCGGCCCATCGTCGTCACGCCCCTGGGCACCCGGCTGTGCCGGCCGTCCGAGGCCGTGCTGGACCTGCTGCCTGCGTTGGCCGGCCCGTTCGCCAAGGAAGACGGCGAGCTGGTCATCGACGCGCAGGGCAGGCGGGTCGCTGGATAGCCGCCCGGCCTGCGCCCGCTTCAACCCTTCTTGTATAGTCAGTCCGTGCAAAAATCCGCCGCCACCTCTGTCTTCGAATCGCTGTCCTCACCCGTGCGGCTCGACGTGTTTCGCTTGCTCGTGCGGCAGGGCCCCGGCGGCATGGTGGCGGGCGAGATCTCGGCGGCGCTGGACGTGCCGCCCACCAACCTGTCCTTTCACCTGAAGGGCATGACGCACGCCTCGCTGCTCACCGTGGAGCAGGAGGGCCGCTACCAGCGCTACCGGGCCAACCTGGCGCTGATGGCGGAGCTGATCGGCTACCTGACCGAAGAGTGCTGCGCGGGCAACCCCGGCCTGTGTGCCGAGTTGCCCGGCAAGGCTGGCTGCGCCCCTGCGGCACAGGCCACCACCACCACCGCCGCCGGCAAGCGCCGCAAGGCCGCTGCTGCGGCCTGAGGAGCGCAAGCCCTTGGAAACACTGTCAAACACTGTTGACCCATCGATTCAATATTTGATGAATTATTGAATCTGAACCTTCCGGCTTCCACCCATCACTCTGGAGTTCTCCGTGACCGAGACAGCACCTTCCTTGCCCCAGCAGCCCGACCCACCCTTTGTCGACGCGCCGTTGCTGCAGCGGCCCGACCCACCCTTAGTCGACGCGCCGTTGCTGCAGCGGCCCGATCCCGCCCGCCTGTCGGCCCCGCTGGCCTCCACCCACCCTGCGCGCATCCTCATGCTCTACGGATCGCTGCGCGAGCGCTCGTTCAGCCGGCTGGCTACCGAGGAGGCCGCGCGCATCCTGCAGGCCCTGGGGGCCGAGGTGAAGATCTTCAACCCTGAAGGCCTGCCCCTGGCCGATGGCGCACCGGACACACATCCCAAGGTGGTGGAGTTGCGCGCGCTGGCCGCCTGGTCCGAGGGCATGGTCTGGTGCTCCCCCGAGCGTCATGGCGCCATGACCGGCATCCTGAAGACCCAGATCGACTGGATCCCGCTGGCCCAGGGGGCCCTGCGCCCCACGCAGGGCAAGACCCTGGCCGTGATGCAGGTGTGCGGCGGCTCGCAATCGTTCAACGCCGTGAACCAGATGCGCGTGCTCGGCCGCTGGATGCGCATGCTCACCATCCCCAACCAGTCATCGGTCGCCAAAGCCTTCCAGGAGTTCGGCGACGATGACCGCATGAAGCCCTCCGCCTACTACGACCGCATCGTGGACGTGATGGAGGAACTCATGAAGTTCACCCTGCTCACGCGCGACGTGTCGCCGTACCTGGTGGACCGCTACAGCGAGCGCAAGGAGTCTGCCGAGGCACTGATGCGCCGGGTGAACCAGGCGTCCATTTGATGGCCGGTGCCGCAGCGCGCGAGGACTTGGCTTGGGGTCTGGCCTAGGGAGTCAGCGGACGCGCTGCATCGCGTGCCTGCGCGTCGGTGGATCGCTTTTCGCGTTTTGCCTGGGCCAGGGGCGAGCGAAAGTCGACCTGGCAGTTGTCGCCGCACCGCATGTCGATGGAGATGTCAGGGCGGGTCCAGGTGACGGACGACATGCCGGGCTTGGGCTGCGGGTTGTACAGGGGCGTGCCGAACCTGGATGAAATCGACTTCAGGATTTCCAGCTTGTCCTCGGCGTTCGCAGTGCGGACCGTGATGTCTTCGAGCACTCCGTCCCTGGACAGGGTGAACTCGAAGCGTGCATGGGAGGCCCACAGCGGCAGGCGGTCCATCCTGGGCATGTGCACCACGGCCGCCCGGTCTCCATCTTTCGACACCCGCGGCTTTTCCACCCAGCAGATCGTGTTCGCCTTCTCCCGGTCCGGCGGGCAGGCCATCACGGGCGGTAAAAACTTGCCACCCAACGGAAGCCCGAAAACGGTGATGTGCGCTGCCGAGTGCGTGCTGACGCCCGAGAGCAGCATGGCGATGCAGCACGGCAGGGAAAGTCTCGCGTTCATGCCGCCACTGTAGCGCGCCAGACCCGGTACAGCCCATGTTTGCAGCCTATGGGAAAGCCCTGCTTGAGAGTGTGCGCTGAATCTGCCAGCCAGGCATGGGAGGCGGAGTCTTCTGCGCGCGCCCTGCGGCATTCGGGGCGGCGCCTGTGCCAAGCGGGTGCTGAGGTGGTTGCTGTTGACAACGAAGTCGGGAGCGTTTATCGTTTTGCCAACTGGTTGCTATACACACCTAAATGACCCTGTCCATCCCCGGGAGCTTGTTGCGCGAAGTGGCCCGCATGTACACCCGAGCCCAGCGCGTGGTGGCCGAATGCAGCAGTACCACCAATACCCAGTGCCACCTGTTGACCGAGCTGGGCCGCTCCGGGCCATTGCCACTGTCCGAACTCGGCGCCCGGGTCAGTCTGGAGAAGAGCTGGGTCTCGCGTGCGGTGGAGGCCCTGGCCGCGCGGGGCCTGGTGACCAAGGAGCCCAACCCGGCCGATGCCCGCAGCTGGCTGGTCACGCTCACAGCCGAGGGGGTGGGCAGGGTCCAGGAGCTGAACACCACCCTGGACGCCCACGCTGCACAGTTGCTGGGGTGCCTGAGCGAGCGCGACCGTGCCGCCGTCGAGAAATCGCTGCAGTTGCTCATGAAGGCATTGCGGCAAGACCAGGCCGCGCCTTGCTGCACCCTGCCGCGCCCGCCAAAGGACGCGGGACCGTGCTGCTGAAGGGCGCCGCACCCTTCCATCACAGCTGTACCACCAGACGCCCACCCATGACCATCCGCACCGCCACGCCCGCCGACGCCGAAACGATCACCGCCATCTACGCACCCATCGTGGAGCACACCAGCATTTCGTTCGAGCTGGAGGCGCCGACCGTGGAACAGATGCGCGAGCGCATCGCCAAGACCCTGCAGGAGCTGCCCTGGCTGGTCAGCGAGGACGCGCAGGGCCGGGTCAACGGCTATGTCTACGCCAGCCGGCACCGCGAGCGCGCTGCCTACCAGTGGTCTGTGGACACCACGGCCTACATCCGCGAGGATGCGCGCGGTCAGGGCATCGGTAAGCGGCTGTATGGGGAGTTGAAGCGGGTCCTCGCCGGGCTCGGCTACTGCCAGGCGTTCGCCGGCATCGCCTTGCCCAACCAAGCCAGCGTTGCGCTGCACGAGTCCGTGGGTTTCGAGGCGCTGGGCGTGTACCGCCAGGTCGGCTTCAAGCACGGGCAGTGGCACGACGTGGGCTGGTGGCAATGCAGCCTGCAGTCGCCGGCCCATCCCGCCGTCCCGCAAAAATTCGATGCCCTGGCCTTCCGCGCCGAAACACTCCAGGCCTGAAACACACGGACCTTGCGCGGGTGGGCCTGATCGCATCCAGCGCAGGCTATCCGGCACGTTCGAGTTACTGGGTCGAGCTCAGATCGATGTCTTGCCGGCGTGCTGCCGCGCTTGACATGCAGCGCGCAAGGATTGATCATTCGTAATAATACGAATTAAGAGAAAGGCCGTATGTCCTGCTGCCCTGGTGACGAAGAAGAGGTACTGGTCGCGCTGGACGATGACCGCACGGCCGAGCTGGCCATGCTGCTGAAGGCGCTGGCCCACCCGGCCCGCATCCAGTTGTTGCGCCACCTGTCGAGCTATGGCCAGTGCTACTTCGGCAGCCTGGCCGACGTGGTGGGCCTGGCGCCATCCACCACCTCGCAGCATGTGAAGGTGCTCAAGGAGGCGGGCCTGATCCTGGGCTCCGCCGAGGAGCAGCGCACCTGTTACTGCATCAACCCTGCGCGGCTCGCCGAGCTTAAGCAGTTGGTCCAGTCCCTGTGAGGAGGCAAAGGCCTCTTGTTTTTGCCATGAATGTTCGTTGATCTACGAAGTACGAAGGAAGTAACCATGGCTAATTCCACATTCCCCTGTGCATTCGCGGTGGCCGTGATCGGTGCAGGGCCCATCGGGCTGGCGGCCGCCGCCCATCTGGTCGGACGCGGCCTGGCGGTGGAGGTCTTCGAGGCCGGAGCCGGCGTTGCCGCCCATCTGCAGTCGTATGGCCACGTGCGCCTGTTCTCACCCTGGCGCTACAACGTGGATACTGCGGCGCGTGCGCTGCTGGAAAGCACCGAATGGGCCATGCCCGATCCCGATGGCCTGCCCACGGCCGGCGAATTGGTGGAGCGCTACCTGGGGCCGCTGGCGGCGCACAGGGCGCTTGCGCCGCACATCCACTTCGGCCACCAGGTGCTGGGCATCTCCCGTGCTGGCTTCGACAAGCTCAAGACGGCCGGACGGGAGCATGCGGACTTCGTGCTGGCGGTGCAGACCGCCGAGGGGGTGAAAGAGATCAGGGCCCAGGCCGTCATCGACGCATCGGGCACCTGGGGCCAGCCCAATCCCATGGGCATTCACGGCTTTCCCGCGATGGGCGAGCGGGCGGTGCGGGAACACATGGCCTATGGCATGCCGGACATCCTCGGGGCTGCCCGTGGCCGGTACGCGGGCCGCTCGGTGTTGGTGGTGGGGGCGGGCCATTCCGCTGCCGGCAACCTGCTGGCGTTGGCCGCACTGGCGGATGAAGAACCTGGCACCCGCGTGCACTGGGCGGTGCGGGGCAAGGACCTGCGCAAGGTCTTCGGCGGCGGCAGTGCCGACGGGCTGCCGGCACGCGGCGCCCTGGGCACCCGGCTGCGCGATCTGGTCGGGCAGCAGCGCATCGTCCTGCACCTGGGATTTGGCGCGCAGGCCGTCGAGATGCTCGCGGGCCGCATGACCGTGCGCGCCATCGATCCGACCGTGGCTCGCGTGGACGGCGTTGACGAAATCATCGTGGCGGCGGGATCACGCCCCGATCTGTCGCCGGCGCGCGAACTGCGCACGCGCCTTGATCCCTGGATCGAGAGCACCGCGGCGCTGGCCGACCTGATCGACCCCAACCTGCACAGTTGCGGCACCGTGCGGCCCCACGGCCACAAGGAGCTGGCCCATCCGGAGCCCGGCTTCTATGCCATTGGCGCCAAGAGCTACGGGCGTGCCCCCAACTTCCTGATGGCCACGGGCTACGAGCAGGCACGCTCGGTGGTGGCGGCCATTGCTGGCGACTGGGTGGCTGCGAACCAGGTGCAGCTCGACCTGCCCCAGACGGGGGTGTGTTCGGTGGACATCTCCGAGCCGGCCACCGGGAGGGCGGCCGCTGCATCGAGCTGCTGCGGCGGCCCCGCAGTGCAAGACAGGTCGGCCTGCTGCGCGCTGGATGAAGCACGGAAGGCCCCGGGCAGCGCGGGATGCGGCTGTACCGCGGCTGCGGCGCCCGCTTCGCTGCGCGGGGCGCCTGCCAGGGCTTCATGCTGCGGCTGACGCCCCCTGTGCCCATGGTGTAACCAAGAGGAATCCCATTGCAACGCCTCCAATCCGCGACGACGACCGTTGCCAGCCTGGGCTGCGCCCAGACACTGGCCTGGGCGTCCACCTACTACCTGCCGGCCATCCTGGCGGTGCCCATGGCGAGGGACATGGGGGTTTCGGTCCCGATGGTGTTCGCCGCCTTCTCCTGTGCGATGGTCGTTTCCGCGCTGCTGGGGCCGTATGCCGGCCGCAGCATCGACCGCTGGGGCGGCAGGCCGGTGCTGATGGCCACCAGCGTCGTCTTTGCACTCGGGCTGGCCGCTTTGGCCATGGCCCAGGGGCCTTGGAGCCTGTTTGCCGCCTGGGTGCTGCTCGGCGTCGGCATGGGCAGCGGGCTCTACGAGGCCGCGTTTGCCGCATTGGTGCACTTGCATGGCAAGAACGCGCGCAATTCCATTACGGGAATCACCTTGATCGCCGGTTTCGCCAGCACGGTGGGATGGCCGCTGTCGATGTGGATGGAGTTGCACTGGGGATGGCGGGGCGCCTGCTGGGCCTGGGCCGCGCTGCACCTGGTGGTGGGGCTGCCGCTCAATGCGTGGACGCCGCGCAGGGCCGAGGCTGCGCCGGCGGGCCCGGTTGCCGGCTCGGCGGTGCCGGCTCCCGCTCCAGCGCCCGCCCATGCCCGGCGCGCCACGGTGT
This sequence comes from Pseudomonadota bacterium, assembly GCA_040387235.1. Taxonomy (GTDB): domain Bacteria; phylum Pseudomonadota; class Gammaproteobacteria; order Burkholderiales; family Burkholderiaceae_C; genus Acidovorax. The sequence continues at coordinate 44,383 of JAZKEE010000019.1, forward strand.
TGCTGGCCTTTGTCTTTGCCGCCACCTGGTTCACCAGCACCGCCATGGCCTCGCATCTTCCGCGCCTGCTGCAGGAGGGCGGTGCCACGCTGGCCACCGCGGTGGCCGTGGGCGCACTGGTGGGGCCGGCGCAGGTGGCGGGCCGCCTGCTGGAGTTCGGCTTCCTGCGCCACGTGCACCCGCTGCTGTCCGCGCGCCTGGCGGCGCTGATGCACCCGCTGGGCGCCGGGCTTTTGGCGGTTGCCGGCGCACCGGTGGCGGCCTTGTTCGCGGTTTTGCACGGCGCTGGCAACGGCATCCTGACCATTGCCAAGGGCACGCTGCCGCTGGTGCTGTTCGGCCCATCGGGCTACGGGCATCGGCAGGGCCTCCTCATGGTGCCAGCGCGTATTGCCCAGGCGGCATCGCCGTGGCTGTTCGGCCTGTGCCTGGACCGCATGGGCGCAGGGGCGCTGTGGGTGTCCGCGGGCCTGGGTCTGGCAGCATTCCTTGCGTTGCTCGCTCTTGCATCGCCATCGGTGTCGCCCAGCGGTTCT
>JAZKEE010000019.1:45018-112845 GCA_040387235.1 Pseudomonadota bacterium
GCTGCCCGGCAGCAGGAGTCCTTGCACAAGGGCTGCCCTGGCCAGGGAAAATGCGAACGCGAGAGACCCATGCCGCGGCGTGCCGCAGGCCGCAGGCCTTTGCAGGGCGAAGCAGTTGGTGCAAGAAGTGCGTTCGGTCCATGAGGCAAGTCTTCTGTCACGGTCGCCGATGCCAGTCCCTGCCGGGGGCTGCTCGCTTCGTGAGCGCCATGGCCCGGGGCTGCCAGCAAAGAATGGAAAGGCCCAGCCCTATACTGGGCTTCGAACCCGGCACGATGCACCCCTTGGGGTTTGCCAAATCGCCAGTCGCGACCTATTTCACCCGCCACTTATCTCACTGGCGTGCTCGCCAGGTAGTCAATCCCATGAGCTCTTCGGTCCGCCCGTCATTTCTTCACGTGCACCAATTCGCAGCCCTGAAGCCAGGGCCGCGGCTCCTGGTACTCGGTGCCGTCCATGGCAACGAGACGTGCGGTACGCAGGCCATTGGGCAGGTGTTGGAAGAGCTGGCGGCGGGCGCCTTCGGCATTGAGCGAGGTGTGCTGACCATGGTGCCGGTAACGAATCCATTCGCTTACCAGCAGCGCACCCGGCAAGGGGACCGCAATCTGAACCGAAATCTGCGCGCCAGTGCCGAACCTGCCGATTACGAGGACCAGATCGCAAACGTTCTGTGCCCCTTGCTGGACACACACGAGGTCTTGCTCGATCTGCATTCGTTTCACACCCCGGGGCAGCCCTTCGCCATGGTGGGACCCACCAACAACACCGGCACCCTCGAGCCGTTTCAGCATGCGCAGGAAGAGGCGCGTCTGGTAGCGCACCTTGGCCCGGCAAGGGTGGTGGAAGGCTGGATGGACGTGTATGCGCGAGGTGTTCAACGCCGGCAACAAGCCCAGCTTGCTTCGAACGCCGGCCTGCTGGACACGGGTTATGGCATCGGCACGTCCGAGTACATGCGCTCGCGTGGTGGCTATGGGGTGACGCTCGAATGTGGGCAGCATGACGACCCGCAGGCAGTCGGCGTCGCCTATCGTGCGATCCGCCAAACGCTCGCGCTGCTGGGGCTGGCATCCTTTGCGCTGAAACCGCCGGCTTTGGATTTTCAGGTCCTGCGCCTCGAAGATGTGGTGGATCGCGAGCATGAGAATGACCGCTTCACTCAGCCATGGAAGAGCTTTGACCCGGTGGTGGCTGGGCAGCTTGTCGGGAAGCGACACGATGGCCGTGCCGTGGCGGCTCCTGCCGACGGCTTCGTCGTGTTCCCCAACCCAGGTGCGTTGCCAGGCAACGAGTGGTTCTACTTTGCGCAGAAAAGCCCCCGCGATATCGGCTGACCTTGCCCGCTTGCTCCGGATTGTTGAGGCTGGGCGGGCTCAACCTCCCGCAAGGCAGTGCGGCAGAGGTCAGGCAGGCAACACGCGGGCCTGGACTGCGCTGCTCTCGCCCCATGCGGTGCACTGGATGACCACGCGGTAGCCATCGGGGTCTTCGAAGGTGCGGCCTGATGAGGCCCAGTAGGGGTTGAAGGGCTCTGTCTCGGCGAAACCCGCGTTGCGCATGGCCTCGCACCGCGCCTGCCAGGCCTCGGGTTGCGGAACGTAGAAAACCAGCAGGTCTTCCGGTGTCGGTGCCGGCACGACCGGGTGGCTGGTGCAGAACGTGAACTCCCAGTGAAAGCCTGCGCCGGGTGTGCCGATCATGGCACCGTCAAAGCCCGCGTGGTCCTTGAAACTGCCCAGCTGTTCCAGGCCAAGGCCTTGCGTGTACTGGGCCACCGAGCGCGCCAGGTCGCTCACGGGACGGGCTATTCGAAGATGGATGTGCATGGGGCCAAGTTGATCGAACTGGCATTGCTGGCGCATGCCATGGTGGGCCGCCGCGCCCCATCTTCGCGGGGCCAGGGACGGATCGGACCAGCTCAGCGCAGCCGCGCTTCGAGCTGGGTCTCGATGTGCTCGCGTTCGGTGTTGAACTGCAGGGCGGTGATTTCGCTGGCTTCGTACTTGCGCGCTGTGGACAGCAGCAGCACGGTGTTCTCCAGCCGCGTGTCCTGCTGGATGGACGGGGGCAGGGCGGTGAGGCGGTCGAAGCTCTGCTTGTAGAACTCGCTCCACATCAGCGCGCCGGCCTGGGCTTGCGCCTTGGCCTTGTCGTGCCAGCGGGCGAATTCGTCCAGGGAGCCGTCGCGGGGGCTGGAGCAGCCTGCCAGCAGGGCCGACAGGGAGACCACCAGGGTGGCAGCCAGGACGGCAGAGCTCTTGCGATCAAGGGTCAGGAAACGTGGGTTCACGGTATTCCTCCTACGGGTGTGCAGCGCCGGAAATTCCGGTGTGCAGCGCCAGATGGTACTCTCGTGCTCCTCTTTTTGCCAGCGTGTCCCGCGCAGGCGTTGCGTTGGCGCCCTATTGGGGGGTAGTTTGCGCGTGCCCGACGCGTGATAGGGGCAGCCAGGCCCATCACGATGGCCGTTGGATACAAAGGTGGAGGGAGAGCCTGCGGCGAATGCGCAGGCGGAGAATCAACGAATCGCTGGGAAGACCGGGGCACCCGCAGGGCCCCCGTGCCCGCACGGTGCGCGCAAGTTACTCGGGGAATCCTTGCGTGAGGATCTGCTCCACCCCACCGGGCAGGCGGACCATGGAGTCCACTGACTGCACCGTGATGTCGGGCATCAGGACGGTTGCCGCCGCCAAGAAGGCCAGCACGACGGTCACCACAAACGCGGCAACGGCACGCGCGCGGGGAGGCAGGTGATGGAATTTCATGGCACTACTCCTGGTGGGTAAAAACAATCCGGGGCAGGGGCCTCAATGACCCCCGAATCAACCTCAATGGCCGATGGGTAGATTTCAGCAAAGTGTCCCAGTTCCGCGTGTAAGACAACAGCGATAAACGGGCTTGGTGACCGCTGTTACGGGTGGTTGCTTGTGGGCGCACAGACCGCCTCAAGTGCGCCAAACCGGGCGCGTCTTCGCCCACCTGCCGGGCCGGCTCCAGGCGGGCGCAGCGCGTGTTGCAGATGCTTGCAAACGCAGCGGGGCACGGCAATCAAATGGGTGCAAATCGGCCCCTTGCCAGGGCGCTGGCGCCACCGTGTAACGCCATGCTTCGTGCCGCCAAGGCATGGAGTCGATGGCCAGGCGGATGAGGGAAGGGGGGCCTACGGGTGCCTGCACAGGCACGCAGCGAGGTGGCTGCGGTGCTCGCCAACGTGGGCCGGAGCTGGCGGGCCGGTGGCCTGCCGGTTCAGTCCGGCGTGCAGGACGATGGTGAGGATCGCGGGAAAAAAAGCATGGCTGCCGGGTTACGGGTGGCTAGCAAAAAAAGACCCTTCGAGACCGAGGTCCCGGGAGTCTCCCCACGATGAAACCTATTTCGTCAGAATCAGCTTACCGAGCTTGGTGGTCTTGAGCTGGTAGACCGAGCCGTTGTGCAGGATGTTCACGACCTTGGCCGTGCCCAGCATGGTGGCGCTGTTGATGCTGCGCAGGAAGCCTGCGGCAGTCGACTCGGCAGGCGAGGCCTGCGCCACTGCGTCATCGGCAACTGCCGACGGGCGCTGCGCCACGGGGCGCTGCAGTCGAAGGACGGGGCGAGGCATGGCAAGTGTCGACATGGTGTGTGCAGGAGTCGGTTGGTGTTGGTCGGTGCTGTTCTGCGGTATGGGTGAAGTATATGGCATTAAATGAGAATGTGTCTCATTAGCCTTTGAAACAATAGGTAATTCAGCAGGGGCGGGCCAGGGCCCGCTGTTGCGCTAGGCCGCAGAGGCCTTGCGCAAAGTGCCCAGGCCATAGGCGTCGCTGAACTGCTGGGCGGACATGGGCCGGGCGAACAGGTAGCCCTGGCCTTCGCTGCAGCGCTCGCTGCACAGGCGCTCGCGCTGGGCCTCGGTCTCCACCCCTTCGGCAATGGTCTGGAGGTCGAAGCTGCGCGCCATGTCCAGGATGGCACGCACCACCGAAGCCTCGCGACGCGACTCCAGCATGCCCTGGACGAAGGCGCGGTCGATCTTGATGCGCGTGAGCGGGTAGCTGGTGAGCAGGCTCAGCGATGCATACCCGGTGCCGAAGTCATCGAACGCGATGCCCACGCCCTGGTCACGCAGGCGGCGCAGGATGCCGGGCACCACGTCGTCGTGGTCGAGCACGATGTTCTCGGTGATCTCCAGCTCCAGGGCCTCGGGCGGCAGGCCGTGGCGCGCCAGGGTGTCCATGACTTCGGCGGCCAGGTCGCCCACGCGGAACTGCACCCCGAACAGGTTCACACCCATGCGCAGCCCGGGTGCGCCATGGCGGCGCCAGTAGGCGGCCTGCGCGCAGGCCTCGTCCAGGATCCACGAGCCCACGCTGGCGGCCAGGGGGCCGCCCTCCAGCGCGGGCAGGAAGGCAGCGGGCGCCAGCAGGCCGCGCTGCGGGTGCTGCCAGCGGATCAGCGCTTCGGCGCCCGAGAGCGAGCCGTCCTCCAGATGCACCTGGGGCTGGTAGAACAGCACCAGCTCGCCCTTGTCCACCGCGCGGTCGAGCTCCATGCCGTACAGGCGCCGCGCCACCGCCGCCATGCGCAGGGCGGGCACGAAGACACAGCTGCGTCCGCGCCCCTCGGTCTTGGCCTGCGACAGGGCCAGGTCGGCATTGCCCACCAGCTCCAGCGCCTCATGGGCCTGCAGGGGTGCCACGGAAACCCCGCAACTGGCGCCCACGCGCACCTCATGCCCGGCGATGGCAATGGGCTGGTGGATGGCGCCGATGGCGCGCTGGGCGAACTGGTTGGCGGCATCGGGATCGCCCATGCCGGTCAACAGCAGCGCGAATTCGTCGCCCCCCAGCCGTGCGGCGATGGGGCCGCGGCTCTGGTGCGCCTCGAACAGCGCGTGGCCTGCAAGCCGCGCCAGCCGCTGCGCCACCTCCTGCAGGATGCCGTCGCCCACGGCATGCCCCAGCGTGTCGTTCAGGTCCCTGAAGCCATCGAGGTCCAACATCAGCACGGCAGCAGCGGCATCCGGCGAAGGGCTGAGCAGGGCATCCTGCACGCGGCGGTAGAAGCAGCTGCGGTTGGCCAGCCCGGTCAGCGGGTCGCTGCTGGCCTGGCGGCGCAGGTCGTCCTCTTCGCGCCGCTGGGTCGTCAGGTCCTTGAGCACAGCCTCGAAGCGCAGGCGCCCGTTGTGGCGCCAGATGAACAGCGAAATCCCCAGCAGGAAGTGCGTGAAGTCCTTGCGCCGCCCGCACACTTCGGTGGGGATCTGCAGGTCCTGCATCGAGGCCGCGTCCACCGCGCGCGCAATCCCTTCACGCAGGGTGGCATGCTCCTGCTCGGCCAGCAGCAGGTCCAGCGGCTGGCCCACGCACTCGGCCGGGTGGTAGCCATGCAGCGCGGCGGCGGCGGTGTTGATGGCCACGATGCGCCGCTGCTCGTCGAACCAGACCACGGGTGTGGTGGAATTGCCCGCGTACTCGTCGAACGAGGGCCGCGTGCGCTCGGACGAGGTCTCTATGCGGTGCAGCTCCAGCCGGTCGGAGGCCATGCGCGCCAGCTCGCGCAGGCGCTCCTGGTCTTCTGCGGTGAAGTCGTTGTGCGGGCGGTCATCGAGCACACACAGCGCGCCCATGGCATGCCCTTCGGGCGAGAGCAGGGGCACCCCCGCGTAAAAGCGCACATTGGAGGGGCCGGTGACCAGGGGGTTGTCGTGAAAGCGCTCATCCTGCAGGGTATCGGGCACCACCATCACGCCGCTTTGCGCAATGGCATGGGCGCAGAAGGACACGTCGCGGCTCATGTCCAGCTCGCCCACCCCGGTGCTCGCGGCAAAGAAAACGTGGTCGCTGCCGATCATGTTCACGGCGGAAACGGGCATTCCGAACATGCGGGCGGCAATGCGCACCACCGGGTCCAGGCTGGGCAGCGCCTGCTCGTCTTCGAGTCCGTGGTCTGCCAGGGCCTGCAGCCGCTCCTCCTCGGTCAGCAGGATAGGGGGGCACTTCATGTGAGCCTCCATGTAGGGCGGCCCGGTCTCCGCCCCCGGAAACACGTGCGCCACATCGCCGAAAATAACCGTTTGTTACGGCCGGTGCTGTAAGACGGCGCTGACAGAACCGGTTGGGTGGGGAAGAAATTCGTGATCTTGCTGAACTTCTACCATGAGCCGTTCAAAACGCCGCGATGTTTATTGCCCTGGAGGTTGAGGTGGGCTCTTGCTTTGCGGACGGGCTCCAGGCTGCGGCGCATGGGTTCGGGCTGTTGAAGCGGGTCAGGCATTCCAGGCCGATATCACGAACCGCAACTGCCCGCGCACCCCGGGGTGCGCCGGCTTGTGCGTGCCCCGGCCGTCCACCGTGTGGCTGTCGAACGGGATCACCACCTCCACCCGGCCGTCGCCAAGCGGCTGCACGTCGAGCACCGTCTGCGCCTGCACCATGCCTGTGCCCTGCCAGGAGTACTTCACCTTCCAGGGCGTGGCGTCGTTGGTGGGGGGCTCCATCTCCAGGATCAGCGCGTTGCGAAACAGGTAGCCGCCCTCGTAGTGCTCGTTGATCCACAGGCGCCGCTCGATCTCGTAGTCGGGCGCGCGCACGCCGAACTCCAGGCCGTAGGCCAGCGAGCGGCGGCGCGGGTTCACGCGCGCGCTGTTGGCCAGGAACACGCTGGACAGGTAGTGGTGTCTATCGCTCTGCCACTGCGCGTGGGCCATGCAGGCCACCGAATCCTCCTCGGCCGTGCGCCGGGTCAGGTACCACAGTTTGCCGCGCGGCGAGGCGCGCAGCTCCATCTGGTAGAGCGCGTTGACCTTGTGGCCCGCGTCCACCTGGGCCTGCACGGCCGTGGGCAGGCGGATGTCCTCGATGTCCACCCACAGGTCCACGCGCACGTCGCCGAACAGGAAGCGCGCCAGGTTCTGGAACGCCTCCTCGCTGTTCACGATGCCGTAGAAGCCTGAGTGCGCCCGGTAGGCAAATGCCTTGGCGCACGGTTCGCCCAGCGTGCCATCGGCGTTCAGGCCGTGCAGCGTGGCGTTCTCGATGCGCACCAGGCCGTCGCTGCCGTTGCCCACGAAGGTACGCGACAGGCCGGCCGCGGCCTCGTAATCCAGGCGGTTGGTACCCACCATGCAGAACACCCTGCGCGACGGAAACAGGGCCTCGGGCAGCAGGTCCACACGCTGGTGCGTGGCGTAGGCGTTCGCCAGGTCCAGGTACTGCACCATGCGCTTGCCGCGATTGAAGTTGCTGATGTCCAGGGCGGAGAGCCATGCCGGCGCGTTGATGCCCGCCACGTCGATGCCGTTGTGCGGCGTGGCGTAGGTGAAGAACTTGTCCACGTGGGGCCGCATGCCCTGCGGGTCCAGCGCCGGGTTCTGCAGCATGGCCCGGCATACCAGCCCGCCCATGGAGTGCGCCACCAGGTAGCAGCGAAAGTCCGCAGGCGCCACCGCATTCGCGGGGTTGCCGCAGACCAGGTCGCGCACGCGGGCCAGCAGGTGGCTCAACTCCTTCGCAAAGTCCTCGATGTCGGGCGTTTTGCCGTCGCCCAGCAGGGTCGAGGCCCCGTCGTAGTAGCGAAAGATGATGATGCTCTGCCCCGTGAGCACGTTGCCCGTGGGCTTGCCGTCGGCCGTGGTTTCCCACTCGGGGTCCACGATGTCGTAGCCGTCCTCGTACACGTCGGTGTAGCCGTGGTCCGATGCCAGCCGCACCAGCGGCGACTCGAACACGTGCTTGCGCGGCTTGCTGCGCCTGTCGGGCACGGCCCGCTGCACGGTCGATCCCACGTTGAACCCGCAGAACGGGTCGGCCGTGGTCTGGTCGATCTCACCCTGGGTCATGGCGTAGCCGCGCACATAGATGATGGGGAAGTAGGGGGCCTTGAGGGTTGCTGCAGGCATGTCGATCGCGCTCCCGTTGGTGCTGCTGCGACCGCGGCGCCTGTCCGGCGGGCGTGCTGCAAGTGCGCGATGGTCTGGGTGCGCAGGCCACGCGTCAAGATAAATAGTGGCGCGGGCAACTGGATGGATGCGGCGGCAGCTGGCGTGCAATTCAAAACTAGCCAAAAACCCCCGGTTTCGAATAATGGTTGCAACACAAAGCAACAGCGAGGAATCCCCGATGGCACGGCGCAAGAAAACCAGCCCCCTGGAGGACGTGATGGACCTCGTCTCACTGTTGCCCTGGTGGGTGGGTGTGGGGCTTGCGGCGGTGTTCTATCTGCTGTTCAGCCATCTGGCCGGGACGCTGGGGCCCGGCGCCGTGCGCAAGGCCGTGCAGCCGGCGCAGATGGCGACCGCGTTCCAGGGGGCTGTGATCGGTGGCCTGGCGACGGTGGGCCAGTATGTGGCGCCCATGCTGTGCCTCATGGGGGCCGCCATCTCGGCCTTCAGGCGCCGCCGGCGCCTGGCCCTGGTGGACGAGGTGGCCCAGGCCCCTGCTGCGGGCACCATCGACGGCATGTCCTGGACCGAGTTCGAGATGCTGGTGGGCGAGGCCTACCGCCTGCAAGGCTTTGAGGTGACCGAGACCGGGGGCGGCGGGGCCGATGGGGGCGTGGACCTGGTGCTCACCCGGGGTGGCGAGAAATTCTTCGTGCAGTGCAAGCACTGGAAAGCCTTCAAGGTGGGCGTGGAGACCGTGCGCGAGCTCTACGGCGTGATGGCCGCGCATGGCGCTACGGGCGGCTTCGTCGTCACCTCGGGCCGCTTCACCAACGATGCCAGGCTGTTCACCCAGGGGCGCAATGTGCAGCTGGTGGACGGACCGCGCCTGCTGTCCATGATCCAGACGGCGCGGCAGTCGGGCGCCGAGCCCGTGGGAACGTTCATTCCCACGCACGGCACCGTCAACGTGCACCTTGATGCGCATGCCAGCGTGGGCGACACTGCCAGCCCAGCAGCGGGGCAGGGCGCAGGCCGGTATGCGCCCCTGCAGCCCGGCTGCCCGAAGTGCGGCTCGGGCATGGTGCGGCGCATTGCGCGCACCGGCGCCAATGCGGGTGGTGCGTTCTGGGGCTGTTCCACCTTTCCGACCTGCCGTGGGGTGCGCCAGGTGGATTGACCTGCGCTTTGCTGGCCGTTCAGTGGACTAGGACTGGCCCGAGCGGTCCGGTTGGGCCGGTGCGGAAATACCGGACAGGGAGGCCGCCACGTCCAGGGCTTCGCCCCGCTCCTTCACCGCCACGTCACCGAGCGAAAGAATGCCGATCAGGCGCCTGGCGTCGTCCAGCACCGGCAGGCGTCGGATCTGTGCCCGCGACATCTGCTGCAGCGCCTCGTCGATGGATTCGCCCTCGCGCGTGAATTGCACGTCGGTGCTCATCACGTCCTTGAGCTGCGTGGTCTGGGCATTGCCGTCCTGCGCCACCGAGCGCAGCACGATGTCGCGGTCGGTCACCATGCCCACCAGGCGGTCGCCGTCGCACACAGGGATAGCCCCCACGTTGAGCTCCTGCATCGCCTGCGCGGCCCGCACCACGGTGTCGGTAGGGGCCAGGCTGCGCACGCTTCGGGTCATCACTTCGGATACGGATGTCATGGTGGTTTCCTTCAAGGCAAAGGGTCCAATCTAGGCCCGCAACCCGGTGGCGTCTGTAGGAGTGCGACCTGTTCGCCCGCGCGTACCAGGCTGCATGCCCGGGGCTTGGTGCCCGTCCCCGGTCGGAGGGGATCTGGCGTGCCGCCAGGCGCCCCCGTCCTGTCTTTCAGCCGGTGCGCCGCGCCATCTTCGGCGCCTTTCTGTACCAGTAGTCGCGCAGCACTTCGCGGTCAGGCCCGGGCACGTCGGGCGGCACCTCGTCGCCCGGCCCGAACACCACGTCGATCTCCGCGCTGCCGTACTCCGGCACCTTCAGGTGCACCATGGCCGCGCTCAGCGCATCCACCCAGACCATCGCCCCGGCGATCTCGGCTTCGGAAAACACCCGACCCGGGATGTTCAGGCCCGAATAGACCGTGGAATGGTCGCGCCACGCCATGTAGGGGTGCTCGCCCGCCGTGGCGCACACCTCGGCGGCGGCCGCCAGGGCCGTGCGGCCCTTCTCCTCGGTCTCGGCGTCTTCGGGGTACACAAGAATGAGTCGCATGGAATGGTGTCCCGGTGGGTGCATCCATGGTAGGAAGCGGCTTGCGTGCGCGGTGTAGGACGCCGCCGCCCCCAGAGCCGCACCCACCGCCATCAGGCGAGCACGCCGCGCAGCACGAGCGACGGGCGCGCTCCTTGCCTACACGCGAGAACCCTGCCCGCAGGTACAACTGGCACACACACTGCCCTCTGCCCGCCATGAAGCCCTCTACCCTGTTCGACATCTGCAAAAAGACCGCCATGGCCTGGGTGGACGACTACGCCCCCAGCATGGGGGCCGCCATCTCTTACTACACGGCGTTCTCCATCGCGCCGTTGCTGGTCATCGTCATCGCGATCGCGGGCTACGTGTTTGGCGAAGAGGCCGTGCGCGGGGCGCTGCAGGGCCAGATCTCGGGGCTGGTGGGCAGCGATGGCGCAACTGCCATCCAGGGCCTGGTCAGCAGCGCCCGGGAGCCCGCCGAAGGCTTGGTGGCCAGCGGCATCAGCATCGTCTTCCTGGTCGTCGGCGCGACCACGGTGTTTGCCGAGATACAGAGTGCGCTCGACCGCATCTGGCATGTGCCCGAGAAGGCCAAGCCCAGCGGGCTGTGGGGCCTGCTGCGCGCGCGCTTTCTGTCGTTCGGGCTGATCCTGGGGCTGGCATTCCTGCTCATGGCCTCGCTGGCCGTGAGTGCGGCCGTGGCCGCGCTGGGCACCTGGTTCTCGGCCTTGTTGCCGGGCTGGGAGATCGTGCTGCAGGGGCTCAACATGGCGCTCTCGGTGGTGGTCGAGACCCTGCTGTTCGCGATGATCTTCAAGCTCATGCCTTCCACCAGGATCGCCTGGAGCGACGTGTGGGTGGGGGCTGCCGTGACGGCGGCGCTGTTCGAGCTGGGCAAGGTGCTGATCGGCCTGTATGTCGGCAAGGCCGGCATCAGTTCCACCTATGCCGCGGCCGGCTCCATCGCCATCATCCTGATCTGGGTGTACTACGCGGCGCAGATCTTCCTGCTGGGCGCCGAGTTCACCAAGGTGTATGCCACCGATTACGGTTCGCACCGCGATGCGCCGAAAACCCAGGCACCCGAAACCCCTGTGCGCAGCGAGGATCCCATGCCTGAGGTGCCGCCCCAGCCTGTGGGGTGGCCGAGCGACCCGAACCCGGGCGCTGCGCGGCGGGGCGGCGATGGTGAAGACCTGCCGCTGGCCACGCGCATCGCGCTGGTGGCCGTGGTCGGGGGGCTGTTTGCTGCGCGCGCTGCCGTCGTGCAATGGATCGGTGGCAGAAGGCAGCGCGTGCGCCACGGCCACCGGTAGGGCGGCGCGCGCGGCTTGTGGCCTTTGCCGGTCTCACTCGGTAAGTGAGGGGAATACCAGCGGCACGAAATGCTGGCGAAACCGCGAGGGCAATTGCCGCAGGGTGTCTTCCCGCGACAGCGGCCACTGCGCATGCACGAAAACGCTCACGATCCGCCCCTCGACGTAGCGGCCCATCAACCGGTAGGCGCCTGCGCCGCCTGGTTCAGTGCCATGGGGAGCGGCTTGCGGGCAGTCGGGCAACTGCCGGGTCTGCCCATCGAGAGGGCCGCCAACGTACAGCGCGGTGATCATGGTGTGTGCAAATGGACGGGGGAATGAATGGGGCAATGAGCGGGGCTTCGGTCCGCAGTGGGCCCGCTGCAGGCAACAGCGCCTACGCCCTTTTTGTTGCAATGGTGCGCATGCGCCAGTACCACCATTCGCGCAGCAACGGGCGGTCGGGACCGGGCAGGTCACCGGGCACGGCATCTCCAGGTTCGAACTCGACTTCGATTTCCACGCTGCAGTACTCGGGCACGTTCAGATACTCCTGTGCGGCATCCAGCGCATCGGCCCAGACCTGCGCCGCGCGGATCTCCGTGTCTGAGAAAGCCGATCCTGGGATGAGCAGCCCCGAGTTCACCATGGAGTGGTCGCGCCATGCCATGTACGGGTGTTCTTGCGCCTGGTCGCACACCCTGCCCGCAGCCGCGACTGCGGCATCGGCCATTTCCTGGCTTTTGGCATCTTCCGGGTAGGTCAGTATCAGGCGCATCCACGGACTCCGGTAAAGGGGTGGCTGAGCAGCCCAGGCAGGTGACGCGAGACCGGGGCACGATGCCCCGATCAAGGGGCCCGATGGCCCCTCAGGCAGCGCTCACGCGGGCGCGAGCTCGGCCTCCATCAGCTCGGCCTTTCGGGCCTCGAGCGCATCGCGCATGGCCACCAGGTCGAGCTTTTTGGCGGCACGGGCCTTGGGGAACATCTCGTTGCGTTCTTCCTTCACGTGGTGGTCGATGTACTCGCCCAGCACGATGACCTTGGCATCGAACTGCTCGTCCACTTCCGTCGCGGCTTCGATCTGCGCGATCAGGTCCTTGGCGGTCTGGTGTTCCACCTCGGCCTCGGCCAGCAGGTCGGTTTCCTTGATGGCGGCCCGCACAGCGGGGTAGAAGATCTCTTCCTCGATCTGGGCGTGCACCGTCAGCTCCTTGCAGATCTGGGTGGCAAGTTCCATGCGCTTTTGCCTGGCCGCGCGTGCCTTCGATTCCATGAGCTCCTCGTACTCCTTGAACATCTTCTTGACGGCCTTGTGGTCTGCGTCGAGCAGGTCGCAGGCATCTTTCTCGCGGCGGGTCGTGGTGGTGGGCATCGTGGGCTCCGTGGTAGTGGGGCCTTCATCATTGGGCGCCAAACTCAGGGCAGATGTAGGCAGAGCATTGCAGCGGCCGTAGGAGCATCAGCAGGATGCGGCGCCCATCTGCGCACTTGTCGCCTGCTGGTGAGATCGGGGGGCCGTCCTACGGCGTCGCCGGCCCGTGCCATTACCCTTGATGGCTGCCTTTTTCTGACTGTCTTATCCATCCCGTCCGCATGAAATCACTCCCCTCCCTCGCACCAGATATCCGCCTGTTCGGCAACGTCAGTGAAGCCATGCTGTCCGAGTTCTTCCGGCAGCAGTCGCAGGCGCGCACCGATGCCCCCATCGTGTTCGAGCTGAGCACCTCCGGGGGCGATGCCGAATCGGGCCGGCGCATTGCCGAGGAACTGCGCCTGTGGCAGAAGTCGGGCCGCGATATCTTCTTCCTGGGCAAGACCTACGTGTTCTCCGCCGGCATCACCATCATGTCGGCCATACCCCGCAGCCACCGGTTCCTGACGCGCGACTGCGAGCTGCTCATCCACGAGCGCAAGATGACCAAGCAGATCCTGCTGGACGGGGCTTTGCGCAGTTGCCGCGCCAAGATCAACGACGTGCTGGCCGAGATCGAGTCGGGTCAGCGGCTGCAGACGGAGGGCTTTGCCAAGCTGGTGGAAGGGAGCACCCTGAACGTGCAGGACATCGAACGCCGGGTGCTGGAGAAAGACTGGTACCTCACTGCGCAGGAGGCGCTGGACCACGCAATCATCGCCGGGGTGGTCTGATTCAGTGTCCGTGCCTGCTGCGCAGTGCGCAGCAGCCGGCAGGTCTTGAAATTCAGGCGTCCATTTCCTATCATTTCAATGGCCTTGCGCCATCCTCTACGAGCAACGCGCTCATCTGCCAAAGAAAGGAGCTTGACCATGAATTTGCATTCCCCATCTCCCTCTTCGGGACGAAGCCGCGCTGCCCGCGGCGCGCTGCGCTACATGTCGCCGCTGCAAACCGACGCCTATCTTCTGGCTCGCGACGCAGTGCGGCGCATTCAGCGAAGCTCCGCGCTGCTGGACATGGGCTTGCTGGCGCCTGCAGGCAGCGCCGCCCGCGGCGAGCGGCATCGACTGCATTGAACACGGCTACCGGTCCTGCCAGGGATCGGAGATCGGGCCGTGGCTGTGGACAGGACGAAAAAAAACCGGCCCAGGAGGGCCGGTCTTTCACAGGGAGCTGTTGGGCTCAGTAGCGTCCACCGCCGTGGCCACCGTTGCCGTAGCCGACATCCGAACGGCCGCCGGCGGTGTAGCCCGCAGCGCTGTAGCCGCCGGAGCCGCCGCGTTCTTCACGGGGACGGGCCAGGTTCACGACGATCGAGCGGCCGTCCACGGACATGCCGTTCAGGCCGGTGATGGCCGCTTGTGCGAATTCGGCCGAGGCCATTTCCACGAAGCCGAAGCCCTTGGAGCGGCCGGTTTCACGGTCCATCATGACCTTGGCCGAGCTGACGCTGCCAAATTCGGAGAAGTTGCTTTCCAGGACGGAATCGGTCACGGAGTAGGGCAGGTTGCCCACATAGATCTTGCTGCTCATGATGAGCCTTTCTGAAGGAAGGCGCGCGAGGAATGGCGCGCTATTGGAATACGGCTGTGCGCAACGGGAAGCCGCAGCAGCCGGGGAAAGGGGAGGTCGAGTCTGCGATCAGCAGACCATCAGCACGTGGGCGGGTGCACCATGCACGTCTGCAGCCAGCCCTGGGTGACGGCAAAGAGCCGGGCGGCTTCGCGCGAGGCAAAGGCTTTGTCGAAGCGGAACACGCGGCAGTAGCTGCCGTTGCCCTGGGATCGATGGACCGAAAATGAGGCGCGGAAATTGCCGCAGTCGGTCGGGTGTGTCGCGGGCGAAACGACGAACTTGCCCATGGAAATGGCGGTTTTGGAAATCTGGATCAGTCAGGATCACAGGCACGGAGCCTGCGTGAGCATCGAGGAACTCGGTTGGCTGCAGCTCTACAGACCAACAAGGCGACAAAGGTCGCGCTAGGCGTCCTGCAGCTGGGGAGGTAACCCAGCCTTCGCAGGCTTTGCGGTGACAGCACGCGTCAAGAGCGGTTACTGCAATGCTCGCTAGTATATGGTGTTTCTGAATAAAAACAAAGCTCAATATTATTTTTGGTTTTTAGGGCGGCGTTCAACGGGCCCTCGCGATGGTCTGCACCGCCCAAAAGCACGGCGCGCGACGCGTACGACCTTGTTCGGCGTTGCCTTGAAGGGCCTGGACGACGCTTGTTCGCTGCAGGCCAAAGCACGCTCGCCGTGGTGGAACGCGGGGTGCAGATCGGCCTGCTGTCCACCGAGAACCCTATCGCCCACCGCAAGCACCTGAATGCCGGTGTGGCCCTTCCGAGCACGCCTTGCACGCCCTTGCACCCTACACGCGCGAGGACCTGGTGCGCAAGCGGCGACCTAGGCTGGGCAGTCATTCGTCTGCGTAAGACAACGCCGCAAAGTGAGGTCGTGACCACCTGCCTGCCACGTAGGAGGGGGTTCGACCCCTACAATGATTTGCCCATGCCTGCAGCCCCCGGCTGTGCGGACATGGAACGGACACTTAACCGGCGAAAATTCCTTCCATGAATACCCTGACCACCCAGATCCTCGACGCATTGCAGGACGGCAACAAGCCCGCCCTGGTACGGGAATGGCTCGAAGAGGCCCGCTCCGGCAATGCCAGCCTGGCCAAGTCGGCCGCTGCCGACGCGGAAGACATTGCCTCGGCATTGGCCCGCGGCCTGCAGGCAGGTGCCAGCCTGGAATCCTTTGCCGACGCCAGGTGGGCGCCGCTGCAGGAGGTGCTGTCCGCTCTGTCGCGCTCGCGTGCCGCCCAGGGCCAGAGCGCAGGCGAGACCAGTGTCTTCGTGCTGGCCCTCAAGAAGCCCCTGCTCACCGCGCTGCAGCAGCGCTTGAACGGCAGCGACAGCGTGCAGCTCACGGCGGCCTTCTGGGGACTGACCAAGCTGGTGGACGGCATGGCCCAGTACACGGCCACCACGTTCCAGCGCGCGCGCGAAGAAATCATCACCCGCCAGCAGGAAGAGCTGCTCGAGCTGTCGACCCCCGTCGTCAAGCTCTGGGAGGGCGTGCTCGCCGTGCCCATGATCGGCACGCTGGACAGCAACCGCACCCAGATCGTGATGGAGACACTGCTGCAAAAGATCGTGGAAACCGGCTCCGAGCTGGCCATCATCGACATCACCGGCGTGCCCACGGTAGACACCCTGGTGGCGCAGCACCTGCTCAAGACCGTGACGGCCATCCGCCTGATGGGCGCGGATTGCATCATCAGCGGCATCCGCCCGCAGATCGCGCAGACCATCGTGCACCTGGGCATCGACCTGCAGGGCATCAGCACCAAGGCTTCGCTGGCCGACGCGCTGTCGCTGGCGCTGCAGCGCAGCGGCTGGCGCATCACCCGCCAGACCGCCTGATCGGTGGCACACATGGAACGCATACCAATTTTGCGCATGGGCCCGACCCTGCTGGTCACCATCCAGGTGGACATGCAGGACCAGACCGCGCTGGCCTTGCAGGACGACCTGGCTGACCGCATTGCCAAGACCGGCGCCAGCGGCGTCATGATCGACATCTCGGCGCTGGAAATCGTGGACTCCTTCGTCGGCCGCATGCTGGCCAGCATCTCGGGCATCGCCCGCATCCTCTCGGCCACCACGGTGGTGGTGGGCATGCAGCCGGCCGTGGCCATCACCCTGGTCGAACTGGGCCTGTCGCTCGAAGGCGTGAAGACCGCGCTCAACGTGGAGCGCGGCCTGGCCCTGCTGCAGCGCGCCCGCGAGGCGAGCGGCTATGTCGATTGAACGCACCGGCACACTGCCGCTTCAGAGTGAACAGCACATCGTGGCCAGCCGGCAGGCGGTGCGCTCGCTGTGCCAACTGCTCAAGTTCTCGCTGGTCGAGCAGACAAAGATGATCACTGCAGCGAGCGAGCTCTCGCGCAACACCCTCATCCATGGCGGCGGTGGCCGCATGCGTTGGGAAGTGGTCGAGGCCGGGACAAAGACGGGCCTGGCGCTGCATTTCGAGGACGAGGGCCCCGGCATCGCCGACATGAAGCTGGCCATGACGGACGGCTGGACCTCGGGCTCGGGCATGGGCCTGGGCCTGCCCGGCAGCAAGCGGCTGGTCAGTGACTTTTCCGTCGACTCCGCGCCCGGCCAGGGCACCCGCGTGAGCATCACCAAGTGGAAGTGACTCGCGGGTGGAGCCATCGGCCCTTTCGCATGACCGACGCCAGCTGCGTGGGCGAGGCGCGGCGCTTTTGTGCCAAGGTGGTGGAGGACTGGGGCTGGAGCGAGGTGGACGCGGGGCGCCTGTCGCTCATCGCCACCGAGCTGGGCACCAACCTCGTGCGCCACGCGGTGCAGGGCGAGTTGTGGATTGCGGCGCCGCCCGCGGGGCGGGAGGTGGAGATCCTCGCGCTCGACAAGGGCCCGGGCATGGTGGACGTGCAGCGCTCGTTCCAGGACGGCGTGTCCACCGGCACGGGCTCGCCGGGCACCGGCCTGGGCGCCATCCGGCGTCTGGCCAGCGACTTCGACATCCATTCCACGCCCCAGGGCACGTTGTGCGTGGTGCGCGTGCGCGCCACGGGGAGCGCTACACCGGCCGAGCGCCAGTGGGGCGCCGTGAGCATTGCGGCCCCGGGCGAGACGGTGTGTGGTGACGGCTGGGCGGTGGCTACCGACGGCGCAGTGCTGTCTGCCGTGGTGGCAGATGGCCTGGGCCATGGCCCCCATGCTGCTGCTGCGTCCGATGCCGCACTGGATGTGTTCGCCGCCGCACCCTTCGCGCCGCTTGCCACTCTCGTGCAAGACGCCCACACTGGCCTGCAGACCACGCGCGGCGCCGCCTTGTTCGCCCTGCGCATGGAGGCTTCGGGCCGGTTGCAGTACGCTGGGGCCGGCAATGTGATGGGGCGCATCATCTCGGGTGTGTTCGACCGCTCCATGCTCACCCAGCACGGCACGGTGGGCGTGCAGGTGCGCAAGACCGAGGTGGCGGCGCTGGAGCTGCCCGACCATGCGGTGGCGGTGGTGCACAGCGATGGCATCGCCTCGCGCTGGAAGGCCGACGAGGTGGTTCCGCTCCTCCAGCGCGACCCGACGCTCATCGCTGCAGCACTGCTTTGGACGCAGCGCCGGGGCCGCGACGATGCCACCGTGTTGGTGATAAAACAGGGAGACGCGCTTGAGTGACGATTTGAAAGCCCAGCTGGAGCAGAGCCAGGCCGAGGTCGAGGCGCTGCAGTCCGAAATGCAGGCCCTGCGGGAAGAGCTCGAGGAAACCAACCGCGGTGTGGTAGCGCTGTACGCCGAGCTCGACGAGCAGGCCGAGCAACTCAAGCACGCCACCCAGCTCAAGAGCCGGTTCCTGTCGTACATGAGCCATGAGTTCCGCACCCCCATCGGTGCCACCCTGAGCCTGGTGCGCCTGCTGCTCGACCGGGTGGACGGCCCGCTCACCTCCGAGCAGGAGCGCCAGGTGCGCTTCATCCAGACCACCTGCGAGGAGTTCTCCAGCATGGTGGACGACCTGCTCGACCTGGCCAAGATCGAGGCCGGCCGGCTCGACGTATCGCCCGAGTGGTTCGAAATGATGGACCTGTTCTCGGCCCTGCGCGGCATGTTCAAGCCGATCCTGGACAACCAGGAGCTGAACCTGGTGTTCGAGGAACCGGTGGGCCTGCCCCGCCTCTACAGCGATGACCGCAAGCTGTCGCAGATCCTGCGCAACTTCATCTCCAATGCGCTCAAGTTCACTGCGCAGGGCGAGGTGCGGGTATCTGCTCGGGTGGAGGGCGAGGGCATGATCCGCTTTGCCGTGGCCGACACGGGCATCGGCATCCCTGCGGAAAACCTGCCTGCGCTGTTCAATGACTTTTCGCAGGTCAAGGCGCCGATCCAGAAGCGCCTGCGCGGTACCGGCCTGGGGCTGGCCCTTTCCAGGCAGCTGGCCACGTTGCTCGGCGGCTCGGTCGAGGTCCAGAGCGTCGTGGGGCAGGGCTCGGTGTTCTCGGTCATCGTCCCGGTGCAGATGCACCCCGTCCCGGAAGTCGCTTCGGACTGAACCATGGCCACATCAGAAATGATCTCGCCCACCATCGATCGCAGCCTGCACACGGTGCTGGTGGTGGACGACAACCCGGTCACCCGCTATGCCACGGCCCGCGTGATCCGAGCCGCAGGCTTCCAGACGGAGGAGGCGGCAACGGGCGGCGCAGCCATTGAAGCCGCCAAGCTCAACGTGTCGGCGGTGGTGCTGGACGTGCACCTGCCGGACATGGATGGCTTCGAGGTGTGCCGGGTGCTGCGCGCAGACTCGCGCACGCAGCTGACGCCCATCATCCATCTGTCTGCCACCTACATGCAGAGCGAGCACAAGGTGGCCGGGCTCAATGCGGGTGCCGACGCCTACATGGTGCACCCGGCCGAGCCTCCGCTGATGGTGGCGACACTGCAGGCCCTGATCCGCGCGCGCACTGCCGAGGAAGATCTGCGGCGCAGTGAAACCCGGTTTCGCGCCATCTACGACCAGGCGCCTGTGGCCATGATGCTCATCGACTCGATGGGCCGCTTCGCTGACGTGAACCCGGCCGCCGAAAAATTGATGCAGCGCAGCCGCAGCGAACTCATCGGCAGGGCCGTGACCTCGCTTGCGCCGCCGTCTTGGCAGGACTTCGTGCAGGGCCGCATGCAGGGCTCGGCCGACGTCAACTGGCAGGGGGAGTTTCCGCTGATGCGAGGCGATGGCAAGGAGATACTGCTGGACTGGGGTATGTCCGACCATGTGGAGCCGGGCATCCGCATCGGCATTGCAACCGACCTGTCGGAGCGCATCGACTTCGAGCGCCGGCGCGAGGAACTGCTCGAGCGCGAACAGGCAGCGCGCGTGCTGGCCGAGCGCCACAGCCGCACCAAGGACGACTTCGTGGCCGTGCTCTCGCACGAGTTGCGCACGCCGCTCACACTGATCACCGGCTGGGTGCACATGCTCAAGCGCTCGAACACCAACGCCGATACGCTGGCGCGCGGCATCGACGCCATCGAGCGCGGTGCCAAGGCGCAGGGGCGCATCATCTCGGACATCCTGGACGTCTCGCGCATTGCATCGGGCAAGCTGCGCCTGCACCGTGAGTGGGCCAATCCGGTGGAGCTGGTGCGCATTTCGCTCGATGCCCTGCGCGACCTGGCTCTCGCCAAGAAGATCACCCTCGAAGTGGCCTGCGACGACACGGACGAGCCTGCCTGGCTCGACGTCACACGCTTTCAGCAGATCGTGTGGAACCTGGTGACCAATGCCATCAAGTTCTCGGAAAACGGCGGCACGGTGCAGTTGCGCCTCAAGCGCGAAGCGGACGAGCTCATCCTCGTTGTGCAGGACCACGGCGCGGGCATCGAGGCGGGGTTTTTGCCCTACCTGTTCCAGCGCTTCACGCAGAGCGGCACGCCCGGCAACCGCTCCCATGGCGGCCTGGGGCTGGGCCTGTCCATCGTCAAGCACCTGGTGGACCTGCACGGCGGCACCATTGCGGCCAGCAGCGCGGGGGCCGGCCAGGGCACGGCGATGACGGCGCGGCTGCTGGTGGCCTATGAAGAACCGCCGGCGGGCGTTGACGATGCCCAGGCCACGCAGCAGGCGCGTGAAGTGCGCCTGCTGCAGGACAAGGACATCCTGGTGGTGGACGACAACGCCGACACCAGCGAAATGCTCAGCATCGTGCTCACGGACGAGGGCGCCAATGTGCGCGTGGCCGACAGCTACGAGACTGCCATCGCCCAGTTCGAGCACACCTGGCCCGACCTGCTGGTAAGCGACATAGGCTTGCCGGGCCGCGATGGCTACGACCTGATCGCCAGGGTGCGCGAGATGCAAGCCGCCGCAGGCCACCCCCATCTGCGCGCCATCGCCCTCACGGCCTTTGCCCGCCCGCAGGACCGTGACCGTGCGCTCGCCGCAGGCTTCGACCAGCACCTGGGCAAGCCTTTGCAGCCGCACCTGCTGCTGCAGGCGCTGGCCTGAGCACCAGCCGGCACTGGCTCAATCCCTGCGCCCCTCCCGCTGGGCCACGCTCTGCGGATCGGTGGACCAGATCTGAAGGCAGAAGTCCGCATCACGCCACTGCGCCACACGCGGGATCTGCAGATGCTGGTGCAGTATTTCATGCACCCGCGCGCCGCCCAACGGAAAATCCTCGAATGGGTGCAGCCAGTGGCAGGCAACTACCGTGGCCTCGGGCCCGGACGCGAGCAGGGTGGTGCGACAGCACTGCGCCAGGCGCTCGATGTCGGGCTCCTTCAGGTAGTACAGCAGCTCCCCGAGCACGATGAGCTCAAAACGCCCTTCGGGCCATTGGTCGGGCACCCAACCGTGTTCCGCCTGGGCATGCGCATAGGGCTTGAGCCGGTCGGCGGTGTAGTCCACCGCGCGCCGGGCACCATCCCAGGCCACCAGCCGGTCGCAGCGCTGGGCCAGGTGCTCGGAGACGAAGCCGCCCGCGCAGCCGGGTTCGAACACCGAGGCATAGCGCGGGCGCGGCAGGCTTGCCAGCAGCAGGTCGCGCTTGCGTGCCTCATACCAGCTGCCCTCGAAGTGCCAGGGGTCCGGTCCCCGGGCGAACAGGGGCTCGAACAGATTTTGCGGTGCGGGTGCAGTCATGGCACAAAGAAGTATTCGGTGTCCCAGCCCGCGCGCTCGATGAGCGCGGAGTCCAGCACCGGGGGCAGGGTGGATGAGCGGGGGGTGAGCTGCGAGCGGTGCGCGGCCAGGGCGTGGAGCTTGCGCGCCTGCGCATCGCCATCGATGCCCACGCCGGCGAGGCGGGTCCAGTCCACCTGCGGGTCCCAGGGCTCGGCCCAGTGCCACATCCACACCGGCGCTTCCAGCAGCCTGGCACCGTTGGCCTGGCAGGCCGCCGCGCAGGCACGCCCGCAGGCTTCGTGGTCCGGGTGCCCGTCCAGGCGCCAGGTGGTCAGCACCACGTCGCAGGGCTGCACCAGCGTGGCCAGGCGGGCCTGCAGATCCTCGGCGCGCTCCTGAAGTCCGCCGTCGGGCAGACCCAGCTGCAGCAGGGCCTGACCCGGCACACCCAGGCGCTGCAGCGCCGTGGCGCCTTCCTGCCTGCGCTGCCGGGCCAGGGCCCCGGCATCGTGTCCCGCGCTACCGGCATGGCTGGCTTCGCCGTCGGTCACGGCCACCACCAGGCAGGCGCCGCCGCGGGCCACGTGGCCATGCAGCAGGCCGCCGCAGGCAAGGATCTCGTCGTCCGGGTGCGGTGCCACCACCACCAGGCGCTGCCATTGGCCCACGAGTTCGCTGGCGGGCGCACGCGCGATGCCTTCCTCTCGCAGCCAGGATTCCCAGAACCGCGAGGCCACGCGTGGCGCGCCGATGAAGCGGGTCGCGGGGTCCTGGCCATCGACCGGGACGGGGTGGTTCAGAGTGTCCATGGGTAGTCCTCGTGCGCCAGCACGGCGCCGGCCAGGGCCGCGTCGTCGCGATCGCCATGGCTTTGTCGAATGAAGACCGGCAGGTCTGCCGCCGCGCGCGCGAACGCCGCGTCCCGGCAATAGGGCGTGGCACCCAGTGCGCGGCCCGTCTCGTCCAGCACGCAGCGCGCGCCTGCCTCGGCCGCCTGGCGCACGCGCAGGGCCACGGCCATGGCGTGCGCCTGCGGATGCGCGTCGATCCAGCCGGCGCCCTCGCGCAGCAGCGCAGCCACGCCTGCAAGCACCCGGTCCACCTTGCCGAAGGCCGCGGCACGGTAGGCGAAAGCAGGGTGCTCGGGCGATGCGCTGCGCATGCCACGGTACAGCGCGTCGGCCACCGCCAGCGTGCCGCCATACCAGCAGGCGGCAATGCCCGCACCCCCGTGCCAGAAGCCGGGCCGGCGCAGGTAGTCACCAGGCACGCCCACCAGCGTGGCAGGCGTGCCGTCGAAAGCCACTTCCGCGCTCAGCGTGTCGGCCATGCCCACGGCCTGCCAGGCGCCGGTGTTCATGCGGATGCTGGGGTGGCCGAGTTCGACGGCGACCAGCTGGCTCTGGTCCTGCCCCGGCAGCCAGGCGGTCAGCAGGGCGTGGCTGACCCCTTGCGCGCCCGAGCACCAGGCCTTGGCACCAGACAGCCTGGCCTGCTGCCCGCCATCGCCTGGTGGCAGCACCTGCACGCGCTGGCCGGGCGCCTCGGCGGCCCACATGCCCCAGGTGCCGGCCCGGGGGCGGTCCCCGGGTTCACGCCCGTGGCCCAGCTCCTGCAGGATGGCCAGCGCGTCGGTATGCCCCTCGTACAGCTTGGCCAGCGCCAGGCTGTGCTGCGCCACCTGGCACAGGGCCTGCCAGCGCAGCAGGGTACTGCCTGCGCCGGGCTGCGGCAGATGCGCCAGGCCCATGCCCGCCAGTTGCCGCAACTGCGCTGCCACGGGGAGCGCTGCCAGGGCGGGCAGTGCAGCAGCCAGGGCGTGCGCCGTGGTGGGAGGGCGGGGAGCGATCTGGCGCAGGGCGGGGGCGGGCATGCGGGGCGGCCTTTGGGTGGTTCGGATCCCCGCACTGTGGCGGCGCCGTCAGCAGGGCATGGTCGGCATGCGGCGGCGCCTGTTGTGGGACAGATGCCCGACCCATTCAGCGGCCCGCCCACCGCCTACGGGATGGACTTTTCTGGCCGGCACGACATCGCTTGAGGGTTCTGTCTGACACGCCCGTGCCGTGCCACCAGTTAACTTTCAGCCACCCACCTGAAGGAGCCCGCCGTGACCACCCAGCCCCCGCCCGCCACCTCCGGCCGCCGCCCCGCCGGAGAATTCCCGCAGCCCGTTTCGCCATGGGAAAGCCGTGGCCTGTTGTATGCCGAAGTGGCGGGTGCCCTGGTGGTGCTGGCCATGGTTTTGGCCAACAGCATGGAGCCTGGCTTCTGGCAGGCAAGGGCCACCGACGTGGCTGTGCAGACGGCGCCCGCCGCAACGGCGCTGGTGACTGCCGGGACGACCGGGTCGACCGAGACCTCCGAATGAAGCAGGGTGCCGCGCCCTGCGTTTGCCTGGCCTGCTGTCGCGGATCCGGCACATGATTGCCGTCATCGTCCCCGCTCACAATGAAGAAGAACACATCGCTGCCTGCCTGCAATCGCTGGCCGCAGCCTCGGCCTGCCCTGATCTGGCGGGCGAGCCGGTGGTCCCTATCGTGGTGCTCGACGACTGCAGTGATGGCACCGGGCGCATTGCCACTGCACTGGGCGCACGCACCGTGGACTGCCGTGCGCGCAACGTGGGCGCGGCGCGTGCCACGGGTGCCCAGCTGGCACTGGTGGCCGGTGCGCGCTGGCTGGCCTTTACCGATGCAGATAGCGAGGTGGCGCCCAACTGGATTGCGCAACAGCTGTGCCAGCAGGCCGATGCGGTGTGCGGCACAGTGCAGGTGCGCGACTGGGGCATGCATGGCGAGGGGGTGCGCGAGCGATTCGACGCTTTCTACCAGGACCGCGATGGACACCGCCACATTCATGGTGCCAACCTCGGGCTCACGGCCCGGGCCTACAGCGAGGTGGGCGGCTTCGAGGCCCTGGCCACCGGGGAGGACGTGGCCCTGGTGAATCGGCTGCAGGAATGCGGGCTCTCCATCGCCTGGACCGCGGCCACCCGCGTGACGACCAGCGCGCGCAAGCAGTTCCGTGCGCCTGCGGGCTTTGGCGCCACGCTGCTCCAGCTGGGGGGCACGCTCACGGCGCTGCCAGGCCTGCTTTGACCCCCGAATCCGCTTTTCACGAAGGGCCTGCCCATGACTGACTGGCTTGACTGGATCCAGTGGCCGGCCTTTGCCGCTTCGGTGCTGGCCGCCTGGCTCGTGGGCTCCAAGGAAGCCAGGCGCCGCAACGTGGGGTTCTGGGTGTTTCTGGGCAGCAATGCCCTGTGGGTGGCGTGGGGACTGCACTCCAGTGCGACGGCCCTGGTGGCACTGCAGTGCTGCCTGGCCGCCATGAACGTGCGCGGCCTGTTCAAGACCGAAGAGGGGGCCGACGGCTGACGGCCCGCGGGCCAGCGGTTGCGGCCGTTGGCCACGCAGTGGATCAAAAAGCGCGCGATGCCGTGTGCTGCGCACTGTTCATCGAGCCCGGCGGCGGCCGCGGCGGCGGCGTCCACCAGAAAGCCCGGGCGCGCCACCACGAACTCATCGTCCTTCAGCGAGAGCTCCTCCTGCGTGCGGTCCGGCCTCAGTGCCTGCCAGATCAGGATCACGCTCAGTGCATCGGTGCTCGGCTGCTAGAAGGTTTGCATGCTCACTTACGGGACTGAGCGAAGCAGCAACAGCGCAATGCCCATACAAACCATCGTAGGACGGCCGCTCGTCTGCGGGCATCGTCCGGCGCGCCGGCATCGGTCGTGAGCCATGCGGCGCATGGGCTGGCGCCAGGTCGGCGGTTTTGTGCGGCCCATCCTTGCAGACCAACTGCAGCGTGCGTCCTACATCTTCGTTGCGCCATCGGCCTACCCTGAAGCTTCCCGCCAACTCCCACCACGTGAAGCAAGGTTCCCCATGATCCAAGATCCCAAGAGCGCCAAGGCCGGCAAGAGTGCAGACGCAGCGCCCGCCAGGAACACCGACAGCGCACCCTCTGCCACGGCAGGCGCTGTCGATGCGCTGTCTGCCAGGGCGGTACAGACCAACGACCTTGCTGCCGCCAGGCCCTACAACCCCAACAAGGCGGGCGAGCACGGTTTCAGCAATGGCGTGAATCCCGCACCCGGCGCCACCGCCGAGCCGGCTTCGCGCCTGCCGGGATCGAGCACCCTGTCCGAAGAGAATGGCTCCGAAAAAACGGGGGGTGTGGCCCCTGAAGGCGTGAACGCCACCATCGCGCCGCTCGACCGCGTGCGCGTCGATTCTGCCGGCCAGGTGCTCACCACCAACCAGGGGGTGCCGATTGCCGACAACCAGAATTCGCTCAAGTACGGCGAGCGCGGCCCGGTGCTGCTCGAGGACTTCATCCTGCGCGAGAAGATCACGCACTTCGACCATGAGCGCATCCCCGAGCGCATCGTGCACGCCCGGGGCTCCGGTGCCCATGGTTTCTTCGAATGCTACGAACCCCTGACGGACCTCACGCGCGCGGCGCCGTTCAAGGAGGCTGGCAAGGTCACCCCGGTGTTCGTGCGATTTTCCACCGTGCAGGGTGAGCGCGGCTCCAAGGACACTGCGCGCGATGTGCGCGGTTTCGCCGTGAAGTTCTACACCGACGAAGGCAACTGGGACCTGGTGGGCAACAACATCCCGGTTTTCTTCATCCAGGATGCAATGAAGTTCCCGGACCTGGTGCACGCCGTCAAGCCCGAGCCGCACCACCAGATGCCACAGGCCGCCAGCGCGCACGACACCTTCTGGGATTTCGTCTCGCTCATGCCCGAGTCCACCCACATGCTGATGTGGGTGATGTCCGACCGCGGCATTCCTCGCAGCTACGCCACCATGCAGGGCTTTGGCGTGCACAGCTTCCGCTTCGTGAACGCGGCGGGCGAGTCGGTGTTCGTCAAGTTCCACTGGACTCCCAAGGCTGGCACCCATTCGCTGGTGTGGGACGAAGCAGTGAAGATCTCCGGCGCCGATCCGGACTACCATCGCCGCGACCTGTGGGAGCGCATCGAGGGCGGCGCCTACCCCGAGTACGAACTCGGTGTGCAGGTGTTCACCGAAGAGCAGGGCGATGCATTCAGCTTCGACATCCTCGATGCCACCAAGCTGATCCCCGAAGAGCTGGTGCCCATCCGCCCCATTGGCCGCATGGTGCTCAACCGCAACCCCGACAACTTCTTTGCCGAGACCGAGCAGGTGGCCTTTTGCACCGCGCACGTGGTGCCGGGCATCGATTTCTCCAACGATCCCCTGCTCGCCGGGCGCATCCACTCTTACGTGGACACGCAGATCTCGCGGCTGGGTGGCCCCAACTTCCACGAGCTGCCCATCAACTCGCCCATCGCCCCGGTGCACAACAACCAGCGCGACGGCATGCACCGCCAGGCCATCCACCGCGGCAAGGTGGCGTACGAGCCGAACTCGTTGGGCGGCGGCTGTCCGTTCCAGGCCGGTGCGGCCCAAGGCTTTGTCTCCGTGCCAGCCCGCATCGAAGCCAAGGAAGCCCAGGGCAAGGTGCGCGCCAAGCCCGAGAAGTTTGCCGACCACTACACCCAGGCCACGCTGTTCTTCAATAGCCAGACCGCGGTGGAGCAGGCGCACATTGCGGCCGCCTTCCGCTTCGAGCTGAGCAAGGTCACGGTGCCGGCCATCCGTGAGCGCATGGTTTCTTCCCTGCGCAACGTGTCGGACGGGCTTGCCCAGCAGGTCGCCACCGGCATCGGCATGGCGGCCTTGCCCGATGCCATGCCCCGTGCCCTGGCCAAGCCGCCCCAGCCCGAAGTGGCGACTTCGCCTGCACTCTCGCTGTTGGCACGCCCCGGCGACGGCAGCATCCAGGGCCGCAAGATCGCCATCCTGGTGGCCGACGGGGTGCTGGGTCAAAGTGCGGTCGATCTGCACGAAGCCTTGTTTGCCCAAGGCGCGGTGCCCCGTTTCGTTGCACCACGCATCGGGCGGGTAAAAACGTCCGACCAGGTGGCCATCGATGCGGATGCATCGCTGGAGAACGAACCCGGGTTTCTGTTCGACGCGCTGGCCCTGCCGGACGGCGAAGAGGGCGTGCAGACGCTGGCGACCGACGGCCACACCATGGAGTTCCTCAAGGACCAGCACCGGCACTGCAAGACCATCCTGGTCATGCCTGCATCCTCGGCCTTGATGCTCAAGGCACAGATCCCGTCGACGCTCCCCTCGGGAGATCCCGATCCCGGGATATTCCTGGGCTCAACGCCGGCGGACTTCAGCGCCTTCATCCAGGGCATTGCGCGCCATCGCCACCCCGAGCGCGAGACCGACCCTCCTGCCGTGTGATGCACGGGTGGGCCGGGCAGGCCCACCCCTCACGTCCGTCGTCAGCAGCCTTCTGGCCCGCCGTGGCCAAAGCACCGGAAGAAACCTGCGCATGCCGGCATGGCCGGATGCGCCAACCACGATCAAGCGGCATGCCTGCATGCCCTGTTATTCACATGCAAGAATTTCTTCCCCATTCGCGACCCCGAGGAAAGACCCACCCCTTTGCGCCGGTCGATCTCTCGACCGACTGGACAGTGGGCGGCATCGTCAAGGCCAGGGCGTTTCGCGTTGCCGCGCACGCTGGGCATGAGGCCTGTTCGAACGGGGTCTACACGGTGGAGCGCTGCGTGGGCTCCATCGAGCTGACCGGCAACAAGGCGGGGCAGACCCATACCACCTTGCTGATCGGCTTTTCTCTGGCAGCAGAGCTGCCTGCACCCAGCTTCCACATCGAGTCCCGGGAGGCGACAGGGACGCTCACGCTGCCTGCGCATCTGTTCGGGGCCTTCCTGGCCATCGTGCATGCCTCGCCGCTGTATTTTCGGATGGGGGGCGATGGCTCCTGCAACGCCATTGCCAACGATGCTACGTTCCTGACGTAGCCGTCTGCCAGCCCTGTACCGCGGGCAAGGTCAGCGCGCAGGCCGGGTACGGTCCGTCTGGCCATCCATCATGTCGCGCACCTTCCTGGCCAGGGCGGTGAGCTCGAAGGGCTTGGTCATCACCTCCATGCCGGCATCCAGCAGGCCGTTGCCCACGGCGGCGTTCTGGGCGAAGCCGGTGATGAACAGCACTTTCAGGTGGGGCCGGTCCTGCCGGGCCGCGTCAGCCACCTGGCGGCCGTTGAGCCCGCCTGGCAGGCCCACGTCGGTGATCAGCAGGTCCACGCGGCGCATGGCCTCCAGGGTGCGCAGGGCGCTGGCGCCATCGTGGGCCTCCACCACCAGGTAGCCGGCGTCCTTGAGCACTTCCACGGTCAGGGTGCGGATGGTGTTCTCGTCCTCCACCACCAGAATCGTCTCGCCGTCGCCCTGCTGCACGGCTTCAGAGAGGTTGTCGGAAGCATCGTCCAGCACCTGGCCGTCATGGCGCGGCAGGTACAGGCGCATGGTGGTGCCCACGCCTACCTCGGACTGCACGCGCACGTGGCCGCCCGACTGGCGCACAAAGCCATACACCATCGACAGGCCCAGCCCCGTGCCCTGGCCCGTGGGCTTGGTGGTGAAGAAGGGGTCGAAGATCTGCTCGATCAGTTCGGCCGGCATGCCGGAACCGGTGTCGGTAACGGACAGGCACACGTACTCGGCCGCAGGCAGGCCCTGGCTGCGCGCCCCGATGTCCGTGGCCGCGATGTTGGCCGTGGCGATGGCCAGGCGCCCCCCGCTGGGCAGCATGGCGTCGCGCGCGTTGATGCACAGGTTGAGCAGCGAGTTCTCCAGCTGCGAAGGGTCGACCCGGGTGGTCCAGAGGTCGTCGGCGGCCGTGCACTCGACCTGCACGTCCGGCCCCACCGTGCGGCGCACCAGCTCTTCGAGGCCGGCCACCAGGCGGTTCAGGTCGGTGGCCTTGGGGTCCAGTGTCTGGCGCCGGGCAAAGGCCAGCAGCCGCTGGGTCAGCGCCGCGGCGCGCTTGACCGAGTCCTGGCCCATGCCGATGTAGCGCTCGGCCTGGTCGAGCTTGCCCTGGCGCATGCGCACCTTGAGCACCTGCAGGCTGGCGCTCACGGCGCCCAGCAGGTTGTTGAAGTCGTGCGCAATGCCGCCCGTGAGCTGGCCCACGGCCTCCATCTTCTGCGACTGGCGAAGCGCCTCTTCCACTGCCATCAGCTCGCCCGTGCGCGCGGCCACGGTGGCTTCCAGGTTCTCATTCACGTCGCGCAGCCGTGCCTCGCTGAGCGCCAGCGCATTGGCGCTGCGCACGCGTTCGGAGACGGAGCGGATGCGCTCGGCAAACTCGCGCACGAAGTCGACTTCCTCGCCTGTCCAGTTCCTCGCGTCTGCATGGTGCAGGAACAGGACGGCGACGAGCTGGCCTTGCTCGATCAGCGGCACGCTGAGCAGGGCGCGCACGCCCTGCGTGTCTATCATGCCCTCTGGGTAGCCGGCGGGGTCGGCCCCGGTGTCGGTAACCGCCAGCGGCTCGCCGCGCCACAGGGCATCGGCGAAGGAGCCCAGGTCGTGCATGCGCCAGGTGCCTGCCAGCGTGGCCAGGCCGTGGCCGTTCCAGTCCCGCTCGATGGTGCACAACTCGCCCGTGGCATCGATGGAGCCGTAGCACACGCGCGCCACGCGCAGCGCCTCGCTCAACAGGCGCGCGCCTTCCTGCGCAATGCCTGGCGGGTCGCCCACCTCGCGCAGCCGCTCGGGCAGGCGCGCCAGCAGGTTGCGCCAGTGCTCTGCGCGCCGGCGCTGGGTGATGTCGCGCACCACGGCCAGCGAACCCAGGGGCCGGCCCAGCGGGCCGAGGAGGGGCGAGACCACGGCCTCCACGTCGATCAGGCGGCCATCGTTCAGCCGGTGCAGGGTACCCAGGGTGGCCAGCGCCCCGGGGGCTGCAGGCAACACGTCCGGTTCGCCCATGCCAGGCATCTCGGTAAAGATGAACTGCCGGGGCTGGCTCAGCACGTCCGAGGACCGTACGCCATAAAGCCGCTCTGCAGCAGCATTGACGTACATCACCAGCCCATCCTGGTCAAAGGCGAAGACGGCGTCTTCCATCTGGCCCAGCACGTCCTGGCGCAACTGGTCGGTGGCGGCGTGTGCACTCTCAAGCGTGTAGATGGCGTTGTTGACCACGAGCGCATCCACGTCGCCCGTGTGGATGGCATGCAGCGTTTCTTCAAGCTCCTGCAGCCGCAGCCTGAGCGCGGCGTTCTCGGCAGCCAGGTCGGCCTTGCCATCCATGCCGGTGGTGGGGTCGAGTCCGTGCGCCGTCATGCGGCCCCCAGCGCCGGCTGCAGGCCAAAGGCCTTGCGCAGGCGGTTCAGGTCCGACAGGTCGCCGATGAAGCGGCGCTGCGGCAGCGGCGCCAGGCGCAGCAGGGTGGGCGAGACGATGATCTGGTCGGCACGCGCCGACTCGACGTTCTCAGCGATGTTGAGCACCGTGAGCTGGTGCGTGCCAGGGTACGCCTCCTGCAGGATGCGGCGCGCATTGGCGATGGCGCGCAGCGAGATCGGCGAAGCCATGCTCACGTAGAGCCGGTAGTCGTTGGCGAGCGAGACCTCGGCTGGCTGATCGCGATGCACGACATGGCGGGTTTCGGTCATGGGGTTCACACAAGGGGCTTCACGTCCAGCCCGACGAGCACGCGTTCTTCGTTCGACAGATCGCCGATGATCTTGCGGATGGGCTCGGGAAACTTGCGCACCAGGGTGGGCACGGCCAGGATCTGGTCGCCCGCCGCCAGTTGCGGGTTGACCAGCAGGTCCACCACCTCGATGCTGTAGCGCCCGGCCAGGTGCGTCTCGCACAGGCGCTTGAGATTCTCCAGCGCCGCGCTGGAGCGCGGCGTGGAGCCGGCCACGTAGAGCCTGAGCTGCCATTCGGGTTTGAGGGAAGCGGCAGATGCCTTTTCGCGCAGGGGCGTGATCGTTGCCATGGGGTCAACCTTTGCGTGAAGCGGGTTTGGCGGCGGGCCGGCCCCTGGTGCCGCTGGTGCCGCGCCTGGCCGCGATGCTGCGGGCACGCTCCTGCACGCCCTGGGCTTCAAGCTGTTCGCGCTCGATGTCGAACTGCACCTCACCGGCACGCTCCTGGGCTTCCACATTAAGGGCCTCGATCTGCGCATCCAGCGCCTTGCGCCGGTTGGCCAGGTCGCGCAGGCGGCGCTGGTGGTCACGCCCGAGCAGGTCGTTGGCGGCAAGCACCTGCGCCTCGTGGGCGATGCGTGCGGTGCCGGTGAGCACCTGGTCGCCATAGAGGTACACGTCCACCAGGTCCACGCCCTGGTCGGAGAACACGAATTCGCGCACCTGGTTGGAGTGCGGCATGCCGCGCGACTTGAGCACCTGCAGCGTTCGCGTGCGCTCGCCATTGACGGCCACGTTGGCCAGCAGCAGCCAGCTGTCCATGAGCGAGGAGACGCCGACCTCCGAGGTGGCCATGGGGGTGTTGGCCGCATCGGCGGTGAGGCTGGTGAACAGGGCGGTCGTGCCCTGGGTCTTGAGAAAATCGATGAGCCGCATCAGCGTGATCTTGAGCCCGGCATCGTCGCCCTGCGAGGTCAGGTTGCTGATGGGGTCGACCACCACCACGCTGGGCGCGAAATCGCGCACCAGGTCGTACATGTGCACCAGGTGCTGCTCCAGCCCCTGCAGGGTGGGGCGGGTGGATTCGATCTTCAGCAGGCCCTTGTCGACCCAGCGGCGCAGGTTCAGGCCGATCGACTCCATGTTGCGCAGCAACTGGCTCTCGGATTCCTCGTAGGCGAACAGCACGGCCTTTTCGCCGCGTGCACAGGCGGCGTTCACGAAGCTCGCTGCAACGCTGCTCTTGCCGGTGCCGGGCGCGCCCGACACCAGCAGGCTGCTGCCCCGAAAGAGGCCCCGGCTGTCGAGCATTTCGTCGAGCCCGGCAATGCCGGTGGAAACGCGCTCGCGCGAGGCCTGGTGGTTGAGGGACAGCGAGGTGATGGGCAGCACCGATACGCCGGTGCGGCCGATGAGGAAGGGGTACTCGTTGGTGCCGTGGGCCGAGCCGCGGTACTTGACCACGCGCAGGCGCCGTGTGGAGACCTGGTCGGCGATGCGGTGGTCCAGCAGGATCACGCAGTCGGCCACGTACTCTTCCAGCCCGTAGCGGGTGAAGGCGCTTTCTCCGCGCTCGGCGGTGATGATGGCCGTGACCCCCTTGTCCTTGAGCCAGCGGAACAGGCGGCGCAGCTCGGAGCGCAGGATGGCATGGTTGGGCACGCCCGCGAAAAGCGCCTCCACGGTGTCGAGCACCACGCGCTTGGCGCCGATCGAGTCGATGGCATAGCCCAGGCGGATGAACAGGCCTTCGAGGTCGTACTCGCCGGTTTCCTCGATCTCGCTGCGCTCCACGCGCACAAAATCCAGTGCCAGCTTCTTTTGCCGCTGCAGCTTGTCGAGGTCGAAGCCCAGGGAGCGCATGTTCTGCGTCAGCTCGTCGGCCGACTCCTCGAACATCATGAACACCCCAGGCTCGCCGTGGTCGATGGCCCCCCGGACCAGGAATTCCGCCGCCAGCATGGTCTTGCCACAGCCTGCGGCGCCGCACACCAGGGTAGGGCGCCCGGCGGGAAGCCCGCCCTCGGTGATTTCATCCAGGCCTGCGATGCCGGTGGGCGACTTGGCAATGCCGACAGGCGTTTCGAGGGGGATTTTCTTCTTGGTTCGGGTGGCGGCCATCGGTGCGCGATCGAAGGGGTGGATGGGGCGGGCTGGGAGGCAGCCCTGCGGAACAGAAGCTGCAGTTCTGGACAGCATAAGGCCACGACGAACGTGACCGAACGTAAGCATCGTAGGAAATCCGCGCGCGGATTTCTGTAGGACGCGGCCGAATTGCGCTGCCCGGCAGGCTTTGTCGCTTGCGCGCATGCGATGGAGGCCGCAGAATTTGCCGTGAGGGCGGCTGCCATGGCAGTCGGCCCTGCCGTAACACCATCTCCACGGAGGCTGCCATCGCCCACGCGCCCGGCCAGGACCAGCTGCAGAAAGTGCGCTGCTATACCCTCTTTTTCCCCGGAGGCAGGGTGTACGCGGGCGATACCGAAGGGCACTTGATTGCCCTGGCGCTCGTCACCCACCGGCAGGGGCGCTACAGCTACACGCTGGAGGGCAACGGCGCCACGGGCGCGGGGCTGGAAAGTGCCAGCGAGCTGCTGCAGGCCGTTGCCAGCCAGCTCACGGCGGATTTCGTCGAAATGCAGTTCCTCCACAGCCCCGACCTGGCCCGCGCCGATGTCTTTGACCTGGCGGCGGGGCCGCACCTGCATGTCCGGCTGCAGGCCGCCTGAATCCTAAGGGCGGGCATTTCACCGGGGGGTGGATCGGCTGCTGTCCTACAAGGTCGCCGCAAGGCGGATGTTACTTTCCAGAGCACCCTCTGAGAAGGAACAACGCCATGAGCGACGACAACAGCAAGACCGCACAGGACCGCCATTTCATCAGCCTCAGCGAGCACTACGAAGTGCGCGACTGGACCAACAGCCTGGGCGTGACCGAAGCGCAATTGCGCGAGGCGGTAGCGGCCGTGGGTTCCTCGGCCGACAAGGTGCGCGAGTACCTGAGCCATACCCGCTGAAGGGCGCTGCGATGGCCCAGGCAAAAGAAGACGAAGGCAAGGCACCCACTTCCACGCGCACGATGTGGAAGGGGGCCATCAGCTTTGGCCTGGTGCACATTCCCGTAGGTCTCTATTCGGCCACGGTGAGCTCGGGCATCGACTTCGACTGGCTGGACAAGCGCTCCATGGAACCCGTGGGCTACAAGCGCATCAACAAGGTCACGGGCAAGGAGATCGCCTCGGCCGACATCGTCAAGGGCATCGAATACGAGGACGGGCACTACGTGGTGCTCAGCCCCGAAGAGATCGCTGCCGCCTACCCCAAGATCACCCAGACGATCGAGATCGAGACCTTTCTCGACGCCGACGAGATTCCGTTCGTCTACCTGGAGCGCCCCTACTACACGGCGCCACTCAAACGCGGCGAAAAGGTCTACGCGCTGCTGCGCGAGGCACTGCGCGCCAGCGGCAAGGTGGGCGTGGCCAAGGTGGTCATCCAGTCCAAGCAGCACCTGGCGGTGCTGATCCCCTGCGGCCGCGCGCTGATCCTGAACCTGCTGCGCTGGGGCGGCGAGATCCGCTCGTTCGAGCTGCTGAACCTGCCTGCACTCGACGCCAAGGCCGCAGGCATCAAGGACGCGGAAATGGCCATGGCGCTGCAGCTCATCGACGACATGACCCAGCCCTGGGATGCGGACACCTTTCGCAACTCGTTCGCCGACGAGATCCACAAGCTCGTGGAGAGCAAGGTGGCCCTGGGCGAGACCGCCACCGTGGTCAAGGTGGACAGCGGCAGGGAGAGCGCGCCGGCGGGTGCCGACGTGCTGGACCTGACGGCGCTGCTCAAGCGCAGCCTGGGCAGCAAGGGCGGCGCGTCCTCCAGGGGCCAGGCGGCTTCGGTGACGCCGCTGCCCAGCGCCAGGAAGGCCGCTGCCAAGCCTGTTGCGAAGAAGGTCGCTGCGAAGAAAGCCCCCGCCAAGAAGACGGCAGCCAAGAAGGCGCCAGCGCGCCGGGCGGCCTGAGCACCCGAGACACCAGCGCATGGCCGACTCCCTTGCCCTCTACCAGCAAAAGCGCAACTTCGCCATCACGCCCGAGCCGGCCGAGGGCGGAGAGCCCGGCGCCGGGGCTCTGCAGTACGTGATCCAGAAGCACTGGGCCAGCCGCCTGCACTATGACCTGCGCCTGGAGCTGGGCGGCACCATGAAGAGCTGGGCCGTGCCCAAGGGCCCGAGCCTGGACCCGGCCGACAAGCGCATGGCCGTGCAGGTCGAAGACCACCCCATCTCGTACAACACCTTTGAAGGCCAGATACCGCCCAAGCAGTATGGTGCCGGCAAGGTCATCGTCTGGGACCGCGGCTACTGGGTGCCCGTGGGCGATGCGGCCGAGGGCTACCGCAAGGGCAAGCTCAAGTTCGAATTGCACGGCCACAAGCTCCAGGGCCACTGGACGCTGGTGCGCATGCACGGCAAGGGCGGCAAAGGCGATGAACGGCAACCCCCGTGGCTGCTGATCAAGGAGCACGACGATTTCGAGCGGCCTGCCGCCGAGTTCAGCGTGGTCGAGGAGATGCCCGACAGCGTGACCTCACTGGCGCCGGTGGCTCCGCCCAGGGTGGCAGGCATTGCCCGCGCAGAGGCTCCGCCGGCCAAGCCCGCAAAGATGGCCAAGGTCCCGCTGCCCGACACCCTGGCCCCCCAGCTGGCCACCCTGG
Source organism: Pseudomonadota bacterium (assembly GCA_040387235.1). Classification (GTDB taxonomy): domain Bacteria; phylum Pseudomonadota; class Gammaproteobacteria; order Burkholderiales; family Burkholderiaceae_C; genus Acidovorax. The sequence continues at coordinate 80,675 of JAZKEE010000019.1, forward strand.
TCGACAAGCCGCCGGCCGATACCACGGACTGGCTGTGGGAACTCAAGTTCGACGGCTACCGCCTGCTGGCACGGGTGCACAACCGATCGGTGCGCCTTTTCACGCGCAACGGCAACGACTGGACACACCGCATGCCGCAACTGGTCAAGGCCATTGGCCTGTTGCCGCTGCAGTCCGGCTGGCTCGACGGGGAGGTGGTTGCCGTGGACGAGCATGGCACGCCCGACTTCCAGATGCTGCAGAACGCCTTTGACGCCAGCGTGGCCAAGGACCTGGTGTACTACGTGTTCGACCTGCCCTATGCCGATGGGAACGACCTGCGCCACCTGCCCGTGATCGAGCGCCGCGAGCGGCTGCGCGCCGTGCTGGACGGGGCCAAGACCGGCAGCGTGCGCCTGAGCGAAGGCTTCGAGGCCAAGCCCTCGGACCTGGTGTCCTCGGCCTGCCACCTGGGCTTCGAGGGGGTGATCGGCAAGCGCAAGTCTGCGCCCTATGTCTCCAGGCGCAATGCCGACTGGATCAAGCTCAAGTGCAGCCACCGCCAGGAGTTCGTGGTCTGCGGCTACACCGACCCGCAGGGCTCGCGCACCGGCATCGGCTCGCTGCTGCTCGGGGTGCATGGGGACGATGGCGCACTGCGCTACGCGGGCAATGTGGGCACGGGGTTCAGCGAGCGCACGCTGCAGGAGCTGCACACCCGGCTCACGGCGCTGGCCAGCACCAAGAGCCCTTTCCCCGAGGGCACCGCCACCGGCAAGAAGGCCCACTGGGTCAAGCCGCGCCTGATTGCCGAGGTGTCGTTCGCCGAGTGGACCAAGGAAGGGCGCATCCGGCACTCGGTGTTCCACGGCCTGCGCTCGGACAAGCCCGCAAAAGCCATCGTGCAGGAGAAGCCGCAGGCCATGGACGCCATCGATCCAAAGAAGAAGCCGGCCCGCAAGGCCGGCACGGCCAAGGACGCGTCGGCGTTGCCCGATTCGCTGCGCATCTCCCACCCCGACCGCGTGATCGACCCCTCTACCGGCATCACCAAGATCGAGCTGGTGCGCTATTACGCCACGGTGGCGCCGCTGATGGTGGAGCACCTCAAGGGCCGCCCCGTGTCGCTGGTGCGCGCGCCCGATGGCGTGGGCGGCGAGCTGTTCTTCCAGAAGCACCTGGACAAGGGGACCATGGACGGCGTCGCGTTGCTCGATCCGGCCCTCGACGAAGGCCATGCGCCACTGCTCGAGGTGGTGAAGCCCGAGGGCCTGCTGGCGGCCGCGCAGATGAACGTGGTGGAGTTCCACACCTGGAACGCGCGCAAGGACCGCATCGAGCGGCCCGACCGCATGACCTTCGACCTCGACCCCGGCGAGGGCGTGCCCTGGGAGAACGTGCAGGAGGCCGCCCAGCTGGTGCAGGTGATGCTGCAGGAGCTGCACCTGCCGGCCTTTCTCAAGACCAGCGGCGGCAAGGGGCTGCACGTGGTGGTGCCCCTCAAGCGGCTGCAGGGCTGGGACGCGGTCAAGGGCTTCTCGCAGGCCGTGGTGCAGCACCTGGCCGACACCATACCCGCGCGCTTCGTGGCCAAGAGCGGGCCGCGCAACCGGGTGGGCAAGGTCTTCGTGGACTACCTGCGCAACGGGCGCGGGGCCACCACCGTGAGCGCCTGGTCCGCGCGCTCGCGCGAGGGCATGGGCATCTCGGTGCCCGTGGCCTGGAAGGAACTGGACGCGCTCACCAGCGGCGCGCACTGGACGGTGCGCACGGTGGGCGATCGCCTGCGCCAGGGCAATGCGCCCTGGGAGGGCTACGCGACAGCCGCCGCGTCCCTGTCGGGTGCCATGCGCCTGCTGGGCTATGTGCCCAAGGGCGCACCCAGGAATTGACTTTTACCTCTCATAGACAGCTTTTCATCAACCTCAGAAAAAACCAAAATGATCAAGATCGGCATCGTGGATGACCACAAAATCGTTCGTGCAGGCCTGCGCCAGTTCCTGGCCGACCACGTGGACCTGCGGGTGGAGGGCGAGGCCTCCAACGGGCGCGAGGCCATCGACCTCATCCGCGAGCATGACATCGACGTGCTCGTGATGGACCTGGCCATGCCCGGGCAGAGCGGGCTCGATGCCATGTCCATGCTGCGTGCCAAGGCCCCGGACATGGGCATCCTGATCCTGAGCGGCTACCCCGAAGAGCACTACGCCATCAACCTCATCCGCCAGGGGGCGAGCGGCTACCTCAACAAGGACTGCAAGCCCTCCGATATCGTGGAGGCCATCCGCGTCATCGCTCTGGGTAAGCGCTACCTCACGCCCACCGTGGCCGAGCTGCTGGCCCAGCAGCTCAACCGCCCCGGCGAGCGCCCACCGCACGAGCACCTGTCGGAGCGTGAGTTCCAGGTGTTCCTCAAGCTCGCCCAGGGCGCCAACGTGGGCGACATCGCCGAAGACCTGTCGCTGAGCGTGAAGACGGTGAGCACCTACCGCACGCGCCTGATGGAAAAGCTGCACCTCGACTCGAACAGCGACCTGACCTACTACGCGCTCAAGAACAACCTGATCCAGTGACCCTGGGGACTGTCATCACCCTGGGATGACTGCCTGGCCACCGCTGCAAAGGTGGGTCGCAGGACAACTACAAGGCGCCGTACCGGCCCGCAGGCTGGTACGGCGCTTTTTGCGTTCCCGCCAGCATCAGGATGCCTTGTCGTTGCCCTTGAGCTTGCTGTCCACTGCCTTGGCGGTATTGCGGTCGTGTTCGAGCTGCTCGTCCACGAGTTCCTGCTCCACGTGGTCAGGTTCGTCCTTTGCCGATGGCTCGGGCCCGGGCGTCCTGGCCGTGGTCGCGCTCCGGAACGGGTGCCCGGAGGGGAAGGGCCACGAAGCGTTGGATGGGGTAGTGCCGTTGACCATGGTCTTCTCCTGCATGGCGAATGAGCTCGCCTTCACTGTTCATTGTTCTCGCTTTCTTTTGCCACCGGGGTAAGACAATGCCCAGCACCGCAGCGGTTGGGATGCCGGTGCCGCCAGGGCCGGCCACGGTTGTGCCGCTCCTCCTACAGGCCATGGCATGCCGCATGCCCATGATGGACCAGCCACATCATGCAGGCCCACCATGTTCCTCTCCTCCCATTCCACCTTCAGCGCCATGAACTTCATCGGCGAGGGTCTGTCCATGGTCGCCTATGGCGCTTCTGCCGCCGTGGGCCTGGTGGAGCCGTCCGAGGCAACTGGTCAGATGCCGGCACAGCCATCGACAGAGGGTTTGCCAGGCGTGGGACCGGACACTGGGCTCGCCCAGTGCCTTGGGCACCGCCTTGAAGTGCATCTGCACCAGGGATGCTGAACAACCCACTCAGACAGCGCGCCAACGCTGGCGACCCGCGACATTAAAAAGAGCACCATGAACGACAACAGCGTGGCCCGGTTGGTGGAGCTGGGCAATTACCTGAAATCCAGGCACTACGAATTCACCACTGCTACGCCATTGACGCACCAGCGCGTACTGCGCAACCGCGGCGACGTACCTGCCCAGGACCTGCGCGACATCTTTGGATGGAACCTGCCGTTCGACGGCGCAATGATGCCCACGCCATGGGCTGACAGGCTTCACCGGGAGGGGCTCATCCAGGCCCTGGAAACGGGCATGTACAAGGGCATGTACCAAAGTACCGTGCGCATGAGCAGCCTGGCCGGCGGGTTGTACGCCCATTCCGGATTCCCCACGGTGGAGGAAGACGCCGTCTTCTTCGGTCCCGACACCTACCGCTTTGCGGCGCTGATCGAGCGCGAACTCGCTGCCCGCCCTCTGCCGGTGGCCAGCCGCATCCTGGACATGGGGTGTGGTGGTGGTCCGGGTGGCATCGTGGCGGCGCAGGCTGCAGGTGGCCCGGTCCGGGAGCTGGTGCTGGCGGACATCAATCCCAGGGCCCTGGCGCTGAGCCGGGTCAATGCCCGACTGGCACAGGTGCAGGCTTGCACCTTCGTAGAGTCCGATCTGTTCACGAACATTGACGGCGACTTCGATCTGATTGTCTCCAACCCTCCCTACCTGGTCGATGCAGACCGGCGCACCTACCGCCATGGCGGGGGCGACCATGGCGAAGGGCTTTCGCAGCGCATTCTGGAGCAGGCGATTGCGCACCTGGCGCCAGGCGGCCGCCTCATTCTCTACACCGGCAGCGCCATCGTCCAGGGGGTGGACCCATTCTCCGAATGGGCCGCCGGCACCGCGGCGCGCGCGGGCTGCCCGTTCACTCGCCAAGAGATCGACCCCGACGTCTTTGGCGAAGAACTTGACCGGCCCGAGTACGCAGGTGTGGACCGCATCGCCGCCATCGGGCTCGTCGTGCGCAGGCCTGCGGCATGAGGATTCTGGGCGTTGGCGAGTGCAATGACCTGGCCGCCATGTACGGCGGCATGCAGACACGCGGGCACGAGGTGCGCGTGTTCGTGCGCGACCCTGCCAGCCATGGCGTTTTTGCCGGCATGCTCGATCGCACAGAGGACTGGTGCAAGGAACTTGGCTGGATCAGGGAGGCAGGGCCCGAGGGCCTGATCCTCTTCGAGACTGCGGACCAGGGTGCGCAGCAGGATGCGCTGCGCAGGGAGGGCTTCAACGTAATCGGGGGCAGCGCCCTGGGTGATCGGCTGGAGGCCGAGCGCGAGTATGGCCAGGCCGTGCTGCGCGAGGCGGGCCTGCGCACAGCGGCGACTCACCCGTTCACCTCCTACCGCACGGCCGCGGATTTCATCGGCTCCCGTCGGCAGCGCTATGTGCTCAAGTTCAACGGCGCCAACAGCCCGCGCACACGCAACTGCATTGCTCAGAGGGGTGACAGCAGCGACCTGGCCGCGCTGCTCCATTTCTACAGCGCGCACGAAACGCCCGTGCCTTCTCCAGACTTCGTGCTCATGGAGTACATCGAGGGCATCGAGATCGGGGTGGGCGGGTATTTCAACGGCACGGATTTCCTGGACACGGCATGCATCGACTTCGAGCACAAGCGATTTTTCCCCGGTGAGCTGGGCGAGCTGACCGGCGAGATGGGCACCGTGGTCAGCTACGCCGGCGGCGGCAGGCTGCGCGATCAGGTGCTCAGGCCTCTGGCGGGCGTGCTGCGCGATGGCGGCTATTGCGGCTACATCAACGTGAACCTGATGGCCAATGCAGAGGGGCTGTGGCCGCTGGAGTTCACAAGCCGCTTCGGCTACCCCGGCTACGCGATCTGCGAGCGCCTGCACCGGGAGCCGTGGGAGTCCATCTTCCAGAAGATGATCCACCGGACGGCCACCTGTTTCGAGACGGCACCGGATTTTGCCGTGGGCATCGTGTTGACGGTGCCGCCGTTCCCCTACACCCAGGGGTACGAAGAAATCTCCAAGGGCATGCCCGTGATCCTGGACGAGGGTCTGTCGGTGGCGCAGCGCGCGGCCATCGCCTTTGCCGAGGTGGAACTGCGCCAGGGCGCACTCATCACCAGCGGCACCAGCGGCTATGTGGGCGTGGCTACCGGCTGCGCCCCCACCGTAAAGTCGGCCCGCGCCAGCGCGCTGGAGCTGGCGCGCAAGGTCTACGCGCCCAACCTGCGCTACCGCAACGACATCGGTGCGCGGGTGTCGGACGAGAACCTCGGCTGTCTGCGGGAGTGGGGCTACCTGTAGCCCTGGGGTGTGCCGTAGGAGGCTGCCCACGCAGAGGGGGGCCCTGGCCCGATGGTGGTGGCGCCGGCGATGGCCCACCCTCAAGGCCATACCTACCCACAACACGCCATGTACCTCCATCTGCAGGAACGCCCCCGTTCCGAACCAACCGTCTTGCGCACTTCGCCCCACGCATCTGTCAAGGCCGCGTCTTGTGCGCCCTTGTATGACCGTCTGGCCAACCACATACCGACGCTGCAGGAGCGGGAAATGGCTGCCGATGTCGTGCGCAGTACCCTGCAGGAAGTTGCTGCGCACGAGGACGATCTGCCGGAGAACCCAGAAGATCTGACGGCCTGGATGGAGGCCAACATCCAGAAGGTCCACGGCCAGTACCAGGCCTACCTGGACGGTCGCAAGGCCGGCTCGCCGCGCTGCTATTTCACCAACCGTGCACATGCCCTGTACTTCCTGCGCAATGTCGCGCCCACCAAGCTGGTCGATGGCTCGTGGCTCTATGGCCTGTGCGCGCATGCGGACAATTCCCGGCTCTCCGACCTGGTCACCACCTATGTCGAAGAACTGGGCGATGGCCTGGCCGACAAGAACCACGTGAAGCTCTACCGCGCCCTGCTGGCCCAGTATGGACTGGACCCCGTCGACGACCTGCCCGATGCGCTGTACCAGCAAGGGCTGCTTCAGGTGGCACTGGGCTGGAATGCGCAGGAGTTCCTGCCCGAGATCGTGGGCTTCAACCTCGGCTACGAGCAACTGCCCCTGCACCTGCTCATCACCGCCTACGAGCTCAACGAACTGGGCATCGATCCCTACTATTTCACCCTGCACGTCACGGTCGACAATGCCGACACCGGGCATGCCAAGCGCGCCTGCGTGGCGGCGCTGGAGGCCGCACCGCGCATCGACGACGGCGGTGACTACTGGCGCAGGGTGCGCGCTGGGGCCAAGCTGGGCAATGTGGGAGTCAGCACACGGGACGTGATCGACGGCTTCGATATCGACAGCGAGGTGGTCGCCATCCTCGCGCGCAAGGCGCCTTCGGGCCATGGCGCGCACTCCGACTTCTGCAAGGTGGCGGGCCGCAGTGTGAACGACTGGCTCTCCAGCGCCGACGACCTGCCGCAGTTTCTGGCCGCCCTGGAGCAGGCCCATTGGATCAAGCGCAACCAGCCGGTGACCGACAGCCGCTTCTGGCACCTGCTGCAGGGTGAGCGTGCTGAGATGTTCGGCGTGTTCTCGCCGTACGAACTCCAGGTAATCCACGACTGGATCCGCGGCCCGGCCAGTGCCGACGGGGCACCCTTCGAGACCGGCGCCACGCCTGCCACCGGGAAGCGGCAGATGAGCTTTCGCGTGGCCGAGCGGCTCAAGACTGCCAAGGGGGGCCGATCCGAACCTGCAGCGGCAGGGCTCGACACGGACCTGGAAATCTTCGAGCAGCGCTATCCCACGCTCGGCACGGCCGAAAAGCGCGAGTTGCTGGTTAAGGCCATGTCGCCGGCGCTGCACTGGACGCCAGTGGGCCTGCTTGCCACCAGAATGTTCCTCAACCGTTCATGAGTTGAGGGGGTGCAGGACAGGCTGCCCCTGATCACGCCAGCCGGACGGGGGCCTTGTTGAGGTACCTGGGCAGGATCTTCGCCGCCTGGGTGAGCACGTGGAATTCCTGGTCGGCCATGGCCAGCGGTTCGGTGTCGAAGTGGCAGATGGTGCCAAAGAGTTCGCCGAAATTGTCCATGACCGGCAGGCCATGGTAGGACCCGATGGCGCCTTGGTATTTGTGGCCATCCAGGCGCGTATCCTGCGCCGTTCCCACGGTCCTGAACAGGCCTTCGCGCAGTACGAACTGGCAGAAACTGTCCTGCAGCGGCACGGCCTCAAGAAACTCCGGCACCACCTCTCCCTGTTTGTCGAACACGTACAGGTTGTGCAGCACGCCCTTGTCGAGACGATAGACCGCAGAATACCGGTGGGGAACCCTGGCGTTGAGAAATTGAAGGCCTGCGGGACCTTCGGTGTTCAGCACGGTCTCGTAGGCGCGGACCGGATCTTTATCGACATGCGAAGCCATGGTGGGCGCCTGGTGGGGTAATCGGCCAGTGTAAGGCAAGCGCAAGACCTGGCCTGACCCAGTCCACTGCCTTTCTCTCGCGACCTGTCCCGGCGTAGCGGCGGGTGTCTGTGAGCCCCCGCAGGCGTAAGACAGCTCCGACCCCAGGTGGGGGCGAAATGGTGCATCGCACGACGGTTGATGGCCCCACCATGGAAGCCAGACCCATCGGAGCCTCCATGTCCCTATCTTCTCCCTCCATCCGCCGTCCTTCCTGTGCACTGCTTGCGCTGGAGCCGGTGCGTGCCGCATTGGAATATGCGGGCCACAAGGTGATGGCGGAAACCTCCCTGCCCAGGGGTGACCGGCACGCGGTGGTGGTGTTCCCCGGCCTGGCCACCAACGCCACCGTCGTGCGCCCACTGCATCTGTTCTGCGAGCGCCTGGGCTATCGGTGCTTCGATTGGGGGCAGGGGCTCAATACCGGCCCCAAGGGCGAGATCGAAGCCTGGCTCGACACCCTGGCGCAGGGCGTGCGGGAGCAGACCGCAGGCCATGCCGCCCCCATCAGCCTGGTAGGCTGGAGCCTGGGCGGCATCTACGCGCGCGAAGTGGCCAAGCGGCTGCGCTCGCGTGTGCGCCAGGTGATCACCATCGGCACGCCGTTTGCAGCCGGAGCCGAACACACGAACGCCGGGCTGGTCTATCGGTTGCTCAACGGCAGCATGCCACCCGATGACCCCGCGTTGCTGGAGACGCTGCGCACGGCCCCACCGGTGCCCACCACCTCCATCTACAGCCGCAGCGATGGCGTGGTCGCCTGGCAGGCGTGCATGGATGCCCGGCGCAGAGCACGGTCCGAATCCATCGAAATACAGGGCAGCCATTGCGGCATGCCCTGGAACCCGGCCGTGCTGAGGGTGGTGGCGGACCGTCTGGCCCAGCCCCTGCGCGCATGGCGGCCCTACGCGCACAGCGGCGCAGGCGCGCAGGGCCTGCGGGCGTCTGTCGCGCCATGCTGACGCCCACAGGGGCGGTGCGCAGCCCGGAATCCCCGAGCGGCAACGCCGCTGCATCCCTGCTGATCGGCACCGCCGGCTGGGGCCTGCCACGCGCCAGCCAGCACCGGTTTGCCTCGACAGGCCCTGCTGGCTCCCATCTGGAGCGCTATGCACGAAACCTGCCGGCCGTCGAGATCAACTCGTCGTTCTACCGGCCGCACCAGCGCACCACATACCAACGCTGGGCTGCTGCCACGCCGCCAGCATTCCGCTTTTGCGCCAAGCTGCCGCGCAGCATCACGCACACGGCACGCCTGAAGGACGCCGAGCCTTTGCTGCAGGTGTTTCTGGACCAGGTGGCGGGACTGGGCGAACGCCTGGGCTGCCTGCTGGTCCAGTTGCCGCCCAGCCTGTCACTCGACATGCCGGTGGCCGACGCGTTCCTTGGCGGCTTGCGGCGGCTGCATGCCAAGGGCGGCGTTGCCGTCGAGCCACGCCATGCCAGTTGGTTCACGCCCGAGGGCGATGCGCTGCTGGCCCACTGGCGGGCCGCCCGCGTGCTGGCCGACCCGGTGCTGCACGACCCGGGTCGGGCGCCCGGCGGTTGGCCCGGCCTGGTCTATTGCCGGCTGCACGGATCGCCCCGCGTCTACTACTCGGCCTACGACGCCGCGCTGATCAGTGCCCTGGCGCTGCGGCTGCAGGCCGCCACCCGCGAGGCCGGCAGCGTCTGGTGCATCTTCGACAACACCGCCAGCGGCGCCGCGGCCCAGAACGCGCTCGATCTCCGCGAGGCGTCGCAGGGTTGAACCCGACGCCTTCCAGCGGGGGTACCCGCACAACGGCGTTGCGACACTAGATCATTTGGGTTATGGACCCCGGCGGCCGCTTCCCTCAGCATCCACGCGTCGCCGTCGATACCGTTGAATTCGGCGTGCCTGCATCAAAAACCACCCGCCCGGCAGTTCACCGGCGGCCGAAAGCAACAGGAATGCACATGGGATTTTTCAGCCGATTGCTCAGGGTCCGCGAGCAAGTCCGATCCAATCCGGACGCGGCATGGGACTTTGAGAGCAATGCCAGCGAGCTCGTGCTGGATGACGAATCCGCCGACCACTTCGCCCTGGAGATGGACATCGATGCAGGCATCGCCGTCCACGAGCGCTGGCGCAGCCGCCTGGAGGACATGGTCAATGGCCGCAACACAGCGCTGATGCGCCCGGAGCTGATCTGCCAGGACCACCGTTGCCACCTGGGCCGCTGGCTGTTTGGCACCGGGCACGCGCGTTTCGGGCAGCACAAGGTATTTGCGATGCTGGTGGCACGGCACCAGTACTTTCACCAGCAGGCGGCTTTGGTGGTCACCCTGTTCCAGGCGGGCGACCAGCAGCAGTCGCTCAGGGTGCTCAACAGCAGTTGCCGCCACGCGTCGAACCAGGTGGTGCTCTTGCTGAAGGAACTCAAGGGCGCCGCTGCGCGTTGAGTGAGGCCCGGCCAGGCCAGGCCCTCCTGGCAATGGCGCCGGTCCGTGGTGGGTATCGCGCGGGGCTGTATGGCCCATGGCACGTGTAGGACCTTGCGCCCTGCACGTCGCGCAGCCCGCTGACTGGCGGCGCAGGCCCGCGATTTCACAATGGAGCCTTTAGGCAACGCAAAAACAAATCCCTCATGCGCTGCGCGCCCCGCTTTGGGCGGTCTGCGGGGTTGCAACTGCTCGCCATGGCACTGGCCATGGCTGTGATTGCGCCTGGCAGCCCGTCCCAAATCAGGGCACGCGCCATCGCGAGGACTTGATGGTGCGTTGCCCTAGGAGCCGCTCATGCAAACCCCTGTCCGCCCCCTCGCCGTCGTCACGGGCGCCTCGTCCGGCATCGGCTACCACCTGGCACGCTGCTGTGCCGAGAACGGCTTCGACCTCGTGATCGCCGCCGACCAGGCGCTGGACCAGGCGGCCAGCGACCTGCGCATGCTGGGCGCCAATGTCGAGGTGGTGCAGACCGAGCTCGCCAGCCGACAGGGCGTGGACGCACTGCTCGACGCCATTGGCGGGCGGCCCGTCGATGCGCTGTTGGCCAATGCCGGTCACGGGCTGGGCAAGGGCTTCCTGGAACAGGAGTTTGCCGACGTGCAGCACGTGATCGACACCAACATCACCGGCACGCTGTACCTGCTGCACAAGCTGGGGCACCCCATGCGGCGGCGCGGCAGAGGCCGCATCCTCATCACGGGGTCGATTGCCGGCTTTCTGCCGGGCAGCTTCCAGGCCGTCTACAACGGCACCAAGGCCTTCATCGACTCGTTTGCCGCCGCCCTGCGCAACGAGCTCAAGGACTCCGGCGTCACGGTCACCTGCCTCATGCCGGGCGCCACCGACACCGAATTCTTCGCCCGCGCCGACATGCTGGACACCCAGGTAGGGGCGGGTGACGGCAAGGCCGACCCGGCGGACGTGGCCAGGGTCGGCTTTGACGCCATGATGGAGGGCGAGGCCGACGTGGTGCACGGCCTCAAGAACAAGCTGCAGGCCATCATGGCGAAGGTCACGCCCTCGCAGGTGCTGGCCGAGCAGCACCGCAAGATGGCCGAGCCGGGGTCGGCGCACAAGGACTGAGGGGCGCTGCCATGCATGAATGCGCAAGTCCTCACGCAGGGCGGTGGCACGCGCGCCGCCCTTCGGTCTTTCGGAGCGCTGGCAACTGGTCATCGGCACCGGCACAGCCATGGCCCAGGCCAGGCGTGGTTAGGATAGCTGCCCCTGGTACCTGACCCGCGCGCCCGATGCCTTTCACGCCCCCCGACGATTCTTCCCCCGCACGCGGCATGGTCCGCGTGCGCGGCGCCCGTGAGCACAACCTCAAGGACGTGGACGTGGACATCCCGCGCGATGCGCTGGTGGTGTTCACCGGCGTCTCGGGCTCGGGCAAGTCGTCGCTGGCCTTCGGCACGCTGTTCGCCGAGGCGCAGCGGCGCTACCTCGAATCGGTGGCGCCCTATGCGCGCCGCCTCATCGTGCAGGCCGGTGTGCCGCAGGTGGACAGCATCGATGGCCTGCCGCCTGCGGTGGCCCTGCAGCAGCAGCGCGGCACGCCCAGCACGCGCTCATCGGTGGGCAGCGTCACGGCGATATCGAGCCCGCTGCGCATGCTGTACTCGCGCGCCGGCCGCTACCCCGGCGGCCAGCCCATGCTGTATGCCGAGGACTTTTCACCCAACACCCCCCAGGGTGCCTGCCCGCACTGCCATGGCCAGGGCCGGGTGTACGAGGTGACCGAGGCATCCATGGTGCCCGACGACTCGCTCACCATCCGCGAGCGCGCCGTGGCCGCCTGGCCCCTGGCCTGGCAGGGCCAGAACCTGCGCGACATCCTCACCACCCTGGGCCACGACGTGGACGTGCCCTGGCGCAAGCTGCCGAAAAAGCTGCGCGACTGGATTCTCTTCACCGACGAGCAGCCCACCGTTCCGGTGTACGCGGGTTTCAGCGTCGACGAGGTCAAGGACGCGATGAAGCGCAAGCTGACCCCGAGCTACATGGGCACCTTCACCGGCGCGCGCCGCCATGTGCTGCACACCTTCACCCACAGCCAGAGCGCGCTCATGAAAAAGCGCGTGGCCCGGTACATGGTGGGCACGCTGTGCCCGGTGTGCCAGGGCAAGCGGCTCAAGAGCGAGGCGCTGTCGGTCACCTTTGCGGGGCGTGACATCGGCAGCCTGTCGCAGCTGCCGCTCACCGCGCTGGCCGAGCTGCTGCGGCCTGCTGCCGAAGGGCGGCTGGGGGAGGGCGACCCCACGCCCGATGCCCCCTCTGGCCGCACGCGGAGCAAGCGGCCTGCGGCCCACGCCGCCGCGCCCGACGTGCACCGCACGCACTGGCTGTCGGAAGAGAAGGTGATTGCCGCCCAGCGCCTGGCCGGCGACCTGCGCAAGCGCGTGCTGGCCCTGATCGAGCTGGGCCTGGGCTACCTGTCGCTCGACCGCAGCACGCCCACGCTCTCGCCGGGCGAGCTGCAGCGCCTGCGCCTGGCGTCGCAGCTCTCCTCGCAGCTGTTCGGCGTGGTCTATGTGCTCGACGAGCCTTCGGCCGGCCTGCACCCGGCCGACGGTGAGGCACTGCTGGCGGCGCTGCAGGGCCTCAAGGCCGCCGGCAACTCGATCTTCGTGGTGGAGCATGACGTGGCCACCATGCGCCGGGCCGACTGGCTGGTGGACGTGGGGCCGGCTGCAGGTAAGCAGGGCGGCGAGGTGCTCTACAGCGGCCCGCCAGCCGGCCTGGCCGGGGTGGAGCGATCGCAGACGCGGCACTACCTGTTCGGTGAGGCCGGCGCTGCTCATCCCCCACCTGCTGTGCGCACGCCGCGTGAGATACAGGGCTGGCTCCGCCTCGAAGGCATCACGCGCAACAACCTGCAGGGGCTGGATGCGGCGTTTCCTCTGGCCTGCATGACGGCGGTGACCGGCATCTCCGGCTCGGGCAAGTCCAGCCTGGTGAGCCAGGCCCTGCTGGAGCTGGTGTCGGCGCACCTGGGCCGCCCGTTGGGGGTGGACGACGAGGATGGGGTCGGCGCCATGCCCGACGATGGCGAGGCACCCGCGGGCGATGCCTTGCCCCTGGCTGTCCCCGTGGCCGGGCGCATCGCCGCGGGCGCTGAGCACATACGGCGCCTGGTGCAGGTGGACCAGAAGCCCATCGGCCGCACGCCGCGCTCCAACCTGGCCACCTACACGGGGTTGTTCGACGGGGTGCGCAAGCTCTTTGCCGCCACGCCGGCCGCGCGCAAGCGCCACTACGACGCGGGGCGCTTCTCGTTCAACGTGGCCAAGGGCCGCTGCACCACCTGCGAGGGCGAGGGCTTCGTGAGCGTGGAACTGCTGTTCATGCCCAGCGTGTACGCGCCATGCCCCACCTGCCACGGCGCGCGCTACAACGCGGCCACGCTCGAGATCCGCTGGAACGGCCTGACGATCGCCGAGGTGCTGGGCCTCACGGTGGATGCGGCCTGTGACGCCTTTGCCCAGGAGCCGCAGGTGCTGCGCCCCCTGGCAGTGCTGCGCGACATCGGCCTCGGGTACCTGCGCCTGGGCCAGCCGGCCACCGAGCTGAGCGGCGGCGAGGCCCAGCGCATCAAGCTCGCCACCGAGCTGCAGCGGCCCACCCAGCGCGGCGGCACCCTGTACGTGCTGGACGAGCCCACCACTGGCCTGCACCCGGCCGACGTGGACCGCCTGCTGGCCCAGCTCGACGGCCTGGTGGCTGCCGGCAACACCGTGGTGGTGGTCGAGCACGAGATGCGCGTGGTGGCCGCCTGCGACTGGGTGATCGACATCGGGCCCGGCGCGGGCGAGGAGGGCGGGCGCATCGTGGCCCAGGGCGTGCCGGCTGCCGTGGCCACCGCATCCGGCAGCCGCACGGGGCCCTACCTGGCGCAGGCCCTGGGGTTGCCATGAGGTCCCTGTCGCCCAACGTGGCTACTAAAAGGCGGTTGGCGCTGACAACAGGCCTGCTTTTCGTTGATACTTTGAAGGGCGCCCCGCATGGGGGAGGGCGTTTCTTTCCAGGCAGCAACGACATGGGGTACTCCAGTGGCGCGTGAAGACATCCAGTCCAAAGCCCAGGCGTCGGTGAAATGGCTTCGTCTTCTGGTCATTCTGAGCGTAGCCGTACCGCTGTTCATCTACCTGGTGTTCGGGGCTGTGGGCTATGTGGACGCGCGCGAAGAGGCCGAGCTGCGCGTGAGCCGTTCGCTGCGGGTGGCGCACGAGCACGCTTCCAAGGTGATGGCGGCATCCGAAGCGCTGCAGGACCGGGTTCTGGACATGGTCAGCGGCCGAAGCCCGCAGGAATTGCGCATCCACGCCGCGGACTTGCATGCGGCCTTGCTGGCCCGTGTCAAGGACCAGCCGCAGATCCAGTCGGTCTGGATCATCGATGCACAGGGCAAGCCCATCGCCAGCAGCCGGTTTGCGCAGGTGCCGGTCTTCGAGGTGTCGGACCGGGACTATTTCCAGTTCCACCGGATGAGAAAGCCCGGCCAGCGCTACGTTTCGGCGCCGCTGGTGACCAAGACCACGCAGGAGCGGATCCTGGACATCAGCATCGCCTTTGAAGACCACAACGGCCACTTCGGGGGGGTCATCAATGTGAGCCTGCTGAGCGGGTACTTCCAGGACTTCTACAGCGACCTGGTGGCCGACGAGCCCGGCCTGGCGGTGAACCTGTTCCGCGAGGACGGCGCCATCTACACGCGCTGGCCCTATATTCCCGGCGCGCCCGAGAGCCTGGGCCCCAACAGCCCGGTGCTGGAGCGGCTGCGCGAGGGGCAGGCCTCTGCCGTGGTGCGCGGGGTCTCGTCGGTGGACAGGCAGCACCGCATCATCGCCTTTCGCAAACTGGAGCCCTACCCGCTGTACGTGGGCACCGGCATGAACCTGACCGCGCAGCGCAACCAGGTGCTGCGCCAGCTGGCGGCCTTGCTGGCATTGGGCGCGCTTCCCGTGGCTGCGCTGTTCTTTGCCGCGCGCATGGCGCTGCGCAACGCCCGCACCTCCCTGCAGACCATGGAGAGCCTGGAGCGCGAGATCGTCACCCGCCGCCGGGCAGAAGAAGCCCTGCTGCAGGCGCAGAAGCTGGAGGCCCTGGGCCGGCTCACCGGGGGCGTGGCGCACGATTTCAACAACGCGCTGATGGTCATCAGCAACAACCTGCACCTGCTCAGGCGCACCGCGCCCGACGTGGGCACGCGGCAGATCGACTCGATGGCGCGGGCCGTGAAATCGGCCACCAACCTCACGCGGCAGCTGCTGGCCTTCTCGCGCCGCCAGCCCCTGGTGGCCGAGCACGTGGTGCTGCAGGACAAGCTGCCCCCCATCAAGGACCTGATCACCCCGGTGCTGGGCAGCCAGGTGCAGCTGGAGGTGCAGGTGGACCCCGCCACCGCCCCGGTGGTGCTGGACATGGCCGAGCTGGAGCTGTCGCTGCTGAACCTGTCCATCAATGCGCGCGACGCCATGCCCAAGGGCGGCATGCTCACGGTCCATGCCCGCAACGCCACCGAGAGCGAAGCCGGCCAGGGCATGCCCGAGATGGTCGTCATCGACGTGGCCGACACCGGCAGCGGCATCGCGCCCGAGCTGCTGGACAAGGTGTTCGAGCCCTTCTTTACCACCAAGGCCGTGGGGGAGGGCACGGGCCTGGGGCTCAGCCAGGTCTACGGCATGTGCCAGCGCGCGGGCGGGCGCGTGCAGATCGCCAGCACCCTGGGCAGCGGCACACGCATCAGCCTGTTCCTGCCGCGCACGGCAGCCCAGGCGGCCGTGATCGATACCGGGCCGGACCCGTCCCTGCCGCCGCTGGACAAGACCTTGCTGGTGGTGGAGGACAACGATGACGTGGCCGCCTCCCTGGTGCCCATCCTCGAATCACTGGGTTGCCGGGTCACGCGGGTGGACCGGGGCGCCAAGGGCCGGCTGCTGCTGGAGCAGGGCGAGCGTCCCGACCTGGTTCTGTCGGACGTGGTGATGCCTGGCGAAATGGACGGTGTGGGCTTGGCCAAGCACATCCGCCAGACCTGGCCAGCGCAGCGGCTGCTGCTGATGACCGGCTACGCCGAGCAACTGGACCACATCAACCACCTGGGCTTCGACGTGCTGCCCAAGCCCTGTACGCCGCAGATGCTGCATGCGGCGATTGCCCGGGCGACGCAGTAGCAGAGGCCAGCACGGTCGAAGGTGCCCCAGGGTCAGGCATCGGAGTCATCTTCACGGTGCTGGTCCAGGTACTCGAGCAATGCGCGCACGGCGGGCATCATGCCGCGCCGGCTGGTGAACATGGCCAGCACGTCGGCCCGGGGTGAGGTCCACTGGGGCAGTACCTGCACCAGCCGCCCCTCGCGGATGTCGGCCTGGCAGATCCGGCGCGGCAGCAGCGCGATGCCCACGCCCGCGCGGGCCGCCTCGCGCAGCGAGAACATGTCGTCCGACACCAGGCGGGGCGTGTGCCGCAACTCCAGCGCGCGCCCGGCACCGGCCAGGCTCCAGGTGTAGCGATCCCCCTTGCCGGCCCATGACAGGGTGGGCAGGTGGCCGATGTCCTCTGGCTCGCGCGGGGAGGGCACGGCGGCGAGAAAGCCGCTGCTGGCCACCAGCACGTCGGTGGACTCGCCGAGCTTGCGCACCACCTGGTCCGAATCGGGCAGGGGCGGGCGGCGCACGCGTATCACCACGTCCATGCGTTCCTCGATGGGGTCGATGCGCCGGTTGGTGGCCGTCACGTGCAGGCGCACCTGGGGGTAGGCCTGCATGAAGCCCGGGATGATGGGCGTGAGCCACACCTGCGCCAGCGTGATGGGGCAGCTGATGCGCACCTCGCCCTGCGGCGTGGCGGAGGCCTGGCGCGCCAGCTCGTGGGTGGACTCGGCCAGCTCCACCAGCGTGCGGCAGCGCTCGTAGACGCTCTGGCCCGCGCTGGTGAGGGTGATGCGCCGTGGAGAACGCTGCAGCAGCCGCACGCCCACGCGCTCTTCCAGCGCGGCCATGCGCCGGCTCAGGCGCGACTTGGGCACGCCCAGGCGGCGCCCAGCCTCGCTGAAGCCGCCGTGCTCCACGATCTTGGCGAAAAACATCAGGTCGTTCAGGTCTTCCATGGCGTGCCTCCGGGGCGATGATGGCCACGATTGTCGTTCCATTGATGGAACGATGCGTTCCTTCTGATCCCGTTGTGTGGAACGGAGTGCGCGCAGATCATCGGCTTTCCATCGCTCGTGCAAAGAAAACCATGACCATCTTCAACCTTCTCCACCTGGATTCGAGCCTGACCGGCGCGGTCTCCGTCTCGCGCCTGCTCAGCCGCGAAACGGTGGACGCCTGGCGCGCTGCCGACCCCGCCGTGCACGTCACCTACCGTGACCTGGCGCTGAGCGTGCCGCCGCAGCTCACGCCCGACACCGTGGCTAGCATGCGCCTGCGCAGCGAACCGGCCAGCGCCCAGGCCACGGCTGAGCTGGCGCACATCAACCTGCTTCTCGAAGAGTTCCTCGCGGCCGATGCCATCGTGATCGGGGCGCCCATGTACAACTTCGGCGTGCCCACCCAGCTCAAGGCGTGGATCGACGCACTGGCCCAGGCCGGCAAGACCTTCGAGTACACGCCACAGGGCCCGCGCGGCCTGGCGGGCGGCAAGCGCGTGGTCATCGCCTCTTCGCGCGGCAACATCTACAGCACCCCGCAAATGCAGGACAAGGACTTCCAGGAGCGCTACCTGGTCGCGGCGCTGCAGTTCATGGGCATCACACAGTTCGACGTGGTGCGTGCCGAGGGCGTGAACCGCGGCCCCGAGGTGCGCGACGCCGCGCTGGCTTCGGCCCGCGCCGCCATCGCCCAGCTGTTCGCGGCGCAGAACACGGCGCTGCACACGGCGCAGGAGGCGGTGGCACCATGAAGCTCGCCAGTTTTTCCATCGATGGCCGCACCAGCTACGGCGTGGTCAACGGCAGCACGCTGGCCGACGTGGGCGCCATCGCCGGTGCCCCCCATGGCCTGATGGCGCTGATCGCGCTGGGCCAGCCAGGGCTCGACTGGGTTCGCGCCACCGCCGCCAGCGCGCCCCGCCTGGACCTGGCCGCCGTGCGGCTGCTGGCCCCCATCCCCGCGCCGCGCAAATACCTGGGCCTGGGGGGCAACTATCCCTCGCACCTGGAAGAGGCGCGCAAGATCAACCTGGTGCGCAACCCCGGCCAGGCCTGGTTCAACAAGCAGGTGACCTGCGTGAACGGACCCTACGACCCCGTGCACCTGCCGCGCGTCTCCGCCGAGTTCGACTACGAAGGCGAACTGGGCGTGGTGATCGGACGGCGCTGCCGCCACGTGCGCCGCGAGGACGCCATGGACATGGTGGCCGGCTTCGTGGTGGCCAACGACCTGAGCGTGCGCGACTGGCAGATGCGCGCGCCCACGCACACCCTGGGCAAGTCGTTCGACACGCACGGCCCTTTCGGCCCCTGGATCGTGACGCGCGACGAGCTGCCCGACCCGCATGCCCTGCGCTTGCGCACCTGGGTCAACGGCGAGCTGCGCCAGGACGGCAACACCCGCGAGATGACCCACCGTGTGGAAGACATGATCGTGGAGCTGACCACCGCCTTCACCCTGGAGCCCGGCGACGTGCTCACCACCGGCAGCCCCGCTGGCGTGGGCGGCCTGATGGACCCGCCGCGCTACCTGCAGGTGGGCGACGTGGTGCGCGTGGAGATCGAGGGCATCGGCGCCATCGAAAACCGCGTCATCGCCGAACCCTAGGGCAATGCCCCCGACACCACAAAAAAGGAGACTGTTCCCATGCAACCCCGCACCCTGCCGGATGCCGCTGCGCATCCGATCCGCCCCGCCAAGCTCGCCCACGTGGTGCTGCGCGTCACCGACCTGCCGCGCTCGCGCGCCTGGTACCTCACGGTGCTGCAGGGCTGGCCGGCGTTCGAGAACGAGATGCTGTGCTTTCTGACCTACGACGACGAGCACCACCGCATCGGCCTGATCGGGCGGCCCGAACTCGCTGCGGCCGACGATGGCGCGGGCGGCCTGGAGCACATGGCCTTCACCTACCCCACGCTGGATGCGCTGCTGGCCACCTTCCGCCGGCTCAAGGCCGCGGGCATCCTCCCGTACTGGACCATCAACCACGGCCCCACGGTGTCGCTCTACTACAAAGACCCCGATGGCAACCGTGTGGAGTTGCAGTACGACGTGTTCACCGCCAACGCCGACCTCGACGCGTTCTTCGCCTCGGGCGCCTACGAGGAGAACTTCATGGGCATCCTGTTCGATCCCGAGGCGATGATCGCCCGCTACGAGGCCGGTGAGCCGCTGGCCGCGCTCACCGCACGCCCATTGCTCCCGCATGGCAAGACACCGTGGGACATGCACGTACCCTGACCGGAGGGCGCTGCGGCCCCGACTGCCAACTACAAACAACGAACGGAGACAAGACATGAATGCATTCGACAAGCAAGCCAGGTTTGGCGGCCGCAGAGCCGCACTGGGGGCGCTGGGCGCCGCCGCACTGGCCGGTGTGCTGCCCGCCAGGGCCCAGGGCAAGTGGCCCGACGGCCCCATCCGCCTGGTCACGCCCACGCCGCCGGGCGTGGGCATCGACCCCATGGCGCGCCTGTATGCCGAGCACGTTGGCCGGCTGATCAAGACACCCGTCGTGGTGGAGAACCGGCCCGGCGCGGGCGGCATGCTGGGAACCGACGTGGTGGCCAAGTCCCCGCCCAGCGGGCAGACCCTGCTGATGGCCGTGGGCGCGACCTTCACCACCACGCCCTTTCTCTTCCCCAAGCTGCCCTACAACCCGCAGAAGGACCTGGTGCCGATTGCACAGCTGTACGGCGGCGGCTCGTTCCTGCTGGCGCGGCCGGGCTTTCCGGCCGGTTCGGTCAGGGAACTCATCGCGCTGGCCAAGGCCAGGCCCCGCGCGCTGAACTACGCCTCGCACGGACCGGGCAGCACCTCGCACATGTTCACCGAGCAGATGCAGAACGTCGCGGGCATCGAACTGCAGCATGTGCCCTACAAGGGCAGTTTCATCACCGACCTGCTGGCGGGCGTGGTGGACATCGGCTTCGAGCCACCCAGTTCCGCCATCGCGCATATCCGGGCCGGCAAGGTGAAGGTGCTGGCGTACACGGGGCCCACGCGCAGCAAGGTACTGCCCGACGTGCCTGTGCTGGCGGAAACCCTGCCGGGCCTGGAGTTCAGCACCTGGGTGGGCGTGTGGGGGCCATCGGGCCTGCCCGATGCGCTGGTGGCGCGCCTGCACGGCCTGTTCCGCACGGCCACGGCCGAGCCGGCGCTGGCCCAGATGCTCTACGACGCCAGCAGCGAGCCCATCGCCACGCCGCAGGCCCAGATCGCTGCGGTGATCGACCGCGAGGCGCAGGCGACGGTGCAACTGATCAAGACCAACAACATCCGGCTCGATTGAGCACGGCCGCTTCGTTCCTGCACACCATGCATTCCGCCATGACCGATCAGCCCACCCGCCTGTGGCAGCCCGATGCCGCCTCTGCAGCTTCCACCCGCATCGCCCACTACATGGGCTGGCTGGCCGAACGCAAGCTCCACCCGCCCGGCCCCTACGAGGCGCTGTGGCAGTGGTCCGTGGACGACCTGGAAGGCTTCTGGCAGTCCATCGTGGACTACTTCGGCGTGCGCCTGCGGGGCGACCGCTCGGTGACGCTGGGCTCACAGGCCATGCCGGGAGCCCAGTGGTTCCCGCATGCGCAGCTGAACTACTGCGAGCAGGTGTTCGCAGCCCAGACGCCCGACTCCCCGGCCATCATCGCCTGCCGCGAGGATGGCCGCCAGGAGGTGCTGCCGTGGGCCGACCTGCGCCGCCGCGTGGCCTTGCTCGCCCAGGTGCTGCGCGAGGCCGGCGTGGGCCCGGGCGACCGCGTGGCATCGTACCTGCCCAACTGGAGCGAGACGGTGGTGGCCTTCCTGGCCACGGCATCGCTCGGGGCCGTATGGTCCAGTTGCGCGCCCGACATGGGGGCCGGCGTGGTGGCCGACCGCTTTGCCCAGATCGGGCCCAAGGTATTGGTTGCCACCGACAGCTACCGCTACGGCGGGCGCCTGTTCGACCGCCGCCGCGAGGTCCAGGCCCTGCTGGAGCAACTGCCCTCGGTGCAGCTGGTGCTGCATGTGCCGGGCCCGCACTGCGAGGCCGGTGCCCTCGCGCCCTGGCACAACACCGTGGTCTGGGGCGACGCGCTGGCCGCTGTGGCCGCCCGGGCGCCGGAGCTCTCCTTCGAGCCGGTGCCCTTCGGCCACCCACTGTGGGTGGTCTACTCCTCGGGCACCACCGGCCTGCCCAAGGCCATGGTGCACAGCCATGGCGGCATCGCGCTCACACACCTCAAGACCATGGCGCTGCAGCACGACCTGCGCGCGCACGACCGCATGCTGTTCCTGGGCAGCCCGGGATGGATCGTCTGGAACCTGCTGGTCGGCGGCCTGCTCACCGGCGCCACCATCGTGCTCTTCGACGGCAACCCGCAGCACCAGGGCCCCGAGGGCCTGTGGCGCCTGCTCGACAGCGTGGGCGTCACCCACCTGGGGTGCGGCGCAGCCTACCTCACGGCGGTGATGAACGCCGGTACCCGGCCGCGCGACTTCGTGCGGCTGCAACGCTTGCGCGCCATCGTCTCCACCGGCTCGCCGCTGGTCGACGCAGCCTACCACTGGGTGTACGCGGCGGTGAAGCCCGAGGTCTGGCTGGCCTCGGTGAGCGGCGGCACCGACATCGCCTCGGGGTTCGTGGCCTGCTGCCCGCTGCTACCGGTGCATGCCGGCGAGATCCAGTGTCGCGAGCTGGGTGTGGCGGCCCAGGCCTTCGATGAACAGGGCAGGGCGGTCGTCGGCGAGGTGGGCGAACTCGTGGTCACCCGGCCCATGCCCTCGATGCCGGTGTATTTCTGGAACGACCCCGACGGCAGCCGCTACCGCGACAGCTATTTCGAGACCTGGCCTGGCGTGTGGCGCCACGGCGACTGGATCCGCTTCACCGAGCGCGGTACCTCGGTGATCTACGGCCGCTCGGACGCCACCATCAACCGCCACGGCATCCGCATGGGGACGGCCGAGATCTACCGCGCGGTGGAGCTGCTGCCCTGGGTGCGCGACAGCCTGGTGGTGGACCTCGAATACCTGGGCCGCCCGTCCTTTCTACCGCTCTTCGTGGTGCTGGCCGATGGTGAGGTGCTGGGTGACGATCAGCGTGCCGCCATCGTGCAGCAGGTGCGCACCCTGGCATCACCGCGCCACGTGCCCGATGCGGTGCTGCAGGTGGATGCCGTGCCGCGAACGCTCACCGGCAAGAAAATGGAAGTGCCCCTGCGCAAGCTGCTGCTCGGCGCCCCGGTCGAATCGGTGGCGCGCGCGGATGCCATGGCCAACCCCGAAAGCCTGGCGTTCTTCGTGCGCTATGCGCAGACGCTGGCCGCGCAGACGACCGGCACGTCCGCCACCTGATCCGGGCGCCCAGGGCGGCGCATTGTCGGCATTGGCTGACATGCTGCTGTGCAGCAATTTTCGACAATGGCGGCTTCACCCCTAGCGGAGAGCCCATGCCCGACACCCGAGAGCCCAGGCGCCATGCCCTGCCGATGCAGGGTGAGCGCCCCGCCGCACCCGCATGGATGTGATGGACTGGTTCGACCCGGCCTCCTGGACCCATACCGGCGCGGTGGCCGTGGCCGCCGTCGTGGTGGCGGGCATCGTGCACCGCATTGCCACCGTGGTGCTCCGGCGCGCCACGGGCCATGTGCCCGTGCTGCGCGCGGTGTTCGAGGCCTGCGTTCCGGTGGTGCGGCTGCTGCTGCCGCTGATCGCGCTGCAGCTGGTGTGGCAGGCGGCCAGCGATGACCTGCGCCACATCGCCACCGTTCGGCACTTCAATGGGCTGGCCGTCATCGCCGGCACCTGCTGGCTGCTGATCGCGGCCATCGGCGGGCTGGCCGACGGGGTGATCGCCAAGCACCCGGCCGACGTGGAGGACAACCTCACCGCCCGCCGCATCGCCACCCAGGCGCGCGTGCTGTCGCGCACCGCCATGACGGCGGTGGTGATGGCCGGCCTGGCAATGATGCTCATGACCTTTCCCGGCGCGCGCCAGGTGGGTGCCAGCCTGCTGGCCTCGGCCGGGGTGGTGGGCATCGTCGCGGGTATCGCCGCGAGGCCGGTGTTCAGCAACATGATCGCGGGCCTGCAGATCGCGCTGGCCCAGCCGTTTCGCATCGACGACGTGCTCATCATCGAGGGCGAATGGGGCCGGGTGGAAGAGATCACTGGCACCTATGTGGTGCTCAAGATCTGGGACGAGCGGCGCCTCATCATCCCGCTGCAGTGGTTCATCGAGCACCCCTTCCAGAACTGGACACGCACCAGTTCCGAGATCCTGGGCACTGTCTTCCTGTATGCCGACTACGCACTGCCCCTGGACCCCCTGCGCGAGGAGTTGAAGCGCGTGCTCGACACCGCACCCGAATGGGACAAGCGTGTGAGCGTGCTGCAGCTGACCGAGGCGACGGACCGCACCATCCAGATCCGCGTGCTGGTCTCGGCCCGATCTTCGGGCCTGGCGTTCGACCTGCGCTGCCGCGTGCGCGAGGCGCTGGTGACCTTCATCCAGCGCGAGTACCCCGACTGCCTGCCGCAGGTGCGGGTGCCGCCGGTGCCCGGCGGCGCAGGTGGCGCGGTGCTGGCGGCGCCGCCGCAGGGAATGTGATGAAACGCCTCCGCGCCGTCCCATGTCCCTTAGCTACTGCACGCTGGGTGGCAGCTTCAAGCGCAATTCCAACCGAGAGGCGCGTTCGCTGATGCCGCGTATGCGCGCGGCCTTGTCCGCGTCGGACAGGCCCGTGCTGTTATTCACCTGCTGCCAGGCGACGAACATCTCGATATCGCCAGCGGTAATCAGCTGGGAGTTCCTGGATTTCCTGAAGGCTGAAAGATTGTTCACCTTGCGGAGTATTTCCTGGTCGGCGGCATTCTTCCTGCCAAAGGAAATGATGGCCTGCTGAATCCGCCGGCGCAGATCCAGCGGCAAGGCGGTGGACCATACCAGCGGCGATTGGGGTATGACGGGAGAGGTCCAGATGATTCTCAGTTGATCGGCCAGCTCCGGATTGCGCGCTTTGAACATGGCCAGCTCTTCGTCGTTCGCGGTGGCAATATCCGCCTTGCGTTCGGCCGCCATGATCAGGTTGTCGCGGTGGCTGCCCCGCCGCACTTGGGCATACAGGGCGGCAGGGTCGTTGATGCCGCGCTTGACGAAGGCGTAGTACATGGGAACCAGGTGACCTGAGAAGCTTTTCGTCTCGCCATCGGCAAAGACCAGTTTTTTCCCTGGCCGCTGGGCATCGTCCAGGACCTTCAGGCCGCTGTCCCTGTGGGCGACGATGATCGACTGGTAGCCCGTGCTCCCGCTATCGGTCACCATCTGGGCAAACACCTCGCCGACCCCGTCCTCCACCAGGGCCAATGCGGCCGAGTTGCCTACCCAGGCCAGGTCGATCTCGCCGCTCTGGAAGGCCCGGGCCAGCGCCTTCGGGTCGGAGGATGTCCATGTCCTCACGGTGATGGCATGCCCCAGCTCCTGCGCTATGCGCAGGATGAAGGGTGTCCACGCTGCGACGGCCGTTTCGGCGCCGCGCGGGGTGATCACCGCAAAAACCAGGGGCGACTTGCGCTCCGTGCCGGAGGGGGCAAGGGGCGATGCGAAGGCCACCCCCGGCTGCTGGGCCAGCAACAACCCGCCCGCGGCAAGCCATTGCCTGCGGCGGATGCCTGCATGAATATGCGCCATCGGAAACTCCTGGTATTTCAAGCGAAGAAAATTCAACCCAAATCCGTATTTTTGAAAATTGGGGTGGATTAATTGTGGTCGACGATTTTCTGCACTGCTGCAGTGCCTTGAATATAGGCGCAGTGCGGTTTGCTGCGCAAATTGGTGGCAACCCTGATGTGCAGGATTTCTTTCGTTTGGCTTTCAGTAATGCCTGGTGTAAATCCCCTTTGCGGATTATTTATGCCAAATTATCTGCGCGGTGGTAATCGGATTGTTCGCGGGTGCCTGTCCGCCGCGCCGGCAGCAGGGCGGCCGATGCCTCGGTGCCGCCGGCCTGGCTTTCGATTGCCTGTCAGCTCCCCGTGGTGTAACTCCGGTAGATGCCAAGGCGCCAGGCAGCGCATCATCGGCAGCATGAAACTGTTGTTGGTCGAGGATGATTTTGATCTGTCGGGCGCCCTGAGCCGCAGCCTCGGGGTGCGTGGCTTCGAGGTGATGGTGTGCTCCGATGGTCTGGAGGCACTGGCCATCGCTCGCAAGAAACCGTTCGACGTGATCGCGCTCGATCTCACGCTGCCCCACCTCGACGGGCTGGAGCTGCTCGAGCGCCTGCGTGCCGGGGGTGACACCACGCCGGTGCTGGTGCTCACCGCCCGGGGCACCTTGGGCGAGCGCATCGCCGGGCTCAACCTCGGGGCGGACGATTACCTGGTCAAGCCCTTCGACCTGGAAGAGCTGGCAGCGCGGCTGCACGCGTTGACCCGCCGCATCGGACGCAACGGACAACTGCGCTGCGGGCTGCTGCGGCATGACTCGGGCGCCAGCGTGTTCTACCACTCCGACGTGCCGCTGGACCTGTCGCCGCGCGAAGGCGAATTGCTGCGCACGCTGATGCTGCGCATCGACCGCGTGGTGCCAAGGGAAGATTTGCGGACGGCGGTCTTCGGCGCCGACGACGCTGTACAGGCCGATGCCATCGAAGTGCTGGTGCACCGCCTGCGCAAGAAGATTGCCGGCACCAATGCCGAGATACTGACATTGCGCGGCGTGGGATACCTGCTGTGCGATGACGCCAGCCTGGCCGCGCAGCGGGGTGGCCGGTGAGCGTGCCGACGGTGCCCGCGCTGCGCTGGCGCTGGCACCCGGCATCGCTGCGCAGCCTGCTGCTGCTGTCGCTGCTGCTCCCGCTGTGGGCGATGGTGCTGGCCACGGTCCTGTGGCAGGCCCTGGCCGACCAGCGCGAGCTGGGGCGGGCCCAGGACGCGCAGCTGCGCACGGCGCTGGCCGCATTGGCGAGCGGGACCGTCGACGCGGCCAGCGCGCATGCAGAGCCGATGGGTACGGCAGGCGAGCAGACCGTTGCAAGGCAACCGGTGCGCTACCGGATCAGCACCCCCGAGGGGGAGTGGGTCGCCGGCGACAGGGACTGGGCTGCGCACCCCTGGCGCGGTCGGCTCCTGCCAGGCGATGCGCCGGACCTCTACACCAGCCACTGGCAAGGCCACCTGCTGCGCGCCGCCGCTGCGGTCCGCAAGCTGTCTAGTCAACAGCTGCAATCCCTGGCGGCGCAGGCCGGCCAGCCCGGGTCGGCACCGGAAATGCCCCTGGTGGACGTGGTGGTGCAGGTGGGCATGCCCCTGGCGGATCGCTGGCCCTCGGCGAGGGCGGTGCTGTCCGGCGCAAGCGGTGCGCTGGTGGCCGGCGCCGTGCTGCTGTCGCTGGCCATCTGCGCCAGCGTGGCCTGGGCCAGGCGCTGGCTGCAGCGCTCGGTCGCGACGATGGCGCAGCCGCTGGCCGACGTGCCGGAGGACGCCGGCCCGGCCGAGCTGCATGCGCTTTCCCGGCAGGTGCGGGCCCTGTACCGCAGCGAGCACGACTGGGTGGACGAGCAGCGGCGCTTCCTGGCCGAGGCATCGCACCAGTTGCGCACACCCATGGCGGTGCTGCGCACCCAGCTGCAGTCGGCCATCGACGGCACCGTGGCGCCGGCCGAGGTGCTGCCGCAGATGCTGCACACGGTGGACCGCGCCACCGGCCTGGCCAACCAGTTGCTCAGCCTGACCAAGCTGGAACAGCTCAAGCGCTCTGGCGGGCTGAAGCCCACGGACATCCACGCCGCCGCACGCGACGCGGTGATGGAGCTGTCGCCCCTGATCGCCGCCAAGCGGCTCGATTTCTCCCTCGACGGCGAGGCGCTCGACGTGCCTGCCGACGCCGTGATGCTGGGCGAGCTGCTGCGCAACCTGCTGGCCAATGCCATCCACCACACCCCGCACGGCGCTGCCCTGGGCATGCTGCTGCGCGACTGCGCGGGCATCCGCGAGCTGGTGGTGTGGGATGAAGGACCGGGCGTCGACGATGGGGTGTTCCCCCGCCTGTTCCAGCCATTCAGTGCCACCAAGGGCGGGGTCGGGCTGGGGCTGTCCATCTGCCGCCAGATCGCCGACGCCATGGGCGCCACCATCCATATCTACAACCGCATCGACCAGGGCAAGGTCATCGGCGTCGATGCCGTCGTCTCCTGGGGCCAGGGCCCCTGACCCCTGCGCAGGCTGCCTGCAGCCTGTGCATTCCGTTCCCCATGCCGTCCCCTTCGACAGCGCGGTCCTGCCCACAGGCCCGTGCGGGACGGCTGCCGCCTTCCATTTCTGTTCACACCTGAGGAAACTGCCATGCACAACCCCCGACACCCATGGGCCGCCATCGCCTTCGCAGCCCTGTCCACCCTGGCCCCGGTGGCGCAGGCCCAGGGCACCGGCCAGCTCAACGTCATCTGCTCGGTGCAGGACGCCTGGTGCTCGATGATCGCCTCCACCTTCTCGCGCTCGACCGGCATCAAGGTCAACATGGTCAAACGCGGCTCGGGCGAGGCGCTGGCGCAACTCATCGCCGAGCGCACCAACCCCAAGACCGACGTGTGGTTCGGCGGCACCGGCGACCCGCACATGCAGGCCGCCGAGCTGGACCTGACGCAGGAGTACAAGTCCCCCAACCTGGGCCAGCTGCACGCCTGGGCCCAGGAGCAGGCCCGGCAGACCTCGTACCGCACGGTGGGGGTGTATTCCGGCCCGCTGGGCTTTGGCTTCAACACCGAACTGCTGGCCAAGAAGAAGCTCGCCGCGCCCCTGTGCTGGAAGGACCTGTCCAACCCCGCCTTCAAGGGCGAGCTGCAGGTCGCCAACCCCTCGAGCTCGGGCACCGCCTACACCATGATCGCCACGCTGGTGCAGCTCATGGGCGAGGACAAGGCATTCGACTACCTCAAGCAGCTTCACAAGAACGTGAGCCAGTACACCCGCTCGGGCACCGGGCCTATCAAGGCGGTGGCGCGCGGGGAGGCCGCAGTGTCCATCAGCTTCGTGCACGATGCGCCGGGCGAGCAGATGCAGGGCTTTCCGGTGGCCACCAGCACCCCGTGCGAGGGCACCGGCGCCGAGGTGGGCTCCATGTCCATCATCAAGGGCACGCGCAGCCTGGAGAATGCCAAGAAGTTCTACGAATGGGCGCTGACCCCGTCCGCGCAGGCGCTGGCCGTGGCAGTCAAGCAGTTTCACCTGCAGTCCAACAAGGCCACACCGCTGGACAGCAATGTCCCGGACTTCAAGAAGATCAAGTTCATCAACTACGACTATGCCAAGTACGGCAAGACGGCCGAGCGCAAGCGCCTGATCGAGCGCTGGGAGCGCGAGGTGAACTCCCTGCCGCGGTAAAGAAAAGAAGCGAGGAATGCACTTCCCATGAAATCCCATCACAACAGCGCCATCGCCCTGTGGGCCGCGCTTGGCCTGGCGGCCTTCATCGTGCTGCCGTGGCACATGGTCCCCGACGGCCTGCTCTCGCTGCAAGGCTGGGGCGAACTGGTCGGCGGCCACGACACTTCCACCGGCCTGGCGCAGGTGCTGCTGCACCGGCGTGCCTGGCTGATCGTTGCTGCGCTGTCCCTGGCCACGGGCCTGGCTGCGGCGGCCATGGAGCCCACGCGGCGCCAGGGCCAGCTGCTGGCCTGGGCGGGTGGCCTGGGCGCCGCGGCCTTGCTGGTGCAGGGCTTTGCCATCGGTACGGCAACGCCCGCGGATGCGCCTGCCGAGGGCCTGTCGCTCGCCGCGCTGCTGGCCGGGCCGGGCGCCACGCAGCCCGGCTTCGGCCTGGGTGCGGCCATCGTGCTGGTGGCGCTGATCACGCTGCTGGCCTTCGGCATGGCGCGGCTGGGGGCCTTCAAGGGCGATCTGTTCGTGGCCAGCTCGGTGCTGCTCACCGGCGGGCTGCTGGTGTTGTTCGTGGCCTACCCCGTGCTGCGCACCCTTTCGGGCGCTTTCATCGATGAGGCCGGTGGCGTGGGCATCACCGCCGCCCTGGCCCGCCTGGGGTCTGAACGCATCTGGGGCATGGGCTGCCTGCACTCGGGCATGCAGTGCGGCGTGGCCTGGAACACGCTGCTCCTGGGCGCGGTGATCGGCGCGGGGACCACCGTGCTGGGCACCCTGCTGGCCCTGATCGACGACCGCAGCGATTCGCGCATCCGCGGCGCGCTGCGCATCCTGGCGCCGCTGCCCATCGTCACGCCGCCCTTCGTGGTGGGCCTGGGGCTGATCCTGCTGTTCGGGCGTGCCGGCATCGTCAACCAGTTCATGGAATGGGCCTTCGGCATTCCGCCCTCGCGCTGGTTCTATGGCGCGTTCGGCGTGGGGCTGGCGCAGATGCTCGCCTTCACGCCCATAGCCTTCATGATCATGCGCGGCGTGGTGCAGGGCATCGGCCCTTCGCTGGAAGAAGCATCGCAGACGCTGGGGGCCTCCCGGTGGAGCACGTTCTGGAACGTGACTTTCCCGCTGCTCAAGCCCGGCCTGGCCAATGCCTTCCTGGTGGGCTTCATCGAAAGCATCGCCGATTTCGGCAACCCCATCGTGGTGGGCGGGCAGTTCTCGGTGCTCTCCACCGAGGTGTTCTTTGCCATCGTGGGGGCCCAGTTCGACCAGGGCCGCGCCGCCACGCTGGCCTGGTTGCTGACCCTGTTCGCCCTGGGGGCCTTTGCCCTGCAGCGCGGCCTGCTGGGCAAGAAGAACTACACCACGCTGTCGGGCAAGGGCGATGCGGGCATCCCCATGCGCCTGCCCGACAGCGTGCGGCGCGTGGCACTGGCGGTGTCGGTGCCGTGGCTGCTGTTCACGGCCGTGGTGTACGTCTTCGCCTTCAGTGGCGGCTTCGTGACGATCTGGGGGCGCGACTACACGCCCACGCTGGCGCACTTTCGCTCGACCTTCGACATCGTGTGGGATGGCGGCCTGCAGTTCGCGGGCATCGGCTGGCCGTCGCTGTTCACCACGCTCAAGCTGGCGGCCATTTCGGCGCCGCTCACGGCAGCGCTGGGGCTGATGGTGGCCTGGCTGCTCACGCGGGTGCAGTTCCGCGGGCGCAACCTGTTCGAGTTCTCGGCGCTCATGGCCTTCGCCATACCGGGTACCGTGCTGGGGGTGAGCTACATCCTGGCCTTCAACGTGCCACCGTTCGAGCTCACGGGGACCAGCATCATCATCGTGCTGTGCTTCGTGTTCCGCAACCTGCCGGTGGGGGTGCGGGCGGGGGTGGCTTCGTTCAAGCAACTGGACCAGTCGCTGGAGGAAGCCTCGGTCATGCTACGCGCAGGCACCGCCCGCACGCTGCGCACAGTGGTGCTGCCGCTGCTCAAACCCGCCGTGGCCGCAGCCCTCATCTACAGCTTCGTGCGCTCGGTCACCACCGTCTCGGCCGTGATCTTTCTCGTCACCGCCGAGACCGAACTGGCCACCACCTTCATCATCGGCCGGGTGGGGCAGGGCGACTACGGCGTGGCACTGGCCTACAGCACGGTGCTGATCATCGCCATGGGCATCGTCACTGCTGCCATCCACTGGACCGTGGGCCGCAGAAAGCTCGGCCGGCGCAACACCGCCGGTGGCGCCCAGTGACCGGCGCACGCCCTGAAAAACCCCAGCAATACCAAGGAGCCCGCATGATCGGCATCGAATTTCGCAACATCTCCAAGCGCTACGGCACATCGGCCAGTGCGCCCGCAGTGGTCAACGGCATCAGCTTCACGGTGGAGAAAGGCACGCTCACCACCATCCTTGGCCCCTCGGGCTGCGGCAAGACCACCACCTTGCGCATGATCGCGGGCTTGGAGACGCCTTCGGCCGGCCAGATCTTCATCGACGGCAAGGATGTCACCACGCTCGGCCCCGCCCAGCGCAACGTGAGCCTGGTGTTCCAGAGCTACGCGCTGTTTCCGCACATGGACGTGATCGACAACGTGTCCTACGGCCTGCGCATGTCGGGCATGGCCTCGCGCGAGGCGGCGGCCAAGGCGGCCGCCATGATCGACACCGTGGGCCTCAAGGGCCTGAACGACCGCATGCCCAGCGAGCTATCGGGTGGCCAGCAACAGCGGGTGGCCCTGGCCCGCGCGCTGGCGCTGGAGCCGGCGGTGCTGTTGTTCGACGAGCCGCTGTCCAACCTCGATGCGCGCCTGCGCCGCTCCATGCGCGAGGAGATCCGTGCATTGCAGCAGCGCCTGAAGCTCACGGTGGCCTACGTCACCCACGACCAGAGCGAGGCGCTGGCGGTGAGCGACCAGATCATCGTGATGAACCAGGGCGTCATCGCCCAGCGCGGCACGCCCAGCGAGTTGTACGAGTCGCCGTGCTCGGAGTTCGTGGCCGGCTTCATGGGCGAGGCCATGCTGTTCGATGGCATGAGCAGCGGCCAGGGCTATGCCGAGCTGCCACCGCTGCGCATCCCCACGGCAGCGGACATGCCGGCGGGCCCGGTCAAGATCGCGGTGCGGCCCGAGGCCTGGCGCATCGGCCCGGCCGCCAGCGCAGGCCTGGCCGCGCGGGTAACCAAGAGCACCTACCTGGGCAACGTCATGGAGTACACGCTGAGCACCGCGCTGGGCGACATCTTCGTGGTCTCGCCCGAAGTGGCCCGGCCGCTGAGCCCTGGCGCCCCCGTCAGCCTGGACCTGGCGACGCATGGCGTCTCCCTGGTCATGAACCCCTCTGCGCGCTGAACCGTCGCGACTGAAAGGAGCCTGCCCATGAACCAGCTCGACGCCCTCAAACAGTTCACCACCGTGGTTGCCGACACCGGCGACTTCAAGC